>DVFQ01000040.1 GCA_018713185.1 Candidatus Copromonas avistercoris (nom. illeg.) | reverse complement strand
AGGGAGCTTGCCGCGGCAGGCTGAGAGGGAATGCAGGATCGATTCCGACCTTTGGAACCTGATACGGATAATGCCGGCGTAGGAAATGCAAGTTTGATCGTGCAAAGAAAAGCAGGAGCGTATCCAAAACGGGTACGCTTTTTTGTTTCTTAGGGCGCTTTGCTCTTACAGAAAATATTTTTCAGGGAAGGAGAAAGTTATGAGCTATACGACACAGATGGATGCGGCCAGACAGGGCATTATCTCGAAGGAAATGGAGCTGGTGGCAAAGAAGGAGCGGATGACGCCGGAAGAGGTGCGGGCATATGTGGCCAAAGGGCAGATTGCGATCCCCTGCAATAAAAACCATACCTGCATCGATCCTAACGGCATCGGATCCATGTTAAAGACAAAGATTAACGTGAATCTGGGTACATCCCGGGACTGCAAGGACTTGGACGTTGAGGTGGAGAAGGTAAAGAACGCGGTGGATATGGGGGCGGAGTCGATTATGGACCTCAGCTCTTTTGGAGATACGCAGATGTTCCGCAGACGGCTTACGGCGGAGTGCCCGGCAATCATCGGGACAGTGCCGATCTACGACGCCGTTGTTTATTACCACAAGGCATTGAAGGAGATTACCACCGAGGAATGGCTGGATGTTGTGCGGATGCACGCGGAGGATGGCGTGGATTTTATGACGATCCACTGCGGAATCAACCGGGATACGGCGAAGCGGTTCAAGGCCAATAAGCGTCTGACCAATATTGTTTCCAGAGGCGGCTCGATCATTTTTGCCTGGATGGAGATGACCGGGAAGGAGAATCCATTCTACGAGCATTTTGACGATATCCTGGAAATCTGCCGCAAATATGACGTAACCTTAAGTCTGGGAGACGCCTGCCGTCCGGGCTGTATTGAGGACGCCAGCGATATTTCCCAGATCGAGGAGCTGGTGACGTTGGGCGAACTCACAAGACGGGCCTGGGAAAAGGATGTGCAGGTGATCATTGAGGGGCCGGGCCATATGCCGTTAAATCAGATCGAGGCCAATATGCGGATTCAGAAGGAAATCTGCAAGGGCGCGCCTTTCTATGTGTTGGGGCCGCTGGTAACGGATGTGGCGCCCGGATATGACCATATCACGGCGGCCATCGGCGGAGCGATCGCGGCGGCTTACGGCGCTTCCTTCCTGTGCTATGTAACGCCGGCGGAGCATCTTCGTCTTCCAAATCTGGAGGATGTGAAGGAGGGCATCATCGCGTCCCGGATCGCGGCTCACGCGGCGGATCTGGCAAAAGGAATCCGCGGCGCCGGAGAATGGGACCATGAAATGAGCTTGGCGAGAAAGAATCTGGATTGGGAGCGGATGTTTGAGCTTTCCATCGACCCGGAGAAGGCCAGAAGGTATCGGGCTGAGGCAAAACCGGAGAAGGAGGATACCTGCTCCATGTGCGGCAACTTCTGTGCGGTGAAGAATATGAACCGTATTCTTGATGGCGAGATCGTAAGTATTTTTGATGAATAGAGAGGAGTCTTGACCTATGAAACTTACAGTAAAGAAAACGGCAACGGCGGCGATGCTGGTGGCCTTAACGGTGGTCATGTCCGGATTTTCCATTCCCATCGGAGCGTCCAGATGCTATCCGATCCAGCATCTTGTCAACGTGGTCTGCGCGGTATTTTTAGGGCCGGTTTACGGCGTAATGGCGGCTTTCTGCACGTCCTTTATCCGGAATCTGATGGGAACCGGAAGCCTTTTGGCGTTTCCGGGAAGCATGGTCGGAGCGCTGCTATGCGGATTGATCTATCAGAAGACGGGAAAGCTTCTTCTTACCTACATCGGCGAGGTTGTGGGAACCGGGCTCTTAGGCGGAATGCTCTGCTATCCGGTGGCGGTTCTGATCATGGGGAACAGCGAGGCTGCGCTGTTTACGTATGTAATACCGTTCTTTATGAGTACGGCTTGCGGAACCGTAATGGCGGCGATCCTTGTGGCCGCTCTTGAAAAGAGCCATGCGATGAATTATCTGAAGGGGGTTCTGGAATCGTAATGAAGAAGGTATTGACCATTGCCGGTTCCGACTGCTCCGGAGGGGCCGGGATCCAGGCGGATTTAAAAACGATTACCGCTTATGGAATGTACGGCATGAGCGCCATAACGGCTCTGACGGTTCAGAACACAAAGGGCGTGTTTGACATCTGCGAACCGGATACTAAGTATCTGTCGGGACAGTTAGAGGTGATTTTTACCGATATCATGCCCGACGCCGTTAAGATTGGGATGCTGTCTTCGCCGGAGATCGTTCGTACGGTAACAGAGGCATTAAAGCGGTATAAGCCGGCCCATGTGGTGGTGGATCCGGTCATGGTATCCACCAGCGGCTACTCGCTGGCAAAGGATTCGGCGGCTGGGGAGGCGGCAAAGGAGCTGTATTCTCTGGCGACGGTGCTGACGCCCAATCTTCCGGAGACGGAAGCCCTGCTTGCCATTGCCGGGCTGGAGCGTGCCGCCGGACAGGAAAATGTAGTTGGCCAGGAACACGCCGCCGGTGAAAAATGTACTGACGGGTCGGAGCGAAAGATCCGGTCGAAAGATGACATGGAGCAGGCGGCAAAGGAGTTGTCCCTGCATTTTGGAACGGCGGTTTTAGTAAAGGGCGGCCACCTTTTGGATGGTGCGGACGATTGCCTTGGCGAGAAGGGGGAGGCCGTTTGGTTTTCCGGCGAGCGGATCGAAACGGAGAATACCCACGGAACAGGCTGTACCTTATCCTCTGCCATTGCCTGCGGTTTAGCGGCAGGCTGGAAGCTTCCGAAAGCGGTGGAGTGTGCCAGATGGTATTTAAGAGGGGCTCTTAAGGCGGATCCGAAGCTGGGACATGGAAATGGGCCGGTGAACCACTGCTTCGCGATTCCTGAGTGCTTCGGACGAGAGCAGTTGTAGAAAACAGGTGCATGAAAGCAGGCATAATTCGATGAAAGAAAAAAAATTGGAAGCGGAGACTGTCCGGGAGGAGATCCTGCGGTCGGTGAGAGAGCTTAAAGAAATCCGCCCCCTTCTCCATATGATCCCCAGCTACGTGACGGCGGCGCTATGCGCGGACGCGATCTCCGCCGCCGGCGGGCGGCCGCTGATGGCACAGGCGAAAGAGGAGATGGAGGAGATCACCGGATCGGCGGACGGACTGGCCGTCAATATGGGACAGCCGTCGGAGGAGAAGTTTCTGTCCTGCCGCCTGGCGCTGGAAACGGCGGCGAAAAAGGGAATTCCGGTGATGTTTGATCCGGTGGGGGCCGGGGCGTCCGCGTATCGGAGAGAAATGATGGCAGAGCTTCTTTCGATTCCCTGGTCCGGGGTTTTAAAGGGAAACAGCTCGGAGATCCATACTCTCTTAACAGGCGCGCTGGCCCATGACGGGGTGGACAGTATCGGCGAGTTTTCCCATGAACAGGAGGCATTCCGGTATCTTTCACGGGAAGCGGCGCGGGGCCGGAACCTGGTGATCGCGGAAACTGGAAAGCGGGACCGGATCCTATGGCTGGAGGACTCTATGGGAAACGCGCCGGATTCCATGCGCTGTTTGTCCTTACTCCATGATTCCGCCCGTCCGGTGGTGATCGTAGGGACCGGCTGCGCGTCCGGCGCCATTTTGGGAGCGCTTCTGGCAGCGGAAGGAAAAAAGGCGCGGGAGAAAGAAGAGCCGCGCCGGATTTCCGGCCGCAGAATGGCGGTGCTTGCGGCGGCGGCGCTTTCGCTTATGGCCTTTGCGGAGGAATGCCAGGAGGAAAAAGGTTACGGTTCCCATAAAGCCGGCCTTTTGGACGTACTCGGTATGCCGGAGGAAGAAAAATTTGGAGCTTGCCTAAAGCGGATGCTGGAGATTTAAGAAGATATTGGGAATCTAAGAAAATACTGGGAGCCTAAGAGTGGCTTGAGATTTAAGAGAACGATGGAGAAGGATCATGAGGCTGAAAAGACAAGGAATTTTGTACTTGATCGCGGACCGGAAGCTGGGGGATGAAAAGATCCTGGAGGCTCTCGCGGCCGGAGTGGATCTGGTGCAGCTAAGGGAAAAGAATGTAACCTCTGCCAGGTATCTGGAGGATGCCCTGTGGCTTAAGGAGCAGGCGAAGCGGACCGGCGCGCTGTTCCTGGTCAACGACCGCTTGGACATCGCTCTTCTCTCCGGAGCGGACGGCGTTCATCTTGGACAGGAGGACGTGCCGGTGGACGCGGCAAAGCGGCTGGCGGCGGAATGCGGCCGGCCGGATTTTATTGTAGGAGCTACGGCGAAAACAAAAGAGCAGGCCAGACGGGCGCTTGAAATGGGGGCGGATTATCTTGGCAGCGGAGCCTGGCACGCCACTTCCACCAAGCCGGAGGCGCTGCCGATCAAAGAGGAAACGTATCTGGAGATTTTAAAAGCGGCTCCCATTCCCAACGTGGCCATCGGCGGGCTGACGCCGGAGAACTGCGGCCGGCCGCTGGAACTGGGGGCCAGCGGCTTGGCAGTGGCCGGCGGGATCCTGGGCGCGGATTCTATTACAGAAGCCGTGCGCCGGTTCCGGGAACGGCTCTGTGAGAATGGGAACAGAAGATCAGGCTTGTGAATCGTTTTCAATAAAAAGCGTCCACGAGGCCGCTTTGCTCTAAAAAGCAGAGCATCAGGCTGACCGCCAGGAGATCCGCGCAGCCGCCGGGGCTTAGATTCTCTCGGATATAGGAGGAATCCAGAGCGTTAAGAGCGTCATGAAAATTTTCGTTTGTCAGCTGGGAAAGAAGCCGCATGGCTTCTTTTTTTCTGTCCTGGGCGGCTGCAAATCCGCCCCGGTGGATCATGTTGGTATCGTCAACGGAGGCGATCAGGGACAGAAGGGAAAAAATGGCGGCGTCATTCAGCGGATCCCCCTTCGCCAGCCGCTTTTTCAGTACGGGAAGTCCATAGCGCAGAGCGGAGGGGAATCCGGCGGCCGCTTCTCCCCGGGCGCCCAAGAGGCCGTAGCGTCTGCGGCATTGTTCTCCATTGGTTTCACGCTGTCCTCCTTGCGGCTCTTTTTCGCCGGTTTTCTGGAAATCATCCAAGGCGCAGCGTCCAAGCTTCCAGCAGGCGTCGATGACCTGTCTGCCATCCAGCGGAAGGGGACGGCGGGCATGGATCTGTCCGAGGGCTCCGCAGAGAACCGCGAAGGAAAAGACCAGCCCTTTATGGGTGTTGACGCCGCCGGTGGCGGAAAACATCTGCTCTTCCGCCCGCTTTCCGGCGAAGCGCAGCCTAGAAAATAAGAGAGGCTCCGGATCGGAGGCGTGGTCCCAGCCGATACAGAAAAAATCACGGAACCATGGAATCAAGGCGGCGCTGCTGTCAAGAAAGGTAAAGAAATCCATATCCTGGTGGGAGCCGGAATTGTTTCGGTCCACTAGCCCCGGCTTCGGCGTCGCCGATACCTCGTATAAAAGAGCCCGAACCGCACAGGCGGCGGCTAAGTCCGCGGCCTTTCCGCGGAAAAAATCATTTAAAATCTGCACGGTGCGCCAAAGGATGAGTTCCGTGGAATGGGCTCTTTTTTCGATACAGGAGGCCGCTGGTTCTCCGCAGACCAGGCAGGAACGGGAGCCGAGGCCCAAAAGCCCGCGGGAGATGGGATTCCCGTCCGGAGAAAAGACGTCGATATTAAACAGGCGGCCCAGCGGATGATTTTCTTCAATGGAGATCATCCGTTTTTTTACAGTTTTTGCCAAGCCTTCGGAGCCGCTTTTTTCAAAAAGCAGAAAATACCCTTCGGCTCCTGTGTTTTCCTTAAATTCCCGGAAGACGAAGCCGGCGCCGTCCCGGCTGGTTTCGCCAGGTTCCCCGCCGGGATGATCCCCCGGTTTCACAGCGGGGGAACCGTCAGGTATCGCGCCAGGGGAGCAGTCAAGTTTCTCGAAAGAAAAAGAAGAAAGCTCCCGCCGGATGGCGCAAACGCCTTCATGAAAGGCGTCCAGCGCCATGGGAAAGGACTTTACCGGCCCGATAATATTTAGGGTCAGACGGATCAGGCATATTGGCCCCTCTTCTAAAAACTGACGGATCCGAAGCTCACGCCGCCTTTTTGCTTCCTCCTGTTCCCCGGCGGAAATGGGAACGCCGCAGATCACATCAGATAGCTTCATGGCCGTCTCCGCCGCGTATTGCTTCCTGCTCTGCCGTTTTTTTCCAGAGCGCCTGATTTTTCTTTAAATATTCCGCCGTACAGGGCGGCACAAAGGATAAAAGCTTCTCGGTTACGCCTTCTTCCATTAAAAGCTTCCGGACGCGGGAGGCGCTGATGATCTCATCCTGGGGGCCGCCGGTGGTAAACCTGGCGATCCGGATAAAGGAGATCCCATACTGAGGCAGCAGACGCACCATCGCCTCGTTATAGCTTCTGGTAACCGGGTCGAAGGGCTCTTCCCCGGCGAAGCGTTTCGTAATATGCAGAAGGGGAGCGATCCTGGAAGCGAAAAGCGTGATGTCCAGCTCGCTCTGGATCCTGGCCGCGTCCTCGCCCTTTTTTAAGAAATAGGTGGGGAAGGTGGCGTTGGAGATCATATAGGGGCCGGAGGGATGGACCAGTACATTGGGAATATGGTCGGTTCCTTCCCGCACCAGCCGGAAACGGTCGGCAAAGGGGAACATGGAGCGGTTTTCCTCTACGACAAAAATATGGAGCAAGCTGCACTTGGAGGCCGCATAGGTGATCAGCTCCTGATGTCCCTTTGTAAACGGATTGCAGTTCATGACAATGCAGCCGACGCCGTCGTTCATAGCGCCGCTTTTCAACCGCGCGCCGTCGGCCTCGAATTTTTTATAATAGCTGTCCAGGCCGTTCTTTTTGTTTTCCAGCATCAGTACGGACTGGGTTTCCGCCAGGGGGTAAAAACCGCAGGAGGTAAAGAGAACCCGGTTTTCCGGACGGGTGATCACGAACAGGTCGTAGTATCCGGCCGCGAAACGGTTTTCCGTCAGACGGGAGATCAGGCTCCCAAGAGCGTTCTGCCCCCGGAGGCTTTCGTCCACAGCGAAGCATTTTAAGAGGTTTCCGGCGCAGCAGCCGCATCCGGCCAGCTCGTCTTCGGGAGTAAAGATCCCGTAGGCGGCTTCGATATCCTCCTCAAAAACCAAACCATTCCGGTTCAGAAAACGGATCAGCATCTCTTTATCATGAGGAAATTGCAGTGATAATTCATGTATCTTTAATTCATCCATAATCAACACCTCCATCTTTCTCTATTATAAGATTTTTGTCCGGACAGGACAAGAGTTTGCCGAAGGTTCTTTTTCTGTATAAGGCGCTTTTCCCTCCAAAGGTTCTTTTCCTGCCGGGGGTTTTGTGATATGATTTTTGGCGAAATAAAAGTCAATGATATCGGGAGCGTGTTATGAGGATTTATTTTGCCCCCATGGAGGGGATTACGACTTATACCTACAGAAATCTGCACTGGAAATATTTCGGAGGCGCAGACGCTTATTTTACGCCCTTTTTGTCGCCGGGGCCCGGGCAGGGAATGAGCGTGAAGGAGCTTAGGGATATCTTGCCGGAAAACAATCAGGATACGCCGGTGATCCCGCAGCTTTTGACCAACCGGGCGGAGGATTTTTTAAGCGCCGCCGGCCGCCTTGCGGACTACGGATATAGAGAAATCAATTTTAATCTGGGCTGTCCCTCCGGGACGGTTACGGCAAAGAAAAAAGGTTCTGGATTTTTGGGAGAACCGGAAGCGCTGGACCGCTTTTTTGACCGTGTTTTTTCAGATCCGCTAATCGTCAGGGAAGGGCTTTTGGCTTCCGTAAAGACCAGGATCGGCCTGGAGTCGCCGGCGGAGTGGCCGCGGCTGTTGGAAATTTACAACCGCTATCCATTAAAGGAATTGATTATCCATCCCCGAGTGCGGAAGGATTTTTATAAAAATCATCCCGACTGGGACGCGTTCCGGCTGGCGCTTTCGGAAAGCAAAAATCCATTGGTTTATAATGGGGATCTATTTTCGGAGGAGGCTTATTTCCGGTTCCGGGAGGAATTCCCGAAGGTGGATACGGTTATGCTGGGCCGTGGACTGATCCAGGATCCGGCGCTTGCAAAGCGGCTGTCGGAAATTGAGAAGAGCGGAAAATGGGGAAGTAAGGAAGAACCGAGTCAGGGGAGCGGGCACCAGGAGAGCGGATATCAGGAGAGCGGACGTCCGGCGGATAGGATGTTCGGGCGGCTTCGGGCGTTCCATGACGAACTCCTTTTAAGCTACCGGGAGCAGATGAGCGGGGACCGAAATGTGCTGTTTAAAATGAAGGAGATCTGGAGCTATTTGCTGCTTTCATTCCCAGAAAAGAAAAAGGCGGGGAAGCGTCTGATGAAGGCCGTACGGATGGAGGACTACCTGGCGGCTGTAAACGAGATCCTGGACGGTTCGGACGGATGAAAACCCTTCTGAAAAAATTATCGGAAAATTTCTGGAAAACTCTCGGAAAAATTCCGGAGAAAATTCGGATAATTTGGTGACGGAAAGGGAAAAGTGTGCTATAGTTTGTAAGATTGCAAAAAAACAAAAGAAGAGAGGTAAAGAGTATGGAAAAGAAGAAAAAGCGGTTTCAGATGCCGCATACCTACATTATTATTTTCTTCGTGATCCTGTTCGCGGCGGTTTTGACCATGTTCGTGCCGCTGGGGAAATATGATACCATGGAGATCTCCTATATGCAGAATGGCGAGGAGCGTACCCGGGAGGTGCTGGATCCGGACAGCTTCCAGTATATTCTGGATGAAAACGGGGATAAGGTCACCAAGGTCGCTCCCTTATTCGGGACGGAAAGCTTCGGCGGTCAGGGAATTTTAAACTTCGTGTTCGAGGGCATGACGACCGGAGATAAGAACGGAACCGCCGTAGGAATCATCGCCTTTATCCTGGTGGTCGGCGGCGCTTTCGGGATCGTCCTGCGCACCGGGGCGGTGGAAAGCGGGATCATGCGGGTGATCGATCTGACCCAGGGGAAGGAAATTCTTCTGATCCCAATTTTGATGACCCTGTTTTCTTTGGGCGGAGCGATTTTCGGCATGGGCGAGGAATCGATTCCCTTTGTGATGATCCTGGTGCCCATGTTTATCGCCATGGGCTATGACGCGGTCGTCGGAATGATGTGTTCCTATGTGGCGACCCAGATCGGTTTCGGCACCTCCTGGCAGAATCCCTTCAGCCTTGCGGTAGCGCAGGGAATTTCCGGAATCCCGGTCATGTCCGGCGCCTGGTTTCGGGTTCCCATGTGGATCGTGTTTACCGTAGTGGGAATCGTATTTACCATGCGGTACGCGCAGAAGATCAAAAAGAATCCGACGCTTTCGGTGGCGTATGAGTCCGACGCCCAGTACCGGGAAGAATTTAAGAGGAACGGGAACGAGATGCCGCCCTTTACGCTGGGTCATAAGCTGGTGCTTTTGACGGTGGCGGCCTGCATGGTATGGACCATTTGGGGCGTCGTTGCACAGGGCTACTATATTCCGGAGATCGCCTCCCAGTTTTTCGTTATGGGACTGGTATCGGGAATCATTGGAGTCGTGTTCCATTTGAATCAAATGCAGTTAAACGATATCGCCACCTCCTTTGAAAAGGGCGCGGCGGATCTTCTGGGCGCGGCCATGTGCGTGGGAATGGCCCAGGGAATCATCATTGTGTTAGGCGGGACCAGCGCGACGGAAGGGACGGCGCTAAACACGATCCTTCATGGGATCAGCGAAGCGCTGCAGGGTTTCCCGCCGGTGCTTTCCGCATGGTTTATGTATATGTTCCAGGCGGCGTTTAACTTCTTTGTGGTGTCCGGCTCCGGCCAGGCGGCGCTTACGATGCCGATCATGGCGCCGTTATCGGATCTGGTGGGCGTGGAGCGGCAGGTGGCCTGCGTGGCCTTCCAGTTAGGCGACGCGTTTACCAATGTGATCGTGCCCACTTCCGGCGTACTTTTGGGGGCGCTAGCGGGAGCGAAACTGGAGTGGGGCCAGTGGGCCAAGTTCCAGATCAAGTTCCAGGCGCTGTTGTTTGTGATGTCCTCGGCGAC
>DVFQ01000039.1 GCA_018713185.1 Candidatus Copromonas avistercoris (nom. illeg.) | reverse complement strand
GAAAGGGAATCTGACGGCGTTCGGATTCCCTATCTTTAAAATTTCTTATATTAATTTAAAGGAGGACAGCAGATGAGCAGTATTGTCGAGTCAGCAAAAGCTTTGATGCCGAAGCTTTCTAAAATCAGAAGAGATTTTCATGAGTATCCCGAGACCTCCCAGAACGAGGTAGAGACCTCCAAGAAGGTTGCGGCTTATTTGAAGGAAATGGGCTGTGACGAAGTAATTGAAAACGTAGGCGGCCACGGCGTGATCGGTATTATCCACGGCGCGAAGGAAGGCAAGGTTGTCGGGCTTCGGGCGGATATGGACGCGCTGCAGATCCAGGAGATGAACGACGTTGAGTATAAGTCAAGAAACGACGGCGTGATGCATGCCTGCGGACATGATAATCATATGACCGGGCTTTTGGGCGCGGCCGAGCTTCTGCTCCAGAGAAAAGACCAGATCCACGGAACCGTAAAACTGATCTTCCAGCCTGCTGAGGAGCTGTCCCCCATCGGCGGTTCCAGAGCGATGATGGATTCCGGGCTCCTGGATGATGTGGAGGCGGTTTACGGCCTTCATGTTTGGCCCGATCTGCCCCATGGAAAGATCGGCGTTAAGGCAGGCCCGCTGATGGCGGCTACCGACCATTTCACCATCAACATCCACGGCAAATCGGCCCACGGCGCGAAGCCGGATCAGGGAATCGACGCCGCGGTATTGGGCGCTCAGTTTATCGTCAACGCTCAGTCCATCGTCAGCCGTAAGGTGAATCCGCTGGACAACGCGGTTGTGACCTTCGGTATCATCAACGCGGGAACCCGGTACAACATCATTGCCGGCGACTGCTTACTGGACGGAACTGTGCGTACCTTAAATGAGGACACCAGAGATATGATCGAGGATTCCATCCGCAAGCAGCTGGATGCTCTTTGCCTCCAGTCCGGCGCAACGGCTGACATTACCTACGGACGCGGCTATCCGGCCTGCGTAAATCATGAGGAGGACGCGGCTTTGGTCCGCAAGACGGCAGTCTCCCTGTTCGGCGAAGCGGAGGTCGAGGATGTGAAGCTTCCGGCGATGCCGGCGGAGGATTTTTCCTTCTATCTGCAGAGAAAGAAGGGTTGCTTCGTATGGCTGGGAACCGCGAAGGAAGGCCAGGAGGTATGGCCGCTTCATAACAGCCGCTTCGACGTGGATGAGGATATCCTCTGGAGAGGCGCTTCCTTACTGGCGCAGATCGCCATCGATTATCTGGCGCAGTAGGAAATCGTTTGAGATGCGTTAGGGCCGCTGCACGTTTTGTGCCGCGGCCCTTTTTCAGTCGAACTGTTCTCAAATAAAAACGGTGTCTTTTGGCGGGAGATCCTGTAAACAAATGGTACGAGAATCATCAGCGCCGGCTTATCCAAGCCTCTTTAAGGTTTCCAGGAAGCGATGCACTTCCGTTTCTTTGGTTGCCCAGGAGGTTACCAGCCGGACGGCGGTGTGGGTATCGTCGATCACGTACTGGCGGGAGAATAAAAATTCCTGCTCCAGCTTGTCGATTACGCCGTTGGGGAGAATGGGGAACAGCTGGTTCGTCGGCGAATCGGAATAGAAGGAATACCCCAGTTCCCGGATGCCGTTTCTTAAGATCTTTGCCATCTCGTTTTCGTGGGAAGCCATCTCAAAAAAGAGTCCGTCCCGGAACAGCTCTTCAAACTGGATCCCGGCGATAAAGCCCTTAGCCAGCATGGCGCCGCGGTTCTTGAGCATGAAACGGAAATCGGCTTTCATAGCCGGATTGAGGATTACGAGGGCTTCTCCCAGGAGCGCTCCGTTTTTCGTGCCTCCGATATAGAAGGCGTCGGTCATCTGAGCGATATCAGAAAGCTCCAGATCGTTTTCCTCACAGGTCAAAGCGGAGCCGAGGCGGGCGCCGTCCAGATACAGGTACAGATCGTGCTGGCGGCAGAAGTGATGGATGGCTTCCAGATCCGCCTTTTTATAAACGGTTCCGATTTCGGTGGAATCGGAGATATAGACCAGCTTCGGCTGTACCATATGTTCGTCCGTATGGGCCTTTAAGCACTCGTCGATAATGGCGGGAGTCAGCTTGCCGTCGGGCGTGGGGAGCGCAAGCACCTTATGGCCGGTTCCCTCGATGGCGCCGGTCTCATGGACATTGATGTGCCCGGTGGAGGCGGCGACGGCGGCCTGGAAGGGGCGAAGGAGCGAAGCGATCGCCACCAGGTTGGTCTGGGTGCCGCCCACCAGGAAGTGGATATCCGCGTCTTCGCGGCGGATCAGCTTTTTGATGGAAGCGGCGGCGGCCTGGGAATGGACGTCCAGCCCGTATCCGTCATTCTGCTCCAGATTGGCGTTGACCAGGGCCTCTAAAAGCCGGGGATGGGCGCCTTCGCTGTAATCGTTGTTGAAGCTGTACATGGTAAAGATCCTCCTTGTAAATTGCTTTTTGATTCTATGCAATGCTGGGATTTTCCAGGAAACATACTTCGTTAAGCATACCATAGAACGCCGGAAAATACAACGCTCTGGGGCGGGATTTCGTCTCAGCCCTTCCTAACGGCGGCAAAAAAATGGGCGGCATGACCGAAATCATGCCGCTCATTGGCGCTTCCTTTTGCTGTTTTTAGTTTTCCGCTTTGTTCTCGGGAAGCTCGGAAGTACAGTGCGGACAGCGGGTTGCCTCGACCGGAATCTCGCTTAAGCAGTAGGGGCATTTCTTGGTTGTCGGAGCTGCCGGCTCTTCCTTCTTCTGTCCCAGGGAAGCCAGTTTGTTGACGGCTTTTAAGAGGCAGAACAGAACGAAAGCCATGATCAGGAAATGCACCATGGAAGAAATAAAGTTGGACGCGAAACCAGCCACATCCTGAAGGCCGTAGGCCGCAGCGCCAGTTGCTAAATTCAAAACCGGGTTAATAAAGTTATCGGTCAGGGAAGTAACGATATCGGAAAACGCACCTCCAATGATAACACCGACTGCCATGTCCATCATATTGCCGCGCAGGGCAAATGCCTTGAACTCTTCAATGAACTTTTTCATTTGTGTTTCTCCTTCTTTAAACTCATCCGGCTGTTTCCAGCCATACGTTTCATGCCATCTCTGGACATAACCTTATCTACCATAGCATATGTTTCATAATTTGATAAGATGGAAAGCGTAAGAAAAGTTTATAAAAAATTCACAAAGAACTTTCTGTGAGTTGTGCAGAAAGCTGACGGCCAATTGGCGGGAATCGGGCCGGGGACAGGGCTTTTAACCGCCGAAGCCCATTGCGGCCGGAGCAGCGGCGACTGTGGCGGCCGGAGGACTGCAGGGACGGCGGCTGGCGCTTGGGGCGCGGCGAGCATCATAGCGGCGGACACCATGGCGGCAGATACTATGATGGCGGACACGAGGACTGCGTCTGGAGAGAAGAGGAATGCCGCAGGGCTTGAGGGATTTGCAGAAGCTGGGGATAAGAGAACGTAAGAGAGAAAGAAAAGAGCGGTTTCCGAAGGAAGAATCCGATACGAAGGCTTCAGTACGAAAGCTTAAGCGAGAAGCTTAAATATGAAAGCTTAAGTACAATGACCTGAGTATGCTGCCTCCTTTGGAAACCGCTTTTGTTATTTTTATTTTATAGGAAGCTTTGCTTCCCATGGAACACGAACATTTTGTTTTTTAAACGGGAGAACCTGGAGCGGTAAAAACCGGACAGCCTTCCAGGACGGTTGCCAGAATCGGGATATCCTTTATTGCATTTGGCGCCGCCTGGAAGGGATTTTCGCCAAGGATTACAAAATCGGCCAGCATTCCAGGGAGAATCTGTCCTTTATTCTTTTCGTCGAAGCTGGCGAAGGCGGCCGTTTTTGTAAAGCTGTCCAGAGCCTCCTGGACGGTGAAAGCTTCCTTGGGCAGATAGGGCCCCATGGTTCCGTCCAGCGTTTTTCTGGTAACGGCACACTGGATTCCCGCCATAACGTCGGGAAGCTCAACGGGGCAGTCGGAGCCATTGCTTACAGTTACGCCGTTTTCCATGAGAGTTTTCCAGCTGTAGCTGGTAGACGCCAGCTCTGCTCCGGCTCGCTCCTCGACGATTCGGATATCGTAATCCAAAAAGATGCACTGGGCGTACACATGGAGATTAAGACGGCGGATCCGCTCCAGCTGGTCCGGGCGGGTGATCTGGCAGTGGACGATCCCGTGGCGGTGATCGATCCGGGGATACTCTTTTAGGGCCTTTTCATAAGCGTTTAATACCCAGTCCAGGCAGGCGTCGCCGATTGCGTGGACGGCGATCTGCATCTCATGGGCATTGGCGTATGCGACCATTTCGTTCATCACTTCCTCTGTGAATACGGGGAGGCCGCAGGTGGAGGGATCGTCTGCGTATGGGCGGCTTAAAAAGGCGGTTCTTGCTCCTAGAGCGCCGTCGCCCAGCATTTTTAACGGTCCGATACGGAAACGATCGGTGCCTGTGCCGGTTTTATGGCCGCTTTCCACAAATTCCCGGAGGTTTTCCAGGGTATGGAAATTGCTTTGCTCATAAATCCGCACCGTCAGGGCTCCTTCCGCCTCCAGCTCATGGAAGGCTTCGTTTACCGTCTGCCAGGGAACATTTTGGAAGACCTTGTAGTCGTCGGTCTGGCAGCTGGTAATGCCGTAGGAATTCAGTTTCTTAATGGCGCTCATCAGCATGGATTTTAACTGCTCTTTATCGGGAGTGGGAATCGCTTTGTGAATGAAAGACATCGCGTTGTCGAACAGTCGGCCGTCCAGCTCGCCGTTCTCGATTCCAATCCGTCCGCCCTCCGGCTGGGGCGTGTCCGTTGTGATTCCTGCCGCCTCCAGGGCCTTGCTGTTAACGACCATGCAGTGGCCGCAGGCGCGGGTGGCGCAGATGGGAACGTCCTTGGAAATCTCGTCCAGATCGTAACGGTTGGGCATCCGGTCGACGTCGGAAAAATAGTCCTGATTCCAGCCGCGGCCGATGACCCAAGCGTTGCCCTTGGGCGGATGCTCTTTCATAAAGGAACGGAAACACTCCTTAAGGTCTTTAAGGCTTCCGGTATGCTCCGATAAAGGGGCGGAATGGAGGGCATTCCCATAGTTTAATAAGTGCATATGGCTGTCGTTGAAGCCGCTGCAGACGAAGCAGCCGCCCAGGTCGATGAGGCGGTCATTGTCCGCCGCCAGGGCCTTCGCCTCATCGTTTGTTCCGGCGAAAAGGAAGCGTCCGTTTTCTACGGCGAAGGCTTCAGCCAGGGGGAGCGTCCCCGTATAGACGGCTCCATTATAATAGATGGTTTTCATGGCAGTCTCCTTTTTGGAAAATAAAATTTTTATGTCTGATTTCTGTCTTATAGTGTACCATATTTTCTTAAAAGGCGCCAGAGCTGCCTGCGCCTTATCTGGGAAAAAACGGAAGAACGCTTAAAAAATGTGGGGGAAAACTGCGAAATTTACTGAAAAATTAGTTTACATAAACCAAACACGGCAAAAGAGGAGGAGGAAAGTGGGGGAAGGATATTTAACAAATTTGTAATATATAGAACAGGGGCAATTGAAGAGACTGCATAAAAAATAGGAGGAATCATGGCCAAAAATCATTGATATATCACAAATATATTAAGAAATCATGAAAAATATCTTAGTATTTATGACAAAAATGAAGAAAAGTTATTGACTTTTTTGCACGGCGGCCTCTATAATCACAGCACCACCCGAAAGGGAGGAATTTTGACCGGTGACAGAACGGAGAAAGAAGGTGTTCTATGAACTCATGGAATTCAATTCTCCAAAAGCTTCATCATTTAGCAGCTTCGACGCAGGAACATCTGGCGAAAGCCGGAGAGAAGCCGCGCCGTCAAGCGGCGGCTGTGATTTTTGGAATTACGGCGGCGGCAGCGCTTTTTGCAGCGGAATGCACTCCGGTCGGAGAATCTGGATCCTTTACGGCGTTTGCGGAAACGCTGGCGGGGGAACAGAAGGAAGCTTTGCAGGAGAAAAAGAATGACACTGTTTTACCGGAAACAGAAAAAACAAGTGATAAAGAAGAGACAGAAAGCGCAGAGGAAGCGGACATAGAAGACGGTGAGCCGGAAAACGCCTGGGAATCCAGGACGGTTCAGGCGGCGTCGTTAAAGACCGGAACGGACGGAACGAATACGCTTGAGTTAGAAGAACTCCAGGAGGATTCCAAAGAAGAGGATTCGGAAAAAGAGATTTCCGCGGAAACGGATGCTGCAAAAGAGGATTCCGCAAAGGCGATTTCCGCCAACGGAGCTTTGGAGCAGGAGAACGCGGACAGTATGACCGGGCTTACGCAGGTGGAAGGACTTCCTGAGGAAGATCCGCAGGTGGCGGAAGCATTTGCGGATTATACGGAAAGCGACTATAATGTGCTTTTGCGTATCGTCCAGGCGGAGGCCGGCGGATGCGATATGAAGGGAAAAATCTTGGTTGCCAACGTGATTTTGAATCGTGTGGAAAGCGATGAATTCCCCGATACGATTACGGACGTGGTTTATGAGAAACGGCAGTTCTCTCCGGTGAGCAACGGCTCCATCAACCGCTGCAAGGTGGAGGAGGAAACCGTGGAAGCGGTGGACCGGGCCCTGGCTGGGGAAGATTATTCGGAGGGCGCTCTGTATTTTATGAACCGAAGAGCATCCAGCGGAAGCAATGTGCGCTGGTTTGACACCCATCTGGATTATTTATTTCAGCATGGAGGCCATGAATTTTTCAAGTAAATGTGTTTTGCTGAAAGATGTTTCAAGTAAATATGCCGGAAGCTGGGGCTGGAAAGGGAGAATCTTTCCGGCCCCAGCCTTTTTGACTGGCGGAGGAGACCTGCGTTTTTTCAGACCTGGCGGTTTTTGCCTGCGTTTTTTATCAGAAATG
>DVFQ01000038.1 GCA_018713185.1 Candidatus Copromonas avistercoris (nom. illeg.) | reverse complement strand
CACCACAGCGTCATCTTTTCCTGCACAAAGAATAACCCCAACGCTCGGATTTTCATTCGGCCTTTTCACATCACGGTCAAGTGCTTCCAGATAGAAATTAATTTGACCGATATGTTCCGGATTGAATTTTCCAATTTTTAATTCAATCGGTACCAGACAAGACAGCGCACGGTTGTAGAACAGAAGATCAATATAAAAATCCTGTCCACCCACTTGAACACGGTATTCTTCTCCGATAAAAGTGAAATCTCTTCCAAATACTGCCGCGCACATCCTGAGAAACGGATTCGGGCATTGATTTTTTAGAGGAAAGCATATAACGCTCATAGTACGCACTATCCATCTGGCGTTCCAATTCGCGCTTGGAATAATGCTCCTTCACACACAGATCCATATAGAAGTGTCGTTCTTCTGCAGACTTTGATCCGGACATAATAAGCAAATGATTCGTCCAGCTGATTTGTGTCACCAGTGGTGACACAAATTCATCATCCTTATAAGTTTCATAAAACTGCTTCATGCGGTACAGCCCGCGGCGATTGAAGCCCTTGATACCGGGATTTGACTTTGCAATATATGCCGCAACTTCATCGATAACTTTGTCGCCAAAGCCAGAACCGGCACACAATCTGGAAAGATATTCTCCGACATTCCAGTACATTTGAATCAACTCGGCATTGACTGCTTTCAATGCACGGGTGCGGGCGCTGTCGATGATAGAAATGATCTCGTCGAACTGTCCCGGTTCGGGAATTAATTTCTTGCTCATGTTTTCACCTCCACAAGCGTTTGCGGCAGAAATTACCTGCCTTGCGGCTCATTGCAGCGAGCAAAGATTTTTAGATACCATTCACGCGCCTTCTCCGCAAAGCTCCTTCATGACGTCCTCCACCGTCTCGATCTTCTCGCAGCGGTACGCGTTGCTTCCGCAGAACAGCAGCGCGTCGTCGATCCGGCCCTCGGCCGCGTTGATCAACGCCTTTGTGATGCAGTAAGGAACCTGCGCCGGATTGCAGTGCTCCAGGCACTGAAAGCACCATTCCACCTTTAACGGCCCTTTGGAAACCTGCTCCAAAAACTTATTCTTTATCGCCCGACCCGGCATTCCCACCGGGCTTTTTACAATCACAATATCCTCCGGCCCGGCGTCTAAGTAAGCCTTCTTATACGCCATAGGCGCGTCGCATTCCTCCGTGGTCACAAAACGGGTTCCCACCTGAACTCCGTCCGCCCCCAGCGCCAGATGATGAAGCACGTCTTTATGATCAAACACGCCTCCGGCGGAAACGACCGGAATCTTTTTTCCGTATTTTTCCGCGAAGCTTTTCACCAGATCGATAATTCCGCGGATCTCGCTGTCGTATTTTTCCTCGTCATAGGTCTCGGCCACATGGTCCGTATCCGCTCCGTATTCCGTCAGCTGCTCTCTGGAAAAACCAAGATGGCCTCCGGCGCGGGGCCCTTCGACAACCACAAAGTCCGGCGCCGTCTGATACTTCCGGTCCCACATCCGGCAGATTACCATGGCGGATTTCACGGAGGATACGATCGGTGCGATCATCGTCCTCCGGCTGGAACAGTCCTCCCGTCCCTCCGCTTCCTTAACAAATTTGGGCATATCGATGGGAAGCCCGGCTCCGGAAATGATCACATCCGCTCCCGCCTTGACCGCTTCCTTTACATACTTCGCGTATTCCTTCGTCGCAACCATGATGTTAAAGCCCAGGATCCCCTCCGGAGCGATTTTTCTGGCCTTCTCAAGCTCCGTATGGATCGCTTTCAGATTGGCTTCCATGGGATTCTTCTTAAAATCCGGACGGGAAAATCCGATCTGCGCCGTAGAAATGATCCCGATTCCTCCGGCCTTTGCCGCGGCTCCCGCAAGAGAGGACAGGCTGATGCCGACTCCCATGCCTCCCTGGATTACCGGACGAACCGCCTTCAGTTTTCCAATTACAAGTGGTCTCAATCCTGCCTGCTTTCCCTCCATGCCGCTCTCTCCCTTCTCCTAAAACCGGCGGAACCGTTCATACCGCTTCTCAGCCAGCTCGTCTTTATCCATAGAACTCCATGTCTTTAAAAATTCTCCAATGGCCCCGTCCATAAGCTCTGCGATGGCCGGCAGCGTCTCCGGACCGGCCGGTTCCTTTTCCGGGATCACCCGATCGACGATCCCCAGCTCCTTAAGCTCCGCCGCCGTCACCTTCATCACTCTGGCCGCTTCGTCAGCCCGCTTGCTGTCCTTCCAAAGGATCGAAGCAAAGCCTTCCGGCGACAGGACGGAATAAATGGCATTCTCCATCATCCAGACCTCGTTGCCGACAGCCATGGCCAGGGCGCCGCCGCTTCCGCCTTCCCCGATTACAATGGACAAAACCGGAACCTTTAAGCTGGACATCTCAAATAAATTTCTTGCGATGGCCTCCCCCTGGCCCCGCTCCTCGGCTTCAATGCCGCAGAACGCGCCGGGCGTGTCCACAAAACAGATCACCGGCCGCCCAAAGCATTCCGCCTGCTTCATCAGCCGCAGCGCCTTCCGGTAGCCCTCCGGCGACGGCATGCCGAAGTTCCTGCGGATATTTTCTTTTGTACTGCGGCCCTTTTCCTGGCCGATCACCGTTACGGGAATTCCATGGAAAAAGGCGATTCCGCCTACCACCGCGCCGTCGTCCTTAAAATACCGGTCCCCATGAAGCTCCACAACCCCGTCGAACAGCGCGTCGATATAATCGGTTGCCACCGGCCGGTCGGACTTCCTGGAAAGCAAAACCGAGTCCCAGGCACTGCGGATCAAGGCTCCCGCGGAAGAAAGCGAACTCAGCGAACCCAACGTATTTGTCCGTGTATAGCGGACATTCTGTTTCTCTTTAAAAGACTCTTCCGGCTCCCATACCTCCGAAGCCTCCGTAGACGATGCGTCCGTCCTGTTCTCATGAAGCCGCAAAAGATGCGCCAGGGTTTCCTTCATTTCCTCCCGCTTTACGATCTTATCTACAAATCCATGCTCCAAAAGAAATTCCGATCTCTGGAAGCCCTCGGGAAGCTTCTGGCCGATGGTCTGCTCGATCACTCTGGGGCCCGCGAAACCGATTAACGCCCCCGGCTCCGCCAAAATAATATCCCCCAGCATGGCAAAGCTGGCAGTCACCCCTCCGGTCGTAGGATCCGTCAAAACGCTGATAAACAGCTGACCGGCCTCATGATGGCGCTTTAAGGCCGCCGCCGTTTTCGCCATCTGCATCAGAGAAACCATTCCCTCCTGCATCCTGGCTCCGCCGGAGCAGGCAAACAGGATCACCGGCAGCTTCTCCTTTGTGGCCCGTTCCACCGCCCGGGTAATTTTTTCCCCTACGTTATGGCCCATGCTGCTCATAAGGAATCTTGCGTCGCAGACGCCGATGACCGTCTCGCACCCGCCGATGGAGCATTTTCCCGTAACGATGGCCTCATTTAGCTTCGTCTTTTCCTGGGCCGCCGCCAGCTTCTTCTCATATCCGGGAAAGCTTAACGGATTGGATACCGGCATTTCCTTATCCCATTCCTCAAAGGTTCCCTCATCCGCCGTAATCTCAATTCTCCGATAGGCGTGGACGCGGAAGTATCCGCCGCATTTCGGGCAGATATAGTAGTTATTCCGCACATCCTCCACATAAATCGGCCTTCCGCATTTATTGCATTTGCGCCACAGACCTGCAGGCACCGCCGGAGAGGCTTCGCCTCCCTTTTCCGCCGGCCGTTCGCCGGAGATCCGCTTCGTATCGATCATCGTATAGGTTTTTTTAAACATATCTCTCAGCATGTTAAAAATCCCTCATTCCTTCTGCTGAAACAAACCCAAACAGGCCGCCGGCATTTCTGCCGCATCCTGACGCCTACTTCACATAATCGGGAAAATGGGACGGAATAAAATCCGTATCCACGTTTCCTTCTTCAAAATCCTTATTGTTGATAATATCATACTGGAAATCCAGGTTCGTGTTGATCCCTTCGATCACCAGCTCGCCCAGGGCGCTGCGCATCTTCGCGATGGCAGAGGGCCGGTCCTTGCCGCGGACGATCAGCTTTAAGATCATGGAATCATAGTTGGGCGGGATCCGGTAATTATTGTACACCGCCGTATCCACCCGCACGCCCCGGCCTCCGGGAAGGTGAATATCCGTGATCATCCCCGGGCAAGGCATAAAGTTCTTCTCCGGATTTTCCGCGTTGATCCGGCATTCGATGGCATGACCGGAAATTTTTACATCCTCCTGCTTTAGGGAGAGCGGTTCTCCGGCCGCGATCCGGATCTGTTCCTTTACCAGATCCAGGTCCGTAACCTCCTCTGTGATCGGATGCTCCACCTGGATCCTGGTATTCATTTCCATAAAATAAAAGTTTTTCTCTTTATCCAAAAGAAATTCGATGGTACCGGCATTTTCATAGCCGACGGCTTTGGCCGCCCGCACCGCCGTCTCGCCCATCCGTTTTCTTAACTCGTCGGAGATGGCGATGGAAGGCGATTCCTCCAGCACCTTCTGATGCCGTCTCTGGATGGAGCAGTCCCGCTCGCCGAGATGGATCACGTTTCCAAAGCGGTCCGCCAGGATCTGAAATTCAATATGCCTGGGCCGCTCCACAAACCGCTCGATATACATGGTATTATCGGAAAAGCCCTTAATGGACTCCATCTGGGCGCTCTGGAAATTCACCTCGAAATCTTCCTCGGAGCGGGAAATCCGCATTCCCTTTCCGCCGCCGCCGCTGGAGGCCTTGATCATAACGGGAAATCCGACTTCCTTCGCGGTTTTAAGGCCCTCTTCCACCGTAAATACCGGTTCCCGGCTTCCCGGAACCACCGGAACTCCGGCCTCGATCATGGTCTTTCTGGCTTCGGATTTATTGCCCATTTTGCTGATCACCGCCGCAGAGGGGCCGATAAAACGGATCCTGCACTTTTCACAAAGCTCGGCGAATCTGGCGTTCTCAGATAAAAATCCAAAGCCCGGATGAATGGCGTCCGCCTTCATGGATACGCAGGCGGATAAAATCCGTTCCATATCCAAATAGCTTTCCGACGACGGGGCCGGTCCGATACAGATCGCCTCGTCCGCCAGCAGCGTATGAAGGGCGTCCCGGTCCGCCTCGGAATATACCGCCACCGTCTTGATCCCCATTTCCCGGCAGGCGCGGATGATCCGCACCGCGATCTCTCCCCGGTTTGCAATCAAAATTTTCTGAAACATTGTTTCACCAGCCTAACCAATCATAAAGGTAAGCTCGGCCGTAACCGCGACCTTCCCGTCTACGGTCGCCACGGCGCTGCCGACGCCCACCGGTCCCTTTTGCTTAATGATCTGGCATTCCAGGCGCAGCTTATCGCCGGGAACCACCTTTTTCTTAAATTTCACATGATTCATGCCGCCGAAATACGCGGTCTTTCCCCGGTTTTCCTCTACGCTTAAAATCGCGACGGCTCCCGTCTGGGCCAGGGCCTCGACGATCAGAACCCCCGGCATGACCGGCTCTCCCGGAAAATGTCCCGCAAAATACGGCTCGTTATAGGTAACCGACTTGCAGCCCACGGCGCGCACTCCCGGCTCCAGCTCCTCAACGCAGTCGATCAGAAGAAACGGATGCCGGTGGGGAATGATCTCCTGGATTTCCTTAATTCCCAACATAATTTTGCCTCCTGTCATGAAGTGACCTTACAAAGTGACTTCCTATGATTTAATGGATCCGAAACAGCGGCTGTCCGTACTCGACCGTTTCTCCGTCCTTAACAAGAATCGCTTCTACCACGCCGTCGTAATCGCTCTCGATCTCGTTCATCAGCTTCATGGCCTCAACGATTCCCAATACCTGGCCCTTCTTTACGGTATCTCCTACCTTTACAAAATCCTCCGCGTCCGGAGAGGGCGCGGAATAGAAGGTGCCTACCAGCGGACAGGTCACTACCTGATCGGAAGAAACGCCGGACGCTTCTATGGAAGCCGGATTTGCCGCCAAATTCCCAGCATTTTGTCCGTACACTGCGGACATTCCGCTGGACGCCGCCGAAAGGATCCCGGAAGCGGCCGCGGACTGAGCTCCTGCCTCAGCCGCCGGCACTGCCGCGGAAACCAGCTTCTTTTCCCGCTTCATGGAAAGTTTCCAGTCTCCCTCCTCCAGTTCAAAGCTGGTAAGGCCGTTTTTTGCCGCAGCCTCCATCAGCTGAATAATATCCTTGATCTCCATTCCTGTCTCCTTATTCCTCGAACCTCTTAACTAAAAGGCTGGCGTTATGGCCGCCGAAGCCAAGAGAATTACTGATGGCGCACCGAACCTCCATGGGGATCCCATCGCCTTTTACATAATCCAGATCGCATTCCGGATCATCCACCAGAAGTCCCGCCGTCGCATGAACAAAGCCGTCTTCGATCGACTTTACGCAGGCGATAAATTCCACGCCTCCGGCCGCTCCCAACAGATGGCCCACCATGGATTTCGTCGAGCTGATCTTTACCTGGCGCGCGTGATCGCCCAGAGCCGTCTTAATGGCCAGCGTCTCGAACAGGTCGTTATGATGGGTTCCCGTTCCATGGGCGTTGATATAGTCGATCTCCTCCGGCTTTACGCCCGCATCGTCCATGGCAAACTTCATCGCCATGGCGGCGCCG
This sequence comes from Candidatus Copromonas avistercoris (nom. illeg.), assembly GCA_018713185.1. GTDB lineage: Bacteria > Bacillota > Clostridia > Lachnospirales > Lachnospiraceae > Copromonas > Copromonas avistercoris. The sequence continues at coordinate 21,773 of DVFQ01000038.1, read as the reverse complement.
CTGCCGTCCTCCGCCGGAGACGTAATATGGAACGCGTCGCTGGTGGCTCCATAGCCGGCCAGCTCGGCGTAAATCTTCGCGCCCCGCGCCTTCGCGTGTTCTAAGGATTCCAGCACGACAACCCCCGCGCCTTCGCCCATAACGAATCCGCTCCGTTCCTTATCAAAGGGGATGGAAGCGCGCATCGGATCCTCCGAAGCGGATAACGCCGTCAGCGCCGTAAATCCGGCGACTCCGATGGGAGTAATGCTGCTTTCCGCTCCTCCCGCCACCATAACCTCCGCCTCACCATGCTGGATCGACCGCATGGCCTCGCCGATGGAATGGGTTCCTGTGGCGCAGGCGGTCACCACGTTAATGCTTTTTCCTTTCAGTCCAAACTGAATGGACACATTTCCCGCCGCCATATTGCTGATCATCAAGGGCACCAGCAGCGGATTTACCCGTCCCGGCCCTTTCTCCAGAAGCTTTTTATACTCCCGCTCCACAGCCTGAAGGCTTCCGATCCCGGAACTTACGCAAACGCCGACCCGGTAGGGATCCTCCTTGGTCATGTCGATCCCCGCGTCCTCCAGGGCCTGCTTGGCCGCCGCCACCGCGTACTGGGAGAAAGTTTCCATTCTCCGGGCCGCCTTGGGATCCATGTACTGCTTGGGATCAAACTCTTTTACCTGAGCCGCCAGCTTCGCCTTATACTCCGCCGTATCAAAATATGTGATCGGGCCGATGCCCACTTTTTTCTCCTTCAATCCGTTCCAGAAGGACTCCACGTCGTTCCCGATGGGAGTAATGGCCCCCATGCCCGTTACAACAACTCTGTTCATGATCTAACTCCTTATTGAAACATCCTACATCGCCATGCCGCCGTCTACGGAAAGAACCTGGCCCGTAATATAGGACGCGCAGTCCGACGCTAAAAAGGCCGCCGCCTCCGCCACGTCCGACGTCTCTCCAAACCGTTTCAAGGGGATCTGCTCGCCCATGGCCTTCTTTACGTCCTCAGGCAGCACCTCCGTCATCTCCGTCTTAATAAAGCCCGGGGCAATGGCGTTGCAGGTGATCCCGCGGCTTCCCAGCTCCCTGGCCACCGATTTGGTAAGGCCGATGATCCCGGCCTTGGAGGCGCAGTAGTTGGCCTGTCCCGCGTTTCCCATAACGCCGGATACGGAAGAAATATTGATGATCCGGCCGCCGCGCTGCTTTAACATCTGCCTGGACACATGCTTAATGCAGTTGAAGGCGCCCTTTAAGTTGGTGTCGATCACCGCGTCAAAGTCCTCCTCCGACATCTTCATGATCAGGTTATCCCGAGTTACGCCCGCGTTGTTGACGAGAATATCCAGACGTCCGTATTTCTTTATGATCTCCTGGATCATGGCTCCGGATTTCTCAAAATCCGATACGCTGCACTGGATTGCCTCGGCGCTTCCGCCAGCCTGTGTAATTTCTTCCACAACTTCCTTGGCCTTCGCCTCGGAGCCGTTATAATTTACGATCACAGCCGCTCCGTATCCTGCCAGAGTCAGCGCAATCTGCCGCCCGATCCCGCGGCTTGCCCCCGTCACAAGGGCGACTTTTCCACTCAGATTCATGTTTTTTCTCCTGTTATCCACAAAACAGAGGACTTATGCACCCAGTTTTTCCAGATCTTCCAGCTTTTCCACGTTTAAAACCGTCACCTGCCGGTTGATTTTTTTCACAAATCCGGAAAGCGTTTTCCCCGGCCCGATTTCTACAAAACGATCCACGCCGTCCGCGATCATCGCTTCTACGCTCTGCTGCCAGCGGACCGAAGAGGAAACCTGGCGGATCAGAAGAGGCTTCACCTCTGCCGCTTCCGTCACATACTGAGCCGTTACATTGGCCACATAAGGGATCTGGGGACGGCAAATTTCAATCTGATCCAGAAAACTGCCCAGCTTTCTCCCCGCTTCCTCCAAAAGATAGGAATGGAACGGCCCGCTGACGTTTAGCGGAATGACCCTTCTGGCCCCGGCTTCCTTTAATTTTTCAGACGCTTCCTCAACCGCTTCCTTTAAGCCTGAGATCACGATCTGTCCCGGACAGTTATAATTTGCCACCTGGACGTTGGCGATGGGATCCACAACCGCGTTGATCTCCTCCGCGTTCATTCCAAGAACCGCGCTCATGCCGCCGACCCCAGCCGGAACCGCCTCCTGCATCAGGATCCCTCTTTCGCGGACCGTACGGATCGCGTCCTCATCGGACATAACGCCCGCCGCCGCCAAAGCGCAGTATTCGCCAAGGCTTAAGCCCGCGGCCACATCCGCGCGGTATCCCTGCTCCTCCATCACCCGAAGCATGGCGACGCTGGTGGTTACCATAGCCGCCTGGGTGTACTCCGTAATGTCCAGCCGGTCATTTTTTTCAAAGCAAAGCTCCGGCATGGAAAATCCAAGGAGCCCGCTGGCCCGGTCGAAGATTTCTCTTCCTGTTTTTGTCTGCTCATAAAAATCCTGACCCATGCCGCAGACCTGCGCGCCCTGGCCCGGAAAAATAAATGCTGTTTTTCCCATCTTCCGCCTCGTTTCCGTCCTGTCCTAATTTCTTCCCAGAAGCGTTTCCGCCTGGGCCATCATTTCCTCGATCATTTCCTTGCAGGTCTGCTCCTTGGAGATCAGTCCCGCGATCTGCCCGGCCATAACGGTTCCGTTTACTACGTCGCCCTCCATGACCGCTTTCCGCAAACTGCCAAGCGTCAGATACTCCAGCTCCTCGAAGCTCTTTCCTTCGGCTTCCAGACGGTTATACTCCCGCGTCATCTGATTTCTCAGACAGCGGACCGGATGGCCATGGCTTCTTCCCGTAACCGCGGAATCGATATCCTTGGCTTTAATGATCCGCTCTTTGTACTTCTCATTTACGATGGATTCCTTCGCCACCACAAACCGGGTGCCGATCTGAACCGCCTCGGCGCCCAGCATAAACGCGGCCGCGATCCCGCGGCCGTCGCCGATCCCTCCGGCTGCGATCACCGGAATCGAAACGGCGTCCGCCACCTGCGGTACAAGGGTCATCGTCGTCGATTCTCCGATATGTCCGCCGGACTCGGTTCCCTCGGCCACCACCGCGTCGGCGCCGCCCCGCTCCATTAGCTTCGCTAAAGCCACGGAGGCAACCACCGGGATCACGATGATCCCCGCTTCCTTCCACATTTTCATGTATTTTGCCGGATTTCCCGCGCCGGTCGTTACAACCTTTACGCCTTCCTCCACGACAACCTTCGCCACATCATCCGCGTGAGGGCTCATCAACATCACGTTAACGCCGAAGGGCTTCTTTGTCAGCTCCTTCGCTTTGCGGATCTCCTCCCGGACAACCTCTCCCGGGGCGCTGGCGCCTCCGATCAGTCCCAGGCCGCCCGCTTCCGACACGGCCGCCGCCAGATGGTGCTCCGCCACCCAGGCCATTCCGCCCTGGATGATCGGATATTCAATTCCCAACATTTCCGTGATTCTTGTCTTCATACTGTCTGCTCTTTCTCCTGTCTTTTAAAGCGGAGGCGTCCTTATTCCTCGACGCCCTTGCCCTTTAAATAATTGATAACGTCGCCGACGGTGGCCATCTGCTGAAGATCATCTGCCGGAATCTCTACGGAATACTCATCCTCAAGAGCCATTACCAGCTCAAATAAATCAAGGGAATCCGCTCCCAGATCATCCTTAAAAGAGGTCGCCTCCGTAATGGTATCCGCGTCTACGCTCAACTGATCCGCAATAATTTCCTTCATCTTCTCTAACATGTCTGTGTTCTCCTTTTCATTTCAATTTTTTGTTTTTTGGATTTCCTATGCTCCCAGGGTCCACTCCATCAAAACAGCGCCCCAGGTCATTCCGGCTCCAAAGCCGGATAAGAGGATCTTGTCTCCCGGTTTCAGCATATCCTGCCGCACCATATCGTCTAACAGGAGCGGAATCGAAGCCGTGGACGTATTCCCATACTTTCCGATGGTCATCGGAAATTTGGACATGGGCTCTTTCAGCCTCCTGGCCGCCGCCTCTACGATCCGCTCGTTGGCCTGGTGAAGAACATAATATTTGATCTCCTCCCGGCTGGTCCCGGTTTTTTCCAGAAGATACTCCACGCTTTCCGGGATCTTCCGCACCGCGAAGCTGAATACCTCCCGACCGTCCATGGTCATAAAACCCAGCTCGGGCTTTGTTCCCGTAAGGAAATTTCCCAGCGTTCTGGAAGTACAGGCCAATGCGCTTCCCTTCGTTCCGTCGGAACCCATGGTCATATCGATCACGCCCGTCTCCGCCGCCTGCAGAACAGCGGCCCCGGCTCCGTCTCCGAATAACACGCAGGTTCCTCTGTCGCTCCAGTCCGTCACCTTGCTTAAGGTTTCCGCTCCGATAATAAGAGCTGTTTTGTAAATCCCGGCCGCAAAGAAGCCTTGAACGATATTCAGCGCAAAAATAAAGCCGGCGCAGGCCGCCGAAATGTCAAACGCCACCGCGTTGACCGCCCCGATCGCCGCCTGAACCGTACAAGCGTCGCTGGGATAATTGCAGTCCGGCGAAGAGGTTCCCAAGATAATGATATCCAGTTCCTCCGGCCTTACCCCTGCATTGGCAAGCGCCTTTCTCGCCGCTTTTGCCGCCAGATCACTGGTCCCTTCCTGAGTGGAAATCCTCCGCTCCCGGATTCCCGTCCGGCTGCGGATCCACTCGTCGCTCGTTTCCACGATCTTTGACAGATCCTCATTGGTAACAATAGTTTCCGGCGCGTAAGCGCCGATTCCGATAATCCTGGCTGTCATGTCCCTTCCCTTTTCAGAATGCGCCGGTTTTGCTATAAAAGCCTCAAAGCCCTCCCGCCGCTCCTGTATTTTACTTGCTTTCCCTGTTTTTCGTCCCGGCGCATGGCCGGTTTTTATGTACAGAGCAGCCTTTTTGCAAAAATACTTTGATATTCAAAGTTATTTACGAATATGGTATAACCTAAGGTTCATTTTGTCAAGCTGATTTTATCAACAAAATTCCCCTTTTTATTTTTCAAGCGCTTTCGGCACAGAAAACCAGCGTTTTAGATCCCCAGCCATTTTTTCCAGCTCCATTCAAAGCCCTTCCTAACTGCCTCCGCTTTGACTAGCTCGTACGAGTCCCCCGGATACCGCAAAAGCCACGCCTGCCTCAGCGCCTCGTTGAAGTCCTGGCTGATGCTGTATTCCAGTTCATAAACCGCAGGCGTCAAATAGGCGACGATCCACATTTTGTACGTATCCTTCATAAGCGCCTTTGAATGGAATCCGCGCCGGATCATGGGCTTATCCAATTCCGCCTGCGCCCCGTCCAGCACCATCTCGCAGGCTTCCTTTAAAATCTCCTCCGTACGCTCCGGATCCGCAAAGCATGCCTGCTGGAGCTTCCGAAACGGTTCTCTTATTTCCTCCACGTACCGCTCATATGATCCCTGATACCGTTTCCGGTTAAAATCCTTTAAATCATGCCCCGCTAGGATCAATGAAAACTCCGGCGGAATTTCCCTACGGCCCGCATCCGCCGACAGTCCCTGTTTTTTCTCCATACCCGTTCTCCTCTTACAGCCGAAGCCCTTTAATATCCTTGATCCTCGACAGGATCATATTGCAGCTGCTGTCGATCACCCCGGGAAGCGGATCGATGACCTCCCGCATTAACGCTTCCATTTCCTCCGCGCTGGCCGCCACCGCATGGACATGGAGCTTATTTTTTCCGGTCACGCGGTAAATCTGGGTGATGGTGTCATTTTCCTTTAAGATCGCCGTAACCTCCGGCAGCGCCTTCGGCGTCGTCTCGATCTCAAAATAACAGGACACCGCGCCGCCGATCTTCTGCGGATTCACGATCGTCGTATATTCCTCGATGATCCCCTTCTGTTCCATGGCCTGCACCCGCATCTTAACCGCTACCCGGGAGATCCCCACCTGCTTTCCGATATCCGAGTAGGACATCCGAGCGTTCTGAATCAAAAGCAAAAGAATTTTCTGATCAAGAAGATCCAAACCCTCCAAAAACATAATCGTTTCCATTTCTCCGTACATTCGCCGGCATCGCAGCATTTTCCTTATTCTTCATCATTATAACGGAAATCCCTTTCTCCTGCAATTCGCAATTGACAGCCCTCGTTTCTTTCTCTATAATTGATTACGATTTGAAATAATAAAATTTCGTTTAGAAAGAGGCTATTGCCATGAATAATGAATTAACCCGCGGGCCGGTCTTAAAATCCTTGCTGTGGTTTGCCATTCCCATGATCCTGGGAGATTTGCTCCAGCAATGCTACAATGTGGCCGATACTCTGATCGTAGGGCGTTTTCTGGGCGCCGACGCCCTGGCCGCCGTCGGCTCCGCCTTCTCCCTGATGACATTTTTAACGTCGATCCTCCTTGGCCTTTCCATGGGAAGCGGCGTCGTCTTCTCCATCCGATACGGGCAAGGTGACATTCAAGGCTTAAAGGAACGGATCTACGCCTCCTTTTTGCTGCTGGCCGGAGTGACGGTGGTCTTAAATATCCTGGTTTTTGCCGGAACCGACTGGATCATCTGGTTTATGAAGGTGCCTGATGAAATCCAGGGATATATGAAAGATTATCTGGTTGTGATCTTTGCCGGTCTGGCGGGGATCTTCCTATATAATTATTTCGCGTCCCTGCTGCGGGCGCTGGGAAATTCCAAGGTGCCGCTGTTATTTTTAGCCGTCTCCGCCATCTTAAACATTTTCCTCGACCTCTGGTTCGTTTTAGGCTTAAAGCGGGGCGTCGCAGGAGCCGCGGAGGCGACCGTTATTTCCCAATACGTTTCGGGAATCGGCATCGCCGTTTACGCCTTTCTTAAATTTCCGCTGATCCGGCCGCAAGGAGAAAAAATCCGGATCCGGCTCTCCTGCATGAAGGAGATCATCAGCTTCTCCGCCCTTACTTGTATCCAGCAGTCCGTCATGAATCTCGGCATCCTGATGGTACAGGGACGGGTCAACAGCTTCGGTCCGGCGGTTATGGCCGCCTTCGCGGCCGCTGTAAAGATCGACGCCTTCGCCTATATGCCGGTGCAGGATTTTGGAAACGCGGTTTCCACTTTTATCGCCCAAAACTACGGCGCCGGCCAGGAGAAGCGGATCCGCAAAGGGTTAAAATATTCGATCCTGACCTCCATGGCCTTCTGCCTCTTTATTACAGCCGGCATCTGGCTGCTGGCGCGGCCGCTGATGCTTCTGTTCGTCGACGCGGGCGAGACCGCCATTATTGCCGAAGGCGTCCGCTATCTGCATATTGAAGGCACCTTCTACTGCGGAATCGGCTGCCTCTTCCTTCTCTACGGCCTCTACCGCGCCGTGGGAAAGCCCGGGATGTCCGTCGTCCTTACGATCATCTCTCTGGGAACCCGCGTGGTTTTAGCTTACGCCCTTTCCGCCATTCCGGAAATCGGCGTTGTCGGGATCTGGTGGTCCGTGCCCATCGGCTGGTTCTTAGCCGACTTGACCGGACTGGCCTATTACTGGAAGAAACGGCATACGCTGTTTCGGATCCGCTGAGCTGTTTTGAAAAACTGAGCTGTTTTGAAAAGCCGCGGCTCTGGAAGATCCAATCTTCCATGACCGCGGCTTTTATCAATCTTATAATCCTATTCCCGGCTTACGGAATCTGGTAAACTGCCACCGTACCGGAAACCTCACAGGCCGCAAGCAGAAGCGCGTTTCCTGTGGGACTCTCTTCCGCTGGAATAAAGGCCAACCCCTCCGGCGCCACATCGCCGCCTGTCACCCATTTATCCAGCTCCCCGTCTTCATATACCTGTGATCCATCTACGATCGAAGCAAAATCTCTGGAATTGATATAGCCGGCATAAGCGGTTCTCTCCGGATCCGTCACATCATAGACCATGACGCCGCCAGTCCGCTCAAGCGCTGTAAACACATAGGTCCGTCCATTCACAGACCCGACCGTTACACTCTCCGGCTCCGGGCCCTTCTTTCCGGAACGATCGTCCAGAACCGCGTTATCATTGGAGCAGTTATAATACTCCGGAAACGCCGCAGCCGTCAGCGCCTCAAAATCATCTCCGCTGGTAAAAATCTCCTGGAGCCCGTCTTCCCGAACCGCATAAACTGTAAAGGTCCGGCCGCCGAACAGATAATCCTTCGTACCATCAAGGCCGTCATAATCGCTGCTCTTAAAGAAAGTAACCTTTCCCTCCAATCCGGAACCAGAAGCCGTGATCGCGCCGGTCGGAGACGTCTCATTTTCTCCAAACTCCCGCTCTTCCTCGTTCAGATAAAAGGTTCCAAGATCCTCGTCGCCCCATTCGCGTCCATCCCCTTCATTGGCTGCCGCGAGATAAGTCGTTCCGTTGACCGACCACGCCGTGATCCCATCCGGCATACGAATTCCGCGAAGAGATCCGTAGGTTTTCGGCGCGTACGCATCGTCCTTCTTATCAATGTCCACCGGCGATACGCTGTAATCCTCAAAACCGGCCGAATAAATTCCTTCAAAAGCCTGGTCCGCAAGATTTAAAACCGCAATGGCATTGGCCTCCTGGAGGGTCACATACGCTTTCCCGTCGGATACCGCGATATACTCCGGTTCCAGATCCACTGACGGAGCCGTATTTTTCTTTAAGATGATCCCGGAAGAAACCAGGGCCGCTCTCTTCTCCTCTGAATCGAATCCGTCAAAGCCAACCACCGTTCCCGTCAGCTCTTCGGCATTTATGATCGTTACCGACCCTCTTGGATCCGCCGCGCCATTTCCGTAACCCTCTCTCGGCTCTCCTTCATCCGCCGTAAGGATCGTTCCATTGTCCGCGAAAACGACCATATCCGGCTGGATCCCTGTTTCCACAATTCCCCGAAGTGTCAGGGAGCCGTCGCTGCTGCATCCAAATATTGCCGCACGTCCGGAATCATTATATCCCTCCGACTGCAGCGCCGCAGCCAAAAGCGTTCCGTCCGGCGAAACCGCAACGGACGTCATGTCTCCATAGGAAAAAGTGGCGTCCTGGTTTTCCACCAGTCCTTTCACATCAATTTCCGTTCCCGTAAGTTCCAGGGAGCCATTGGCTGTCAGATTTTCCATGGAAATCGCCGTCAGCATACCCGTCTGACCGTTAACCGCATAGGCCCAATCCGTTGCCGTATTATAAGCAATGATCTCCATTACACCGCCGTCCACATTGTACTGGCCGGAGGTATAACCGGCGATTTTACTTAAGGAAACCGGCGTGGCCGCCTCATTGGCATACGCGGTTACCGCTCCCGCCTGCACAGTCAGCGCCAGACACGCAATAAGGGAAACCGCCCTTTTCTTGTTTTGTCTCATAAACTTCCTCCTAAAATATTTTCCTAATACAGATAGCTATATTTTAATCGGAAGCCCCACTCTTCCACCACCAGCCATTTGTAAAATAAATGATAAATGCAGGTAAACCTTTTCATCAAATAAAAGCCCCGCAAAGTCCGGCATGATCTTATCCGGCGCTCGCGGGGTTTTCTCGCTTTCCTTATTTTACTAATTTCCGGTTGTTTATCGATTTCCAGCCATCTATTGATTTCCAGCCATTTATCGATTTTCAACCATATCCGAATCGCTTTTTATTCCTCGCCTGCCAGCCGCAGAACATTTTCCTTATTTCCGGATACGATCAAAACATCCCCATCCCGGAATACGTAGCTCGGCTTGATGATCTCCTCAACCTGGCCGCTGTTCTCGATCGCGATCACGTTTAAGCCGAACTTCGGACGGATTCCGCTTTCCTCAATGCTTTTCCCGATAAAGTTATGGGGAACCTGCAGCTTGGAAATATTGATCTGCTCGCTTAACTGGATAAAGTCAAGAACCTTGGAATTTTCCAGCCGGTTTGCCAGGCGGATCGCCATGTCTCTCTCCGGATAAACCACCTCCGCGCCGAGTCTGGACAAGATCTCCCCATGCTCCTTGCTGGTCGCCTTTGCGATTACCGTCGGAATCCCAAAGCTTACCAGATTTAATGTTGTCAGGATGGAAAACTCCATATTTTCACCGATGCAGACCACCGCCACATCGCAGTTCTGGATTCCGGTATCCTTCAAGGTTTTCTTATCCATGCTGTGAATGACAACCGCGTTTTCCGTAAATTCTCTGGCAGCCCGAACCTTCTCTTCATCGCGGTCAATTACAAGCAGCTCCGCGCCTGATTCCGCCAAGCTTTCCGCCAGGGCATATCCAAACCGTCCCAGTCCGATGATCCCATAGGAATCTCTTTCTTTCTTTTCTTTTCCAAAAAACATTTCTATATTCTCCTCTTAGTTAATTCGTCAATGGAGCGATCCATCAGCCGATCGCAATATTTCCTTCCGCGTAGCCGATCCGCTCTCCTCTGGAGAAATACCAGAGGGACGCGATTGTCAGCGGCCCAAGACGCCCGATGTACATGATCAGGATCGACAAAAGCTTGCTTCCATCCGTAAGCCCGCCGGTAATTCCGGTGGACAGGCCCACCGTACCGAAGGCGCTGGTTACCTCAAACAGAATATCGATCAGGCGCAGATCCGGCTCCATGATCGTCATCAGATAAGAGCCGACCAGCACTACCGCCAGCGCTAACAGCGTAACAACCGCCGCTTTCCGGAACGCATCCCTTGGAAACGCAAAGTGGAACGCCTTTTCCGACTGGTTGGTGGCCGCGGACTTGATTCCCATCAATAAAGTAAAGAACGTGCTGGTCTTGATTCCGCCGCCGGTAGATCCCGGAGAAGCGCCGATAAACATTAAAACGATCAGAACAAACAGTCCGGAATTGGAAAACTCCTTTAACGGATAGGAGGAAAATCCCGCCGTTCTCGCCGATACGCTGTGGAAAAACGCTCCCAGCCAGGTCACATCCTCCGTCATCTTGATCAAAACCGTTCCCGCCACAATTAACGCCGCGCTGACCGATATTACCACGCGGCTGTGCATCGTCAGCTGCTTCCAGCGGAACTTTTTCGCCAGAAGCTCCCGGATCACCAGGAAACCGATTCCGCCGAAAATAATCAGCCCGCAGGTCACCAGATTCAGCAGGACATTGTCCTGATACAGGATCATATTTTTTCCGCCGCCGAAAATATCAAAGCCGGAGTTATTAAACGCCGCCACTGAGTGGAACAGGCTGACCCCCACCGCCTTGATAAACGGATAGTCCTGGATAAATACGGTAAAGCTCAAAAGGGCTCCCAGCAGCTCGAAAAACAGTGTTGTGTAAAAAATACTCTTTACAAATACAACCAGACCTCTCCCGGAATCCAGGTTCATGGCTTCCCGGATCAGGTTTCTCCCTTTTAGATTCACTTTCCGGCCCATGATTATGATCACGCCCGCGCCGACCGAGGTCACGCCCAGACCGCCGATCTGGATCAAAAGCCCCAGAAAGAACTGGCCTAACGGCGTAAAAGTATCGCCCGCGTCAATGGCGATCAGGCCGGTTACGCAAACGGCGCTGGTGGAAGTATAAAGCGCGTCAATATAGCGGACCGTTACGCCTTCCTGGATACTGCAGGGAAGCATCAAAAGCCCGGAACCGATCAGGATTACCAGCGCGAAACCCAACGCGATGATCCGGCCTGACGGCTGCCGCTTTATAAAGTCAACAAATCCCATCGAAGTAGTTCTCCTCTTTTTCACTGGTTTTCCGCTTAGTAAAGCGGACATATCGAGATATATCACATTTTTCCGTTTTTTGCAATGCAGAAACGGGAGGAAGGCGTTAAAATTGTGTTTATTCCAGCGCCTCTTTTCCAGCGTTTAAAAGATACTGATAAACGTCCCTTTTTTTCATTCCCCGGTCTTTTGCCACCAGCTTCATGGCCTCTTTTTTATCCGTTCCGCCGTCCAAATACCGTTTCATATGCTCCTCAATGGAAATCGCCTCCCAGGAGCGCTCCTGCTCCTGCTGGATTTCCATCCTGTTTTTTCCCTCGATCACGAGCACGCATTCTCCCCGCGGCTCCTCCGTTTCATAATAAGAAAGCGCCTCCGAAACCGTCGTGCGAAAAACCGTTTCATGGGTCTTTGTCAGCTCCCGGCAGACGGAAATCCGCCGGTCTCCCAGATTTTCTAAAAGCTCTGAAAGCGTCCGAACCAGCCGGTGGGGCGCTTCATACAAAATAATCGTCCGGGTTTCCTTTTTTAGTTCCTCGAAAATTTCCTGCTTTTCTTTTTTATCCGAGGGCAGAAACGCTTCAAAGGCAAACCGCCTCGTCGCCATTCCGGAAATCGTGAGGGCCGTAATGCAGGCCGCCGGGCCCGGAAGCGACGTTACCTCGATCCCCGCCTCATAGCATTGGCGGACCAGCTCCTCGCCCGGATCGGAAATTCCAGGAGTTCCCGCGTCCGTTATCAACGCCACATTGGTCCCCTCCCGCATTTTATCCACAAGATACCGCGCCTTTTCCACCTTATTAAACTCATGGTAGCTGGTCATGGGCGTTTTAATATCAAAATGATTTAAAAGCTTGATACTGTGCCTGGTATCCTCCGCCGCGATCAGATCCGCCTCTTTTAACGTCCTCAGGACCCGAAGCGTAATATCCTCCAGATTCCCAATGGGCGTCGCGCACAAATATAATTTCCCCTGCATTCTTTCCTCCCGGCCCAATGCTTCCAAACGGCCTGATCCTCTCCAAAAATCCGGCTGACGGATCCGCCTAAAGCCCTGACCGCCTAATATCCATACACCCGGTAAATCTCCTCCGTATAAACGCCGGGAGACTCATAAACAATAACCGGAGGTTCCACCTTCATCCAGGAGCCGCCGCCTCTTACCGCCTCGATCAAAACCATATTGGCGTCCCGATCCTGGAACGGATGAACAAATTTCATTCTCTTGGGCTCCAGCTTAAAGGATTTCATCGTCCCCAGAATCTCCATCAGCCGGTGCGGTCTGTGAACCATGTACATCCGCCCTCCCGGCTTTAAGACCTTTGTTCCTTCTCGGATAACGTCCTCCAGCGTGCAAAGGACTTCGTGGCGGGAAATCGCCTTAACTTCCGTCGGATTTTTCAATCCATGGGCGTCATTCATATACGGCGGATTCGCCGTAACGACATCAAAGGAAGCCGATCCGAAAATCCGGCTGGCTTCCTTGATATCTCCCCGCATAATCTGAATTTTGTTCTCCAGTTCATTAAAAGCAACGCTTCTTTCCGCCATCTCGGCCACCGCCTCCTGGATCTCAAGGCCAACAAAGCGTTTTCCTTCTGTTTTGGCGGAAAGCAGAAGCGGAATAATACCCGTTCCCGTTCCCAAATCCAGAACCGTCTCTCCAGGTTTGACCTGCGCGAAACCGGAAAGCAGAACCGCATCCATCCCGAAGCAGAAGCCGTCGGTTTTTTGAATGATCTTTAACCCATTTCTCTGCAGATCGTCCAGCCGTTCATTTTCCTTTAATTCAATCTTCATCCAGCTTCGACTTTTCCCCCGTCTTTTCCAGCGCTTCTAGCTTCTTAAGCTCCGCGTCGTTTACCTGTGATTTTTCCTTCTTTCTTCTTGGCCGGAATCGAAGCTGACTGGCTTTATACTCCCGGATTTCCTTCTCATCCCCGTCTACCGTTACGATCACCTTGACCAGCTGGCGGAGAATGCTGACGCTGTGAACCTCCCCCTTCAGTCCGTCGTCGGTCGTTACATAATCTCCGATATTGGGAAGGCGGCTGTTCAGCTCCTCATACGTCTCCTCCTCATATTTCAAGCAGCACATCAAGCGGCCGCAGACGCCGGAAATCTTGGACGGATTTAACGACAGGTTCTGTTCCTTCGCCATTTTGATCGATACCGGTATAAATTCCGACAAATAAGAAGAGCAGCAAAGGGGACGGCCGCAGATCCCGATTCCTCCCCGGATCTTTGTTTCATCCCGGACGCCGATCTGGCGCAGCTCGATCCTCGTTTTAAACACCGACGCCAGATCCTTTACCAGCTCTCTGAAATCGATCCTTCCGTCCGCCGTAAAATAAAACAGGATCTTATTATTGTCGAAGGTATATTCCGTGTCGATCAGCTTCATTTCCAGCTCATGCTTTTTGATCTTTTCCAGGCAGATCCGGAACGCTTCCTTTTCCTTCTCCTTATTAGTCCTCTCAATCTCTTCATCCTCAGGAGACGCCATCCGGAGCACCGGCTTCAACGGCTGCACAACCTTTTTATCCTCAACCTCATGAGATCCGAGAACCACATAGCCATATTCAACGCCCCTGGCCGTCTCTACAATTACATGATCTCCATTTTTGATCTCATTGTCTCCGGGGCTGAAATAATACACCTTTCCGGCCTTCCGGAAACGGACTCCAATTACTTTTGTCATTCCTTTTCGCTCCTTATGACGGGTTTTTCATCGTTAAAAGCAGAAGTTCCATCGCAAGATCCAGATTTACATTGGCCTCCAGCCGGGTTCTCGCGGTATCGATCGCCGCAAGGATCGCTTCCAGTCCGGCGTAGTCGATCTTCTGTCCCGTCTCATTGATCATTCGGTATTCATCCTTGAATACCAGAAGGTTCATATCCTTCGTTACCTTATACATCAGCACGTCCCGGTACCAAAGCTGCATCAGATCCAGGACCTCATAAATATCAAAGTTTTGTTCCTTGATCTCCCGGATACAGTCAAGCAGCATCCCAATATCCATGGAACCCACATTTTTCAGCAGGGACATCACCCGTCTGTAAAGCTCTTTAAACTCCTCAGAGGATGCCAGATGGATCGCTTTTCCAAGATTGCCTCTGGCAAAGGCGGCGCAGAGTTCCGCGTCCTTTTCCGGAACCTTCAAATGCTCCGTCAGGTAGCTTTTCACCGTAAAATCCTTTAACGGCTTTAATTTTAACTGCACGCACCGGGATAAGATCGTCGGAAGAAAGGCTTCCTGATTGGTTGTGATCAGAATGATCACCGCGTAGGAGGGCGGCTCCTCAATGGTCTTTAAAAGCGCATTCTGCGCCTGAACCGTCATTTTCTCCGCTTCATCTACAATATAGATCTTATAATAACTGCTGTAAGGACGGATCTGGATCGTATCATTGATCTGTTCCCGAATGTCGTCCACGCCGATACTGGCGGGCTTTTCATGGGTCACATAGATCAGATCCGGATGATTTCCGCTCAGCGCCTGCTTACAGGAATGGCAGACCATGCAAGGCTCCGTCCCGCCCTTTTCGCAGAGCAGCGTCATCGCAAACGCGTTGGCGATGGATTTCCGTCCTGTCCCCTCTTCGCCCGTTAAGATATACGCATGAGAAATTCTGTGGCTTTCAATCGCTTTCAGAAAATGCTCCTTGATCATTTCATTTCCCAGGATTTCCTGGAAACTGGTAATCTTCCCTTCTGCCATATCCATTCCACCATCCTTTCTCGTTTTCCCTGATCGTTCCGCGTTTTTTCTATGTCCTTTATTCTAACATATTTTTTTATAAAAATCACTACAATTCCAGCGGATCTTATTCCGGATCCATCCGGTTTTCCTGCATTTCCTGCAGGATCTGCCCGATACAGCCTTCTAGGCAGATATTGGAAAATCGCTTTTTAATCCCCAGCTCGTTAAGCCTTTCTTCCGAGAAGTCCTTCTCATCCGCCAGATATCTCCTGCACAGCTCCCGATAACAGGGCTCCTTCTGGTTTTCCTCCCGTTTCAGCGCCCGCCGAAGCCTCATTCCGTCGGGCAGCTCAAGGTATAACGGGACGATAGCCTCAGCGCCAAAATACCGGCACATCTTCTCATAAGATTCCAGCGTCCCGATCATGAGATAGTCATTGCCGCCCTTTAGATCAAACTGGCCGTCATCCGCCGTGAAATAGCTCCAGGGCCCATGTACCGTTTCATAGGTTCGCAGTTCGATTACCTTTCCTTCCTCTAAAAACCGGCGAAGCATTTTGGCGTCCGTAAAAAAATATTCGGTTCCCTCCGTTTCCCCTTCGCGGATCGGGCGAGTCGTATAAGTCACCGCCGTTTTCAGCTCCGGACGGCGTTTCATTAACTCCTTATAAACCGTGTCCTTTCCTGTGGCGCTTTTTCCCATAAGATAGTATATTTTGCTCATGCTTCAACCGTATTCCTTCCACACAATACGGGCCTTCCAACCGCGCAAACGATTCCATTAATACGAAAAATTCCTCCGCAGGCCCTGCGATTATTGTATCAAACCGGCGCGGCCTTGGCAACTGCTAATATACTGGTAAGAGACGAGTCGGAAAGCCCCTGGACAGAAAGTCCCTTTTCCTGATATTCCCGGACTCTTTCCACGATTTTTCCCGTAATCCGTTCTCCGGGAACCAGAATCGGGATCCCCGGAGGATAAAGATATACGAACTCAGCGGAAACCCTTCCTGCTGCTTCTAAAAAAGGAATCCGCTCCACCGGCCCCGAAACCGCCTCCAGGATCGTCATGGCCGCCGTTTCTTCCCATAGAAACTTCCCGTCTGCCGGTTCCCAGCTTTCCTTCGTTTCTCGGCTTTCCTTCGCTTCCCGTCTTTCCTTCGCCTCTTCCTTGCTCCAATCCCGCCTGCTCCAAAGCCCCTCATCGATTTCCAAAAGGGCCGTTTTCAATCGTTCCAGTCCCTCCTTTGTATCCATCAAAGACGTCATCGCGATGACATGCTCCGGCGCCGCCATCTCCATCTCCAAATGATACTGCTCCCGAAGGATCCGGCTTAGGGCCGGCCCGTCGATTCCCGGCACGCCTTTTACCGAAATCGTTACCTTGGACCGGTCCAGATCATAAACGCCATTCTGTCCGCAAATCTCCCGGCCCGGCACCTTAAGAGTCTTTAGCGGCTGCAGCTCTTTAAAAAAGCGCTCCATCCGTTTCCCATACGCCCCCATTTCCTCCCGGCCCTGATGGTCCATATATTGGATGCACCGCTCGATCCCGGCCATAAAAAGATAGGACGGGCTGGAGCTTTGAAACACCGACAAATATCTCCCAATCCTATTCTTGTCCGCCAGGTTCCCTTTCACATGCAGAACCGCGGTCTGCGTAAAAGAGGGCAGCGTTTTGTGAAGGCTCTGGATCACCACATCCGCGCCTTTCCGCAGCGCGGAAACGGGGAACTCTCCTTCTCCAAAGGAAAAATGCGCGCCGTGGGCTTCGTCCACGAGCAGAGGAATCCCGGCCCGGTGAGCGATTCCGGCAATGGCCTCAATATCCGACACAACTCCCTCATAGGTGGGCGACGTAAGAAAAACGGCTTGGATCCGCTCTTTCTCCCCGGCGCTCCGATTATCAAAAAGCGCCCGTTCCACCGACTCCGGGTGGATCCCGCCATGGATCCCATATTCCGTTAAAAATTCCGGATACAGATATTCTATTTTTAATCCGCGCAGCTCCGCCCCATGATACGCCGCTTTATGACTGTTGCGCGCCATTAAAATTTTCCCATTCTGCGAAGCGCATCCGAACAGCGCCCCTAATATCCCGCAGGTACTCCCGTTGACCAGATAAAAGGTTTGATCCGCCCCATAAATTTCTGCCGCCCGCTCCATGGATTCCTTTAAAATCCCTTCCGCATGGTGCAGATCGTCAAATCCGTCGATCTCCGTAATATCGATTCCATAGGGATTGGAAAATCCTCCCGGATAACCGTCCGCCGGCTCCCTTCGTTTATGGCCCGGCATATGAAACGGGTAAAAATCCGATCTTCCATACTGCTCCAGCCGCCCCAAAAGGCTGTTTTCCCATCCGTTCCTATCCGCTTTGTTTTTCTTTCTATCGCCCGCCATCGTTTTTCAACCTCTTCCCGCTGCCGTTTTCTCTATCTATTATAAAGGATGCCGGACATTTCTGAAACCAGAAATCCGGCATCCCTTCCATATTTCCTAAAAAATTGATTGATTCTCCAAAAATCCATTTCCAAAACCGCGTTATCCCCAGAGATTGTTATCCCACGCGAACTTGATCACCGTCAGAATAACCACCACCAGCATCACCGGCTTAATGATCTTTTCTCCCTTTTTGATCGCGAAATTCACTCCCACCAGATTTCCCACGATATTGGAGGCGGCGGCAGGAATCGCGACGCCGTAATCCACATTTCCAGTCTGTACATAGCTTACCAGCGCCAGCGCATTGGTAAGAACGATCAAAACCTTTCCGTTTCCCGACGCGACCCTGGCGTCATAATGCATCAGCATGGAGAACGCGATAATCGCGATGGTTCCGATTCCCGGGCCGAACAGACTGTTGTAAAAGCCCATAATGATCCCGACGATCAACGCCTGAACCACGGTCTTTTTCGAGATTTCACTCTCCATAATCGTATTTCCGGCGCTGGATTTCCGAAGCACCATGATAAGCGCCACAATCGGGAGCGCGATGGTAATCGCCTTCTGGATCGTCGCCTCCGGAAGAAGAAAGATCAATTTTGTTCCGAAATAAGCTCCGATCAAAGCCGTAATCGCCGAAATCATAGCGATCTTCAAATCTACCATATGATTGCGGAAATATTTAACGGCAGAAACCAGGTTTCCAAGTCCCGCCTGCAGCTTATTGCATCCGTAAGCCGTCCGCACCGGAAGTCCCAGCATCAAATAGGTGGGAAGCGCGATCAAGCCTCCGCCTCCGCCAATGGAATCGATAATTCCGCCCACAAAAAAAACCGGGCAAAGAATCAGCAGCATCTGAAAATAATCCATAATAATCTCCCCCTTATTCCTATTGAAGATAGCACAATTCTATCTTATAATCAAATTTATAATATTAATCAAACCAATAAATATAGTTAATAAGAAAAATTCCATCATGTTCCAGTCTATGAATTACATCTATGAAATCTATAAAACCGGAAGCTTTTCCAAAGCGGCAAAAAATCTGTACCTGACGCAGCCCGCCCTCAGCATCGCCGTAAAAAAAGAAGAGAAAGAATTAGGGCAGCCGATTTTTGACCGAAGCTCCTCAAGCATCCGGTTGACGGAAGCGGGAAAGGCCTATATCGAAAGCGTAGAAACAATCCGAAAAACAGAAGCCTCTCTCCGGCTTTACTGCAACGATCTTTCCAATTTAAAAACAGGAAAGCTGCGGCTGGGCGCTTCCAGCTTTCTCCTGTCACAAATCGTTCTTCCCGTTATTTCCCAATTTTCCGAGCAGTACCCGGGAATTACCGTCGATGTGCAGGAGGCTCCTTCTTTGGAGTTAAAAAACCGGATCCTGACCGACAAGCTGGATATCATCGTCGATCCCATGAGCTTTGAAGAAAATCTGTTTTCCTCCCGCCATCTCTATGACGACTATTTCCTTCTTGCGGTTCCCAAAAACCGTCCGATCAACCAAAAATTGCCGCAGTACGTCCTGACGAGGGAGCAGATTCTAAAAAACTTCCATTTAAAGCCGGATTTTCCCGAAGCTCCCCTCCATCTTTTCTCCGAAGAAGATTTTCTTTTCATGCGCCCGGAGACCGTGACCTTTGCAAGAGCCACGAAAATCTGCGACCATTATGGTTTTAAGCCGAAAATCAAATTCTATCTGGATCAGCAGAGCACCTGCTATCATTTTGTCCTGGAAGGGTTGGGGTGCGCGTTTATAACGGACGCCGTCGTAAAAAAGAATACGGCGCCGGAAACCGCCCTATTCTATAAGCTGGATCCAGCCCTCGCAAAAAGAGAAATCGCGGCCGTTTATAAAAAGAACCGCTACATGTCCAAAGCCTCTTTGGAATTTTTATCTCTGGCGGAAAAATTACTTTCCTTATCTGGAAACCAAGGACGATCCATGCTAAAATGAAAACAAAAATAAACCCCTATTCTTTCATTATCATCATTTGAGGAGGAACCATATGAAATACCGTTTAATTGGAACCACCGTACCCGCAGTAGAAATTAAATTCGATGCAGCCGGAGAAAGCATGTACACCCAATCCGGCGGAATGTCCTGGATGTCCGATGGGATCCGCATGTCCACCAACACCAGAGGGGGACTCATGAAAGGGATCGGCCGGATGTTCGTGGGCGAATCCTTGTTTATGGCCACCTATGAAGCGGAGCGTCCCGATACTACCATCGCGTTCGCGTCTACGGCCCCCGGGCAGATCCTTCCGGTTGACGTCGGCGCCAACGGCGGACTGATCTGTCAGAAAGGCGCCTTCCTTTGCGCCCAGGAAACGGTAAACCTTCAAGTTACTTTTACAAGAAAATTTTCCTCCGGCCTTTTTGGAGGCGAAGGCTTTATCCTGCAGGATATCAGCGGAAGCGGCATGGTATTTTTGGAGATTGACGGCGATATCGTAGACCGGCAGCTGGCTCCGGGAGAAGTTTTAAAGGTCGATACCGGAAATGTAGTCGCCTTTGAAAGAAGCGTGAATTACGAAGTAGAGACGGTAAAAGGCCTCGGAAACATTTTCTTCGGCGGAGAAGGATTATTCCTCACGAAATTGACCGGCCCCGGGCGGGTCATCCTTCAGACCCAGAATATCGCGGACTTTGCCGGCCGGATCGCGCGGTTTATTCCAACTTCCGGAAAGTAAAGCAATGACAGCTTAAAGACAATTTAAGGAACTCACACCATGAACAAAAGAAAACTTATCATAACAACCCTGCTGTTTTCCAGCTTAATGAGCATAAATGCGGCCGCCCAGACCGACGTCCATGTTCTGGACGTCGGCCAGGGCCTTTCCGTTTTAATTGAATCCAACGGACATTATATGCTTTATGACGGAGGCGACTCCGATAAATCCAGCTATGTAATCTCCTATCTTCATCAGGAAGGCGTTACAGCACTGGACTATGTGGTGGCCTCCCACTATGATTCGGATCACTTAAACGGCGTGGTGGGTGCTCTGAACACCTTCCCGGTATCAACGGTTTGGGGGCCGGACTATGAAACCGGCACCCGCGTGTTTGAATCCTTCCGTTCCGTGATAGCCGCAAAAGGACTTTCCTGTACACAGCCAGACGTAGGCAGCCAAATCCAGCTGGGCGACGCCATGATCCAGGTTCTGGCCCCGTCCGGCTCCGATTACAGCGAAGCCAACAATTATTCCATCGCGATCCGTGTTCAGGACGGCAGCACCAGCTTTTTGATCACCGGCGACGCGGAAGCGGAAAGTGAAGCACAGATGACAGCCTCCGGCCTAAATTTGGACAGCGATGTTTACGTAATGGGACACCACGGAAGCGGTACTTCCACCAGCTGGGATCTTTTACAGGCAGCGGTACCGGAATTTGCGGTCCTTTCCTGCGGAGCGGGCAACTCCTACAGCCATCCCCATATTGAATCCATGGAAAAGCTGGAGGTAATGGAAATTCCGCTGTTCCGCACAGATAAACAGGGAACCATTGTCGCTTCCAGCGATGGAGCCTCTATTACATGGAATGTTGAACCATGCAATGACTATTCTCCCGGCGATCCCAACGACAAGCCGGCAAAACCTGCTTCTTACATAGATTTTTCCTTGGATTCTTCCTTAGATCCTTCCTTAGATCCTTCCTCGGAAGCCTCATCCTCCGGACAGGAAGCCGCAGACGTCGTTTACTGGACGCCAGGCGGAAAATCTTATCATAACAGCCAGGAATGCTCCACCCTGTCCCGGTCGAAAACAATTCTCTCCGGAAGCTTGAATGATGCGTTAAACGCGGGAAAAGATGATCCCTGCAATGTTTGCGTAAGATAAACGTCTTATCATTGGACGGCTGTAAATTCCAACTCTTTAACGTATAAAAAAGGTTTCTAGGAATCGCCGGCTTCCTGGAAAATGAAAAAAGCGGAAAACCCTTAATTTTAAAGGTTTTCCGCTATCTATGAGGCATCGGGGATTCGAACCCCGGACAACTTGATTAAA
>DVFQ01000037.1 GCA_018713185.1 Candidatus Copromonas avistercoris (nom. illeg.) | reverse complement strand
AAGGTAAACGACCCATCCGCCAGATTTCTTTCCAATTATGGAGACAGCGGAAAATAACAAACAGAAATTGAATGGCACGTATCTAGCACACAAGATTTTTGCAAAAGGAGACAAACTGCGATGTGTTTACGATCTGGGATCCATGAGGAATGCGGGGTATTCGGCGTGATGGCTCCGAACCCATGCAATGTGGCGGGTATTTCCTACTACGGGCTGTATGCCCTGCAGCACAGAGGCCAGGAAAGCTGCGGCATTGTCGTAAATGATGACGGCATCTTTATTTCCCATAAGGATTTGGGACTGGTGAGCGAGGTTTTCCCGCCGGACGTTTTGTCCCGCTTTCCCAAAGCCACGATGGCGGTTGCGCATACCCGCTACGGAACCACCGGCAAAACCAGCAGAAGCAATTGTCAGCCCCTTGAGGTCAATCACCAAAAAGGCCGGATGGCCCTGGCGCATAACGGGAATCTCAGCAATGCCGCCGAGCTTAGGAGCAAGCTGGAACTTTCGGGAGCAATCTTCCATACCACAAGCGATACGGAAACCATCGCCTATATGATCACACGGGAACGTCTCCAATCCTCCTCCATTGAAGACGCCTTGAGCCGCGCTATGAACATTTTAGACGGAGCCTATTCCCTTGTTCTCATGTCCTCGCAAAAGCTGATCTGCGCAAGAGACCCTTACGGCTTCCGCCCTTTATGCTATGGAAAAACAGCGGACGGGACATATATAGTCGCCTCGGAAAGCTGCGCCATAAAAGCGGTAGGCGCCGAAGTCATACGGGATGTAGAGCCAGGCGAGATCCTGATATTCAGCAAAAACGGAGTCGTTTCCAGACGCGAGCATTGCGGAAAAAAAGAGAAAAAACTCTGTGTCTTTGAATATATTTACTTTGCCCGTCCCGATTCGGTCATCGACGGCGTTTCCGTTCATTCCTCCCGTATCACGGCGGGAAAAATCCTTGCAAAAGCCCATCCCGTCAAAGCGGATCTTGTGATCGGCGTTCCCGATTCGGGACTCGACGCGGCCCTTGGCTTCAGCCGGGAATCCGGCATCCCCTACGGCATCGGATTAATCAAAAATAAATATATCGGAAGGACCTTCATCGCGCCGGAACAGGATGAACGGCTGGATCATGTCAAGATCAAGCTGGCCGCGATCGAGGAAACGATAAAAGGTAAACGCGTGGTTTTAGTGGACGATTCCATCGTCCGGGGAAACACGATCGGACGCGTCATAGCGCTGCTCCGGGATACCGGCGCCAGGGAAGTGCATGTGCGCATCTCTTCCCCGCCGTTCCTTCATCCATGCTATTATGGAACAGACATTGATTCCGAAGAGGGCCTGGTGGCCTGCCAGCACCAGATTCCGGAAATCTGCAGGCAGATCGGCGCCGACTCTCTGGGCTATTTTCCCGTTGAACAGTTACACTGCCTTGCGGGCAAGAATGGATTTTGCAGCGCCTGCTTTAACGGAGAATATCCGACAAAGATTCCCGGAAATACAAGGAAAGACCGGTTCGAGACCCGGTTATCGGAGCTTGCAAAATAAATCTGTAGGTTATCGGAAATTCCTTCGGCATTGCGTTCATTACAAAAAGCGCTTTAGGAACATCGCCCATTTCCAGCGTTCCATATGTATGCAGCCTGTTTTTTGAAGGAATCAGCTTTGGCGCTTTTACCTTTATTGTTAATATGCTCTTCATTGCTCTGCAGATTATTCTTTTAAAGCGCGACTTTCATCCCATTCAATTTCTGCAGATTGCGGTAAATATCTTATTCAGTTCTATTATCGATATCAGTATGGCGGCGCTGGATTGGTTTCAGCCGGAAGCCTTTCCGGTGCGGATCTTAAGCCTGCTGTTGGGCTGCACGATCCTGGCCTTTGGCATCTCCATCGAGGTCGCTCCCAATGTTGTGGTCGTCCCCGGGGAAGGCGTCGTCCGGGCCATCGCAAAAGTACGGAAGGCAGATTTTGGAAAAACAAAGGTCTGCTTTGATGTGACCCTGATCCTGACCGCCCTGTGCCTGTCTTTCCTGTTTTTCGGCTCCCTTCAAGGATTGGGAATCGGAACACTGATCTCAGCGCTCATCGTAGGAAAGATCGTTTCGTTTATAAACCGGCGGCTGCCGCTCGTGGCGTGGGTCAAGGGGCTGGAATCACGCGAATGGCATTAAGGTTCATGTTTCTTCTCATTCATTCCAGTATTTCCCATCCTCATGGCTACTCCTGGTTGGGATCCCCCTCCTCCTGGAATGGAATCGCGTCCAGAAGCCTCTCTACGATTTCCGACGGAACATCCGGAATCTTTTTAAGGCTTTCTAAAAATGCTTTCGCATTTCCGCTCTGGGGAAGCATATACCCTGCCTCACGGCAAAGATCCTCCGCCATCAAGCGGCTGGACTTCTCCACCGCGGCGCCAAGGGAGCCAGGCAGCTGAGAGGCCAGATTTTCCACATGAGCCTTGCTTCGGATCAGTTTCCACAGCGCTTCCGTTACCTTCTCATCCTTCGGCTGCTGCAGGGGCATTTTCTTTGGAACCATGGAAATCGCGGCCGATGGGCACGCTTCGGCGCAGGCGCCGCAGCCAATACATTTTTCTGTATCGATGATACTGTTCTCCGTGTCGGTGGCTCCCGTGGGACATACATATAAGCACAGGCAGTCCTTTGTACAGAGCCTGAGATTCCTTACCGCATATTTCTCTGCCATTAGCTCACCCTCCTTTCTGCCTTTTCAAACCGCCATCCCGGAACCTTGCAGACCGGGCAGAGCTCCGGCGGCGTGCCTCCGATATAAACAAATCCGCAGATCGTACAGACAAATACGCCTGTGTTCTCCAGCATCCTGTCTCCCTGCGTCTCATACCGCGCAAGAAGCGACTGGAGCATCCGGGTCACCTTTTCACTCCAAACCAGTGCTCGCAGCGCGCCCCGATCCGGCTCCATTGAGGCCGCGTCCGATGCGGCCGGATATCGTTCAGAAAGGTCTCCATTGATCCGCTCTAAAATCGCCTGCACATTGGCCGGAGCCTCCGGCTCCGCTTTCCTTCGGAAAAACTCTGCCAGCTTCTGAAAGCCTTCCATTTCCTCAAAAAGATACTGTTTCTCACAGCCTCTTGCCAGATTGGAACAGATGATGCTCATTTCCATGGCGGACAGTTCTCTCTCCTCATGAGCCCCTTCCGTCCGGCCCTTCTGCGCTTCCTGCGCGGGTGCCTTATGCATACTCTCAGAGGATGCCTTAGACGCGGCTGGTTCCGGTTTTTCCGTCTTTTCCCGGAACGCATCCTTTCCCGCGCCGCACCACGGGCATTTCCAATCCTCCGAAAGCTCCTCCCATTTCGTCCCCGGCGCGATTCCGGCCTCCGGAATCCCCTTTGCCTCATCATAGGTGTAAGAGCATACGGAACAAACCATTTGTTTCATAACGCTTCGCCTCCTTTGTTCTCTTTTCTAAACCATCGAAACAGACTGCTCCAGCGGGCCGCCTTAGCAGATTAACGGCAGAATTGACACCGGCTAAAATCTCCCTTATACTGACTGTAATGAAAAAGGAGCGTAACTATGGATTTTCAAGATTATTTCCCCGTTTGGAACCGGCTGACGGCCGCCCAGCAAAACCAGCTTCTTAGCGGTCTGACCAGCCGCAAAGCAAAAAAAGGAACCATCCTGCATAATGGCTCCGCCGACTGCACCGGCCTGCTTCTGATAAAGACCGGGCAGCTCAGAGCGTATATCCTTTCCGACGAAGGCCGGGAAATTACGATTTACCGCCTGTTCGACCGGGACATGTGCCTGTTCTCCGCCTCCTGTATTCTAAATTCCATACAGTTTGAGATTACGATCACAGCGGAAAAGGATACGGAGTTCTGGCTGATCCCTTCTGAGCTCTATAAAAATCTCCTGACAGAGTCCGCTCCTCTCGCGAACTACACCAACGAGCTGATGGCCGCGCGTTTTTCCGACGTAATGTGGCTCATCGAGCAGGTCCTCTGGAAAAGCCTGGATAAACGCCTGGCCACCTTTCTTCTGGAGGAAGCCGCCATCGAAGATTCCAACGAGCTGAAGATCACCCATGAGATCATCGCCAACCATCTCGGTTCCCATCGGGAGGTGATCACCCGTATGCTCCGCTATTTCCAAAGCGACGGCATCGTAAAGCTCTCCCGGGGAAAGATTACTCTGCTGAACCCAGAACGGCTGGAGGCGCTTGCTTCTTCCTAATTTCGATTTCCCTGGACGCAAGCCGGTTTCGGCCGTTCCTGCACGTGACCGATTCTTTTTCTTTATTATACTGTTTTTCGTTTCCCCTTTCCGTGACTATGTCACCAAATGCTCTCGCTTCTTTCCAGAGCCGCCATTATGAGATCAGAACCTCACTGGAACTTAAAAAAGAACCGCTCCGGAGCTTTAATTCTCCGGAGCAGTTCCTTTCTTTTATCAGGCCTGTTATCAGGTCTTCTTTTATTAGTTTTTCTTTCCGATCGCTCTCGGTTTGCAGCCATCCGGAATCGGGCAGTGATAAGTATCCCCATCCAGATCCTCAAGGAATTCCGCCTTCGCAGCTTCGATCAGGGACGGATCCTCGATCATATCGATCGCAGTACCTGCCATCGCTTTCGCCGCGTAGATCAGGCCCTTATGAGCCAGACCGCTCTTACCCTGGGAAACAACCTGCCAGGAATGTCCGGGAGTTCCGGCCGCCCATGTCGCGACATACGCCTGCGCAGTCGGGCAGTTCCAGCTAACATCGCCTACGTCCGTGGAACCAAAGGACATAATTCCGTTGGGATTGTAGGGAGCAACGAAACGGTACATGCTCTCGCCCTTATGGCTAAGAACCTCCGCCTTTTCTTCCTTGGTCAGGCAGTCGTTCGCGATCTTTTCAAGGGATTCAAAACGGCTGTCGCCCACGCCCTCGCTGATAGCCTTCGCGAATGCCATCTCTTCTTCGGTATATTCCGGAGCGCCGAGTTCCGTCAGATTATCCCACAGCTTCTTTGCGATTACCCGGTTGCTCATCAGGTTGGAGCAGCCCTTAACGAAATCAATTTCCAGTCTGGTCTCGGTCATATGAGCCGCACCCTCGGCGATCTTATTAACACGCTGATAAATCTCCTCAACCTGTTTGTTCTTCGGAGCGCGGATCAGATACAGAACCTCTGCATACGGCTGTACTACGTTGGGAGAATATCCGCCGCTATTGGTGATCGCGTAATGGATTCTTGCTTCCGGAACCACATGCTCACGAAGGAACTGAACGCCTACGTTCATCAGCTCGGCAGCATCCAGAGCGCTTCTTCCAAGATGAGGCGCTCCGCCCGCATGGGCGCTGGTTCCATAGAATTTATAATATACCTGATAGTTGGCGAGAGAACTTCCTGTATCGGCTCTTGTCAGATCCCCGGGATGCCATGTGATCGCAGCGTCCAACCCCTCAAACACGCCGCCTTTTGCCATAAATGCCTTACCGGATCCGCCTTCCTCACCCGGGCAGCCAAAGTAAACAACCGTACCGGATTTTCCGGTTTCTTCCAAATATTTCTTTAAACCGATCGCGGCGGAAAGAGATGCGGTTCCCAGCATATTGTGACCGCAGCCATGTCCCGGAGCACCGTCAACCATTGCCTTTTTCTCTGTAGCGCAGGGTTCCTGGTTCAGACCGGACAAAGCGTCAAACTCGCCGAGAATTCCAATTACTGGTTTCCCAGAACCATACGTTCCCTTAAACGCCGTTTTAACATCCGCAAGATTCTCTTCTACCGCAAACCCTTCTTTTTTCAAAAGGTCGCAGAGAACCTTAACAGAATTGTCCTCCTGGAACGCCGTTTCCGCGCAGCCCCAGATCTCATCACTGGCATCCAGAATTTCTTTTGCCTTTTTGTCGATCTCATCCCATGCTATCTGCTTTCCCATTTTACATCACCTTTCCTATGAAATTTTTGTTTAACTTGCCGTAACTATTTTACCATTATACGGGAATTGCGTCAATAATTTTTGTTAGATTTTACTAATTATATTGCTTTTCTGAATTGCGGGAATATAGAATCTGCACACCCGCAAAACCGGCTTGAAACCTACACGCATACCCGCAAAACCGGTTTGAAAACCGCTTGCGCTTTTAAGAGAGGAATGATATAATTGCAGTCAGGCATTAAGCTAACGGAAAGACAAATCGGAGGTATTTCATGAACTGGTCCCTCATCGGAAATGTTTTGCTTGCAATTCTTTTCATTGCGATCGTCG
This sequence comes from Candidatus Copromonas avistercoris (nom. illeg.), assembly GCA_018713185.1. Classification (GTDB taxonomy): domain Bacteria; phylum Bacillota; class Clostridia; order Lachnospirales; family Lachnospiraceae; genus Copromonas; species Copromonas avistercoris. The sequence goes on along the minus strand of DVFQ01000037.1, from coordinate 10,440 downwards.
TTCTGCTTCTGCTTTACTATTTTGGAAAAAAGCTGGAAAAGCGCCAGGTAGAGCAGCAAGATCTGATCGAAGCTGCCAAGCAGGTCGTCACCCTGATGGCAATTGATAAAAAAAGACTGAAACTAAAAGAAGCGGGCCTCCCGCCTGCCGTATATGAGCAGACTCCCTGGTACGCCAAGCGAATGAAGGTGCCGGTGGTAAAAGCAAAGATTGGGCCGAAGATCATGACCCTGATCGCCGAAGAGCGGGTTTTCCTTCAGCTCCCCTTAAAAACGGAAGCGAAGGTCGTGATCAGCGGTCTCTACATAACAGAAATCAAAAGCGTCCGCGGAGGAATTCCTCCGCTGCCTGAGAGAAAATCCATTTTCTCCCGCATCAAGGGCGTTTTCATAAAAGAAAAAGAACCGGAAAAACCGGAAGGAAAGAAAAAGAAATAGGCAAGCAAACGGAAGACAAATCTTAACAAGTAAACGCTGGAAAACCGGCGTGCGAAAAAGGAACCGCTGCAGAATAAATGAGAAATCATTTATGGCAGCGGTTCCTTTTTTTATGCCCGAAAGCGGCAATATCCTAGTTGCCGGTACTCTGATCTAAATAATACTCTTTGTTCATATCACGATCCTTCTACTCTTCAGCTTCTCTCCGGATCCGTTCCATATGCTCCCGGATCCTGCGTTCATAACCGTTATCCGTCGGAACATAAAAGGTCTCGCCCGCCAATTCATCGGGAAGATACTGCTGTTTCACGTAATGATTGGGATAGTCGTGAGCATACTTATAGCCGTTCCCATGTCCCAGCTTCGCAGCCCCGCCGTAATGGCTGTCCCTTAGATGCGCCGGCACCGGAAACGCCTGCTGATCCCGAACCGCCGCCATTGCTTTGCTGATCCCTAAGCAGGCCGCGTTGCTTTTTGGCGCCGCCGCCACGTAAGCCGCCGCCTGCGCCAGCGGGATCTGTCCTTCGGGAAGGCCGATCCGCTCTACAGCCAAAGCCGCGTTTACGGCTACGTTTAGCGCGATGGGATCCGCGTTTCCCACATCCTCCGCGGCGCAGATCATGATCCGTCTGGCAATAAACTTTACATCCTCTCCGGCATAAAGCATCCGGGCAAGATAATAAAGGGCGGCATCCGGGTCAGAGCCCCTCATGCTTTTAATGAACGCGGATACCGTATCATAATGGTTATCGCCGTCCTTATCATAGCGGACCGCCCGCTTCTGGATACACTCCGACGCCACTTCTAACGTCAGATGGATCTTCCCGTCCGCGCCCTTGGGCGTCGTCAAAACGCCCAGTTCCACCGCGTTCAAAGCCGCTCTCGCGTCCCCGCCCGCCGCGTCCGCCAAAAAATCGGCGGCTTCCTCTGAAATATCGGCCCCATAAGCGCCCATTCCCTTTTCCCTATCATAAACCGCCTTCTGGATCAGGGCCTTGATGTCCTCCTTTTCCAGAGGCTTTAACTCAAAGATCCGGGAGCGGGATAAAAGCGCGCCGTTGACCTCAAAATAGGGATTCTCCGTCGTGGCTCCGATCAGCGTAACCGTCCCGTCCTCCACGAAAGGAAGCAGGTAATCCTGCTGCGACTTGTTGAACCGGTGGATCTCATCCACAAACAGGATCGTTCTCTTTCCGTACATTCCCAGAGCGCCCTTTGCCTTTCGGATTACCTCCTCCATTTCCTTTTTCCCGGCTGTCGTCGCGTTGATCTGCTCAAACACGGCGCTGGTGGTATTGGCGATCACCCGGGCCAACGTCGTTTTTCCCGTCCCCGGCGGGCCGTAAAAAATAACGGAGCCCAGCTTATCCGCCTTAATCGCCCGGTAAAGAAGCCGGTCACGGCCGATAATATGCTTTTGTCCAACCACCTCTTCCAGGGTCTCGGGACGCATCCGTGAGGCCAGTGGAGACTCCTTTCTCATTTCAGTTTCTCTTATATAGTCAAACAGATCCATGTTTTTCCGCCTTCCATTTTTGCCTTCCGCGCCTTTCTTCTCTGCAAAGTCCGCCTGTTCCTATGATACCTGGATTTTAGGCGGTTGTCCAGGCAAAAGCAAAAATAAGCTGCCGCACCGGATTTTCTTCTTTCCGGCACGGCAGCCATCCGCCGTTTCCTATTATTTTATGACCGGCTTGTGTTCTCCGCCAGGACAATATCCACCGTTACCATCTGGCCGCCCCGCTCTACGGAAACACTCACTGTATCGCCCGGCTGGTGCTCGGACAGCAGGTCGGACAGATCCTCCAGCGTATTGATGATCGTACCATCTACGCTGATCATCCGGTCGTTGACCTGAAGCTTCCCGTCAGAAGCGCCGCCTTCCTGGACCTCGTAAACATACACGCCCGGAGTGACTCCCTGCATCCTTCCGGAGGCCTGATTGATCTCCGTCACCGTAATCTCAAGGATCGCGTCATTGTCGGACATATTGGCGTTGGGATCCGTATAGGTTCCGTCGTTGATCAGCGATTCGCCGATCTCCATGGCCCGGTTCACCGGGATCGCAAAGCCAAGGCCCTCCTGGCTGCTTCCGGAGCTTTTCGCGTTTACAATACCGATCAGCTCGCCTCTGCTGTTGAACAGGCCGCCGCCGGAATTTCCGGGGCTAACCGCCGCGCTGGTCTGCAGAACCTCCAGGCTTACGGTTCTTCCCGTATTCCATCCATATCCGGAGGTTTCCTCCAGGGAAACATTGATGGTCCGGTCAACCGAACTGATGATTCCATCGGTGATGGTTCCGCTTAAGGTTCCGCCCGGATTGCCCACCGCGTAAACGGTTTCGCCCAGCTGAACCTGATCGCTGTCGCCGATCACCGCCGCCGGAAGGCCGGTCGCCTCGATCTTTACAACGGCGATATCACCTTCCTCATACATTCCGGTCACTGTTCCCGGGTATTCCGTTCCGTCCGGCAGAATGACCGTGATCGTATCCGCGCCGGAAACCACATGGGCGCAGGTCAGAATGTAGCCGTCCTCGCTGATGATCACGCCGCTTCCAGCGCCGCTTACAACCTGCGGGCCGAACCAGAACTGCCCCACTTCCATCTGCTCTGTCGTAATGGATACCACCGACGGGCTGATCTTCGCCGCCACCTCGGTTCCGGAAAGAGCGCCGTTTGTCTCCGCGGTGTTCTGCGCTTTTGCCGCGGTATCACCGGAATCACCGGCTCCTTCCGTTTCCGCCGGCGCCGCGCTCTGGATCACGACTTTTCCGGCTTCCTGATTCGCCAGGTACGCCCCGCCGTAACCGCAGCCCAACGCGATCACCGCCGCGGCCGCCAGCGTTCCCACGCTCCAAAGCACCGGATGATGCTTCTTCGGCCCCTCCGGCTGTCCCGACGTCTGCTGAGAGCCGGAAGGTGTTCCATTATAGGAACCGCCGTTCGCTCCGTTATACTGGCTGCCGTTCTGATCATAGTAAGCGCTATTATTCTGTCCGTTATAGGAACCATTGTTTTGATTGTCGTACTGGCCGTTATACTGGCCGCCGTACGGATTATTATATTGATTATTCTCCATGGTTGATTCCCCTCTTTCTTTTAAAAACAAGGGTATCTTATCATCCGTTTGTGAAGAAATTGTGTAAAAAACAAAGGTTTTTATAAGTTCACAGACTTTTCGCAAATTCCCTATACATCATTATTATTTTCCACAAACCGCCGTCCGATCCTGGTCACGAACCGGTAGTAGGTGGGAAGCATCAGAAGCATCAGGGCCGTGGACGCCAGAAGGCCTCCTACGTTTACAAGGCCGGCGCCCTGCATCGTTTCTCCCGCGTCTCCAAAGGCCAGCATGTTGGGGACCTCCGAGATTACGGTGATGGCGACGGTCATTAAGATCGGCCGCAGACGGATCGCTCCCGCCTCCACAAGCGCGCCCTCTAAGGGCATCTCCGCCCGAAGCTGCGTCGCCGTTTCCACATAAAGGATACCGCCGTTTACCACGTTTCCGACCATCATCAAAAATCCCAGCATGGAAACCATACTGATGGGGCTGTCCGCCAGGAACAAAAATCCGAAGGCGCCCACCAGGCTGAATACGATGGTCGTCATCACCATCAGGGAATATTTGGGCGACTCAAACTGGATCGCCATGGCGATAAAGATCAGGAAGATCGCCGTCACCAAAGCCTGACCCAGGGAGCCCAGCTCCTCGTTCATCTGCTCGGTAATGGCGTTTGGCACCTGGGAAACTCCATGCTGGAACTCCCACTGGTCAACAAACGCATCGATCTCCGGTTCCGCCGTATCCTCGAATCCCGGCTTGATCTGCATGGTAATATTTACCTGGTAAACCTTGTCGGTACGGACGATCTGGTGCGGGCTGTCCTCATAATGGATCTCCGCCAGATCCTCCAAGGGCACGTAGGTTCCGTAGGCCGTCTGAAGGAGCATTCCCTGCAGCTTATCCATGGAATCATACCGATCCTTGGCAAATTCCACCCGGATATCCAGATTCTCATTGTCCACCCGGATCGTAGCCGCGTCCACGCCGCTTAAATTTGTATAAACCGTCGAGCCGATGCCCGCGGGCGTCAAGCCCTCAGCCTGGGCCTTCACCGGATCCACCTCGACCCGAAGGATCGGCGCCGCGTTTTCAACCGAGGAATGAACCTGCATTACGTCGTCCCGCTTGCGAAGCTCCGCGGCCAGGCGGTCCACCTCGTCCCGCAACACGTCGTAGTCCGTTCCCTGGAAATCCAGCTCGATGGAACGGCCCGTCGTCGTCATGCTGCCCATGGAGCTGCCCGGTTCCATACTGACGGTACAGTTCTCGATCTCCCCGGTCTGCTCCATCCACTGATCGATCACCTCATCCGTGGACAGCGTCCTGTCATCCTTTAAATACGCCGAAATACTGACGGCGCTGCCGGAACCAAGGCTTAAGCCGCTGCCGCCGTAGGTCAGCAGATAGTAATCCAGGTTTTCATCCTCCGCTACCATCTGCTCCACCGGCTGAACGGCTTCGTTGACCGCGTCAACCGTCAGGCCCGGCCGCACATTGACCGTAATATTTACGATTCCTTCATCCGACATAGGAAGAAGTTCTATCCCCAGCCTGGTGGCCATCACCAGCGCTGCCGCCAGGACAAGAGCCGTTACCCCGAAGACCCGCTTCGTTTTCGGCACCACGGCGGGCATATGATTCCGGTACCATTTCTGCATCCACTTTAACAATCCGTTTACCGGCGCGTGCTCGTTCTCATGGGGATGCCACATATAAAAGCAGAGAGGTACGATCGTTACCGCCGAAAACAGGGAGGCCGTCAAACAAAAGATGATCGTCCAGGCTAACTGGGTAAACATCTGCCCCGTAAGTCCCTCCAGCATCAATAGGGGAACAAATACGATACAGTTGGTCACCGATCCGCCGGCGATAGCGCCGATCATGCTTCTTGTTCCCTCGATCGTAGCATGATAGTAATCCAGCTTTTCCTTTGCGCGGAAACAGCCGTCCAGGACGTTAATGGAGTTATCCACCATCATGCCGACGCCGAACACCAGCGACGTCAGGGAAATTACGTTTAAAGAGAAGCCCATGGCCGTCATGCCGATCATGGCAAGGACCACCGAGCATACGATCGAAATACCGATGATCGCGGCCGCCTTCACGTCGCCGCAAAACAGCCACAAAACTACCATGGAAAGCACTACCGCCAAAATCACGGTGCTGAATACATCCCGGATGGAGCTTTCGATCATTTCGCTGGAGTCGTTGATCACCGTAAAGTGAAGAGCCGGATTCATCTGCTTCAGCTCCTCGATGGTACTCATCACCTGGCGGGACACATCGATATCCGTGGAGCTTTGCTGCTTGGTGATCGAGAGCGTGATAACATCCTCGCCGTTGTAGCGTCCGATGGAGCTTGCGTCCTCCTGGACCCGGGATACAACGGCGATATCAGAAAGATGGATCACGTTCCCGTTCTGCAGCGGGATCGTGATATCCTCCAGGCTCTCCACGCTGGGATAGTCGTTGGCCACGCTAACGTCCAGTTCCTGATCGCCCACATGGATGCTCCCGGCAGGAACCGTAAAATCCGCCGCGCCCACCAGCTGGGCTACCTGATTCATCGTAAGGTGGTACTGCTCCAGCTTCTCTTCGATCAGCTGAACCCTGGCGTAGTCGCTCTGACCGCCGGATAAAGAAACCTGGCCTACGGAGCTTAGTTTTTCAAACTCCGGCACCACCTTATTCTCCACATAGGTGTACAAGTTTTCATCCACGCTGCCGCTGACCGACATGGTGATCGACGGCATGGCGGTAATATCCAGCTCAATAATGCTGGGCTCGCCCGCGTCCTCCGGCAGACTGCTCTTTACACTGTCCACCGCCTTTTTCAAATCGATATACGCCGTATCCATATTGGTGCCGTATTCGTACTGCACCATAATTAACGACATATTTTCCATGGAGTAGGACTGGATCGTATCCACGCTGCCTAAAGTAGCCAGCGCGTCCTCCTCCTTGGTAGTGATCAGCTCTTCCACATCATCCGGAGCCGCTCCCGCATAGATCGTGCTGATCAGCAGCATCGGAAGTTCCATTTCCGGAATCAGCTCCATCCTGGCGCCGATCAGGGACTGAAAACCGAAATAAGCGATCGTCACCAGGCACAGGATCACCGTAACCGGACGCTGCAGGGCAAGCTTTGTCAGTCTAATCATGCGTCCTCACCTGCTTCCTGGCCGGATTCCTCCGTAGCTTCTGAAGCTCCCTTTAAAAGCACCTCCGCTCCGTCAACCAGCTCGTTGCTCCAGGAGTATATTACCTGGCTGCCATCCTCTAAACCGCCCAGGATCTCGATCCGCTCCTCGTCATGGATCCCCACCTCTACGTCGGTCCGCACCGCGATGCCGTTCTCCAGGCAATAAACGTACGGGATCCCGCCGTCGTAATTAACGGCAGAAAGGGGGACCGTCATTGCTCCCAGCGCCTGATCCCGAACCACCGTAAGCTTAACCCGGGAACCGTTGGCAAGATCCGCCTGTTCATTTAAAACCGCCGTCACATCGTATAACCCGGTGGCCGCATTCAGCATGGAACCAATTTCCGTAACCGTGGCCTCATATGTATTTCCACCCTTTTCAATAGAAACCGCTTCTCCCACGGAAATATTGGAGAAGGTCCGCTCCGTCACGCCAAAATCCACCTGGATCTGTCCGTCGGAAGCGATGGTACAAATCGGCATCCCCGTACTGGCAAAATCATGGACCTCAATATTTCGGGATTCCACCGTTCCGCTGATGGGCGCGGTAATGGTTGTATATTCCAACTGCAGATTATATTGGTTCTGTGCCGCTTCATAGGCGATTCCGGCGTTCTGCGCCGCGCTCTGAATCTGCTCCAGCTCCTGCTGCGATACCGTTCCGCTTTCGTATAAAGCCTGGATCCTCGACAAATTCCTCTGCGCCTCCGCCAGAGTCAGCTGGGCGGAATCCACATTTAACTTTAAGGATGTCAGCGCGTCCGAATCCAGGCGGCACAAAACCTGCCCCGCCTCCACATGATCGCCGGCCTGGAAATTAACCTCCAAAACCTCGCCGGCCATCTTGGGGATCACGTCCGCCTTGGACACCGGCTCCACCGTTCCAATTAACTCCGTATAAAGAATAATGTCCTCCTGCCGCGGCGTTTCCGCCGTTACCGTCGGACGGCTTTCATAAATAGTCTCCGCTTCCTCCTGATCCAGAAAGCGATACCCGATAAACGCGGCTGCGGCAATCACAATGGCCGCGGCTGCAATCTTTGTTCCCTTCATCTTGTCTCCTCTCCGTCTCTAGATTATGCTAATAAAAGTGACAACCTGTCACTATAATAATGACAGGCTGTCACTTTGTCAATGGGTTTTGCGGGATTTCATTAAATTTCTTGATACGGAATCGCAGCCCGCAGCGTCCGTTTTTTGCTGTGTCCAGGCATTCTAGGATGCGTCCAGACAGTAAAAGGTAAAATCCCCCTCCGCAAGAAGAATTCCAGATCCCGGTTCCCGCACGGAGGCTCTGGCAAAGCAGACCGTCCGGCCGCGCTTCGTAATCGCCGCCTCCGCCAAAAGTATTTTCGCTGAATTGCTGCCCTTTATGAATCGGAACGAGCTGTCCAGCGTCACATACCGGCGCCCGTTGTTTCTCGTCACCAGTCCGGCGGCGACTTCCGCCATCACAAACATCAGGCCGCCGTGGACACTTCCCATGGCGTTTAACGAATCCGGCTCGACCTCCGCCTCCACTGCCGCTTGGGTTTCCGTTAAAGAAACCGCCCTGATATGATTATGCAGCATAAAGGGATTCGATTCATTGGCCCGCCGGATCTGCTCCGCAAAATCAGCCGGCCCCCGGCCTCCGGTCCGTTTCTCCTGCTCTTCCTTCTTCTTTTCTGTCAATCTTCTCATCTCCTGTCTTTCGCTCTTCTGGCTCCTGCTCCCGGCCGCGTCCAACGGATTATACGTGTCCGCCCTTTCTGCCTTACTCCATGTAGCCGCCCTTCATCGGAGAAACCGCGTGCTCGGAAAACAGCTTTAAAACTCCCTCCGAATACCGCCCTTTCGGCGCCTTCCAGGCCGCCTTCCGTTCCTTTAGGATCGCCTCGATCTCCTCCGGCGTCTTTCTCTCACCCCGGATTCCCACCACCGCTAGTCTTCTGGCGTCAATATCCAGCTCGATCAAATCGCCCTCCTCGATTAACGCGATGGGGCCTCCCTCAGCGGCCTCCGGTGAAACATGGCCGATCACCGGGCCTTTGGACGCGCCGGAAAACCGTCCGTCGGTGATTAACGCCACGCTGGCCGCCAGTTCCGGATCCGAACAGATCGCCTCGCCGGTATAGAACATTTCCGGCATTCCGCTTCCCTTGGGGCCTTCGTAACGGATCAGCACCGCGTCGCCGGGATGGATCTTTTTCTTTAAGATCGCGTCAATGGCATCCTCCTCGCAGTCGAAGGGCCTCGCACAAAGGACTTTATGGAACATTTCCTTCGGCACGGCGGAATGCTTCACGACGGCCCCATCCGGCGCCAGATTCCCATAGAGAATCCCGATGGTTCCATGGGTTCCTAACGGCTCGTCAAAGGGCTTAATCACATCGGTGCGTTTGATCCCATATTTTTTAAGGTATTCTGCCCCTCTTTCATAATACCCGCTTTTTTTGATTTCCTCAAGATTTTCTCCCAGAGTTTTTCCAGTAACGGTCATGACGTCTAAATGGAGCATGGAGCGGATCTCCTCCATAATCGCCGGTACGCCGCCCGCGTAGTAAACATACTGGGCCGGCCAGAAACCGGTAGGACGGACATTTAAAAGATAGTGGGCGTCCCGGTTCATTTCATCGAAAATCTTGGCGTCCATGGAAATGCCGAAGCTATGGGCGATGGCCGGAAGATGCAGGAGGGCGTTGGTAGAGCCGGAAATGGCGGCATGAACAATGACCGCGTTTTCAAAGGCTTCCTTCGTCACCACGTCCCTGGCCTTTATTCCTGCCCTGGCAAGGCGCACCGCCTGGCGGCCCGCTTCATTGGCGTATTCCAAAAGTTCTTTGCTGTCTCCTGGAAGAAGGGCGCTTCCAGGAAGCGCAAGCCCCAGGGCCTCCGCCATTACCTGCATGGTTCCCGCTGTTCCCATGAACGAGCAGGCGCCGCAGGAAGGACAGGCGTTATGCTTATAAAAATCAAACCGCTCCTTTGTAATTTCCCCCCGCTGATACATAGCGCTGTACTTTCCGATCATCTCCAGCGTCAAAAGATCCGGCCCCGCCTTCATTACACCGCCTAAAACCACGACGCTGGGAATGTTGAGCCGCCCGATACCGATCAGGTTGGCGGGGAGGCCCTTATCGCAGCTGGCAATGAAAACGCCGCCGTCGAAGGGCGTCGCGCTCCCGTGGATCTCAATCAGCTGGCTGATGATCTCGCGGGAAGCCAAGGAATAGTTGATCCCATCATGTCCCTGGGCCATTCCGTCGCAGATATCGGTGGCGAAATAGCGAGCCCCCTTTCCTCCCTCGAAGGCCGCGCCCTTTCTGGCTTCCTCCGCCAGTTCAAAGAGATGGGCGCTTCCCGGATGGCTGTCGCCAAAGGTGCTTTCAATTAGAATGCTGGGCTTTTCCAGATCCTCCGCCGTCCATCCCATCCCCATCCGCAGCGGATCCATTTCCGGAGCGATTTTGCGAATTTCCTGATTGATCAGTTTCTCCATGATTCCAATTCTCCTTTAACCACCTAAATATGCCTTCCATACCTTTTTAATTATTTCGTTTCCGACAAGAAAAATCCTTTTTGTCCTTACGACAATCCCACCAGCACAGCCAGGATCACCGTCGCCGAGGACATCACAAACAACAGCGCCTGGAACTTGATCTGGAACTTGGCCCACTGGCCCCACTCCAGTTTCGCTCCCGCTAGCGCCCCCAAAAGTACGCCGGAAGTGGGCACGATCACATTGGTAAA
>DVFQ01000036.1 GCA_018713185.1 Candidatus Copromonas avistercoris (nom. illeg.) | reverse complement strand
GTCATCGTCCAGCTTATCCTCAAATTCCCGGCGTCCTGCCGGAAGATACCTCCGTATTATTTACATAAACGGTACTTCGCGCCGCGCCTTCTTTTCTCAGATAACTGCCTGCAACCATATTCTGCAAAATGGCTCTTGCTCTACGCTGTTTTACTTCTAAAAGCTCTGCGGCCATAGCGGTTGTAACGGAACCATTTTCCAATACATGCTGATAAATCTTCCGCTCCTGCTCATTATCTGGCAGTCTTCCGATAGTATCCGGCATTTTGCATGCACTATCCGGCACTCTAGTAATAGTATCCGGCATTTTGCATGCACTATCCGGCACTCCACCAATGCTATCCGGCACTTTATCGGCATTATCAACACCAGCGGCAGCGGAACTCTGCCCCCGATAGATATTGATACGCAGATCCACTTCGCCGCCAATAAATTCCGGTTCTCGCAGACCAGCGGCTTTTACTTTGCCGATGATTCTCGGAATCCCGCTTCCCCAATGTTCAATTAAATTCATATAAGAAAACGCGTGGGCAAGCGCTTCATTCCTGATTTTGGAATAGCCTTCCTTCATACGTTCCAGCGTTTGTCCCATTGGCAGTTTCCCCGGAGAAGTAATCTCTAACCGGTTATCATATATCGCAACTTGAATCGTACCATGATCCAGATAGCTGCGATGTACCATCGCATTAATAATCAGTTCACGAATGGCATCCGGCGGGATTTCGTAAACGTCCTGACGGTAAACGCCAACAATCGTTGCGCCTAGATGAATATTCCGCAGGACAAACTGAAATGCTTCTTCTATCTGCTCCCACAGCGGACCAGTATATTCCCGGCGATCAACAAAAACCTCTTTGGTTGTCCCCTTAAATACGCCGCACTGGGTTGCCACATGAAGTCCCCCGCATCCGGTTAAAATGGCATAAGCATTGGTGGGGTAGTCTTTTCCATCACGCTCGATCAAAACGCCCCAGGAACGAAGCTGCTGCCTGCCTATATCTTTGACCTGTGCCTTCTGAGCCTCATTATGAGCATTCTTAATTGCCTGTTCCTTCATCGCTTCACAAAGAGCGTCAATATCTTCATCGGCAATATTCAATCCAGTACACAGAGCCTGGTCGAAATAGCGGTTGCTGCCCTCAAACATCAGCTCTTTTATCATATACTCATCGGCGAGGCGGGTAGTTCCGGCGACACGGACATATACGCCGCCCTCTTTACCGAGAGTCTTGATATAATACGGCCGCTGTCTTCCTTCAGAAATCTCTACGACAATGATCGTTTTTCCGTCAACCGTCTGTAATGTAATATCCGGAATAATTGCCGGTTCGCAGCTGTCTGAAACCGCATTAGCAATAGCATCCATTTTCTGGAACACATCTTCCTTGTCGAAACCGACTACTTCTCTGGTTTCATCTGCGATACCAAAAATTATTTTTCCCCCGGTTCCATTTGCAAAGGCCACCACAGATTTCATATATTTAATACTTTTTTCCGGCAGATCCACTTTAAATTCTACATTTTTCGATTCTCCGGCAAGGATATCTTCTATGGTCATTGGATACACCTCTCTTACCTATAAATCTTCATCCCCATGATCCGCCGGATCACCCAACTGTTAAACCGGCCGTACGGCTGATAGCGAAGGGGAACATCCGGCCAGGGCTTCCGGTCTAAAATACTCTTATAATGAGTAAACGCGTCAAAACCGGCCTTCCCATGATAGGAGCCCATGCCGCTCTCTCCAAAACCTCCGAAGCCCATCTCGCTGGTGGCCAGATGCATCACCGTATCATTGATGCAGCCGCCCCCGAAGCCCAGCCGGTCCATGATCCGCCCCGCAAGCTTCCGGTCCGCCGAAAACACGTAAAACGCCAGCGGATGGGGCATGGCCCGCAGATTGGCAATGGCTCCCTCCAGGCTTTCATACGTAAGCACCGGAAGGATCGGACCGAAAATCTCCTCCTGCATGATCCGGTCGGAAAACGTCACGCCGTCCAGCACCACCGGCTCCATGCGCAGGGACGCCCGGTCCTTCGCTCCTCCGAATACCATTTTCTTTTCCTCTATGAGGCCCGCGAGACGGTCAAAGTGTTTTTCATTCACGATCCGGCCGTAATTGGGATTTTTCATCGGTTCGTCCCCGTACTGAATCTGGATCTGTTCTAAAATTTCCTTCAGCAGCCGGTCCTTGATCCGCCGGTCGCAGTAGATAAAATCCGGCGCCACACAGGTCTGGCCGCAGTTTAACAGCTTTCCAAACACGATCCGTCTGGCCGCCAGCTTTAAATCCGCGCTTTTTTCCACCAGACATGGGCTTTTTCCGCCCAGCTCCAGAACCACCGGGGTTAAAAACTTGGCGGCGCTTTCCATTACCAGCCGTCCCACCTGCTGGCTTCCGGTAAAAAAGATGAAATCAAAATGCTCCTGCAAAAGGGCCTGGTTTTCCTTCCGCCCTCCCAGGATCACCGCCGCCTGCCTGAGGGAAAAGCACTCCCTTACCATCCGGCTGATAAGCTTCGCCGTATCCGGCGAATAGGCGCTTGGCTTAAGAACCGCCGTATTTCCGGCCGCCAGCGCGTCCACCAACGGGCCCACCGTCAGAAGGAACGGATAATTCCATGGACTCATGATCAAGACGACGCCTCTAGGCGACGGCTTTATAAAACTTCTGGCCGGAAACAGCGCAAGCGGAGACGGAACGGTCTTCGCGGCCATCCATTTATGGATATGGGCCAGCATGAACCGGATTTCTTCCAGCACCATGCCGATCTCGCACATATCGCTTTCCGTCCTGCTTTTCCCGAGATCCTTTTTTAAGGCATCTTCAATCTCCGCTTGATTCTTTAAGATCCAGGCGCGAAGCTTTCGCAGCGCCTGGATTCGGTACGCTTCCTCCCTTGTGGCGCCTGTGAAAAAATACGCCCGCTGCTCCTTAATGAGAATCTTAATTTTCTCTCTGTCCAACGTCCGCGCCTCCCATCTTGATCCCAGATCCTTGCGGCATTCATCCCCCCAGCAAAGGCCCATACGTTTCCGGCCGTCTATACGGGCTCCCCATGACCTCTTTCCGGCGGTATTCCCGAAGCTGATCCAGATTGATTTCCGCCAGATAAATTCCTTCCTCTCCCGGAGCCTCCAGAATGCACATGTCTCTGGAACCCGGCTCGCCGTCCAGCCAGGCGATCCCGTCAAACACAGTAGAACGGCCGTTGCAGTCCGGATATCCCTTGGGATAATTGCAGGTGGCGATCGCCATCTTATTCTCATACGCCCGCGCCCTGAGAGCCGAAAGGCGGTTGATCTCCATGGGGCAGGCATTGGGGGCCAAGACGATCTCCGCTCCCTTTAACATCAAGATCCTGGCGCTCTCCGGGAACTCTCTGTCAAAGCAGATCATACAGCCAACCTGTATAACGTCTCCTCCAATATCAAGCGCCGCCGTATGAAACCCATCCCCAGCGGAAAGCATCTTTTCCAGATCAAAGGCGCAGATGTGAACCTTGGAGTAATGAAGCACGGCCTTTCCCTTTCTGTCAAACAAGATCATGGAGTTGAGCGGCTTGGGCTGGTGTGTTTCCAAAAAAGTGATTCCAATGGCCATCTCAAGCTCCGCCGACAATGCGGCAAATTCACGGATAAATTCACTGCCGGCGGAAATCGCCTGTTTTTCCAGCACCTCCGCCTCTTGGGGGATCTGGTATCCATTGCTCCACATTTCCGGAAACAGCGCCAGATCCGCTCCCATCTCCTTCGCTCTCCGGCAGGCTTCTTTTCCCTTCTCCAGCTGCTCATTTAAGCTGTCTCCCGCAAAAAGCTGCAGAAGCGCCAGCTTCAGAAATTTTTTCCCCATGTGCACCTCCAAACGATACGCTTATTTATGATACCGTTTTTAAAATACCGTTTTATAAGATACAGCTTTATTTATGGTACGGCTCCCCGTGAATAATCCGGAAGCTCCTGTAAATCTGCTCCAAAAGGATCACCCGCATCAGCTGGTGAGGAAAGGTCATCTTAGAAAAGCTCAGCCGGTAATCCGCCCGGTCCAATACGCGTTTCGACAGCCCAAGGGAACCGCCGATAACGAAAACCAAATGATCCCGGCCGCCAACCTGCCATTTTTCGATCTGTTTGGCAAGCTCCACCGAATCCGGCGCCTTTCCGTCAATCGCCAGCGCGATCACAAAGCTGTCCTCTTTGATCGCTGAGAGGATCCGCTCCCCTTCCCGATCCTTGATCTGCTCCTCCAATGCCGCGCTGGCGCCCTCCGGCGTTTTCTCATCCGCAGTCTGGACGATCTCCAAACGGCAGTAGCGGCTCAGCCGTTTCGCGTATTCCCCGATGGCGTCCTGGAAAAACTTCTCTTTGATCTTTCCCACCGCCACGATCGTAATCTTCATGCGCTTCTCCCTATATACACGGACGGCCGCTTAAAAAAGCGGCCCCGGTGATTCTCTCATCTGTTATTCCTGTATCCGTTCTTTTCCCGTCTGCCGCCTTAAAACTCCAGCAGCATATCATACCAGACGGCCCCTCCGTGCACGGAAGCCGATACGCCCAGATTCCGGTAACCGAACTTCTCGTAATAATGGATCAGCCGGTCCTTGCAGGTAAGGATCAGCCCGCGGCGTCCCCGCGTTCTGGCGTCCTCGATCAGATGCTCCATCAGATCCGCCGCAACGCCGTGCCGCCGGTATTCCGGGATCACGTCCAGCCCAAAAATGCTCTGATAAATCCCGTCCGGTTTATGTAAGCTGCTGTCCTCAAACATTTCATCCCGGATCGTCCGTTCATCAGTCGCGCATCCATTGATAAAGCCAATGATTTTCCCGTCCTTTTCCGCGACAAAAAAGCAGTCCGGGAACGCCTCAATCCTGGACTGAAACGATTCCTCCGGCGCCGCTTCCGCCGCCGGAAAACATACGGCCTCTACTTCTGTAACTGCGGCAAGATCCGAAGGCCTTACCGGCCGGATCTGGTAGTTGATCTCTTCCATGTTTTTGATTCCTTCTTTCTTGTCTTAATGTCTTTCTACGCCGGACATCCCACAGGAGCATCAAGCTCTGAAATAATAGCCGACGCCCCACTTGGTATGAACATACTTGGGATCGCTGGGGCTGGGCTCGATCTTTTCCCTAAGACGGCGCACATGGACGTCCACTGTCCGTACATCCCCGGAGTCCATCGCCTTATTTCCCCAAACATATCCCAAAAGAGCCTCCCGGCTGTACACCTTATTGGGATTTGTCACTAAAAGCTCTAACAGGTCAAATTCCTTAGCGGTCAGGTTGATTTCCCGGTCTTTGATGAATACGCGCCGTCCCTCCCGGTCCAGCCTTAAATCTCCAGCGGTCACCATCCCCGTATTCTGCCTGGTGTTCTTTTTGTTTTTTCTGGAATTGCGGCGCATGATCGCCTTGATTCTGGCCTTCACCTCCAGGATATTAAAGGGTTTCGTAATATAATCGTCCGCGCCGTACTCCAGCCCGAGGATCTTATCCATATCCCCGCCCTTGGCCGTCAGCATAATAATCGGCATCTCAGAAAACTCCCGGATCGCCTGGCAGACCTCAAGACCGTCATGTCCCGGCAGCATTACATCCAAAAGCACCACGTCGTATTCCGTCTCCTTCGCCTTGGCGATGGCTTCGTCTCCGTCATAGGCGCAGTCCACTTCTATTCCATCCTGCTCAAGGCTGAACCGGATCCCCTTCACAATTAATTTTTCATCATCAACAACCAGAACCTTCGCCATTTCCTTCCTCCCGCTAAACTGTTATTCTGTCCTTTATCTTCTGAAATGCGGCGTCCTTGATCCCAGACACCTTCATAATATCCTCAATGTTCTGAAACCCGCCGTTCTCCTCC
The DNA here is from genome assembly GCA_018713185.1 of Candidatus Copromonas avistercoris (nom. illeg.). Lineage (GTDB taxonomy): Bacteria > Bacillota > Clostridia > Lachnospirales > Lachnospiraceae > Copromonas > Copromonas avistercoris. The sequence continues at coordinate 11,539 of DVFQ01000036.1, read as the reverse complement.
CGATAACGGATAATATCCTCCGCCCGCGACTCACCGATCCCGCTTAAGGTCATTAACTCCTCCTTAGTCGCCGTATTTAGGTTCACAACGGGTTCTTTCCCCTCGCCGGACGCTTCAAACCCATCAAAGGGCGCGGCGCCCGCCGCCAATGTTTCCGCTTCGTCCTTGCTGTAGATCCGGATCTGAACGCCATCCTCAATGGGAGACGCCAGATTTACAGATTCCTCCTCCGCGTTTTCCGTAAAGCCTCCCGCCGCTTTTACCGCCTCATAGATCCGGCTGCCCGCCGGAAGCTCATAAATCCCCGGGTTGACAACCTCCCCGCAGACATGCACCACAAAAGCGGGATCCATCGCCTCTGTCTCAGAAACCGCAGCCGCTTTCTTCGTCCCCTCCAGGGACGCGTCTTCGTAAGCTGAACTTCCAAGCATCGGATTCTCAGAAGCCGGGTTCTCAGAAGCCGCTCCGCCAAGCTCTGCGTTTCCAGAAGCCGCACCATCAAACGACGTGCCGTCATGAACCACACCTTCAAGAACCGTACCTTCAAGGACCGCGCTTCCAGCCGTCTCACTGGGAACCGTCGGAAGCGGTTCGCCTCCCATTTCCCCCGACAGCCAGAATACAACGCCGGCTGCGGTCAAAAACACCGCAGCCGCCGCGATTTTCCAATACTTTTTCCAATATTCCTTCATTCGCTCCTCCTCCTAAAAAGCCGGAAGAGGATTGTTCTGCCTGCTTCTATTCTATCCAAACATGGGGGTAAAAACAAGTCCCAAAACAGAAATATGGCCGCATTTTTTACAAAAATTTTCTCGCCGTCATTCCATGCGGAACACGATGATTCCCGCGATCGCCAACGCCGCTCCCAGAAGCTTTTTCCATTCAAATCCCGCCTTTTCCACTCCGAACAAGCCGAAAAGCTCCACCAGGTAAGAAACCAGGATCTGCGTTACGACGATCAAGAGCGTCGCCCGGGCCGGTCCCAGACCATCCATGCTTTTCACGACCGTCCAGGTGATAAAGGCTCCCATCACACCCCCAAGCAGCATATATTTTCTGTCGATGGAAAACATCCCCATAATCTCGCCCCGGCCCGAGAAAAAGTAGAAAAGCAGGCAGGTCGCAAACGCGGTCAGCTGCACCCAGCCCGCTGCCGCCCAGATACTGCTCTGTTTCGTTACTTCCGTATTAAAAACGCCCTGCAGGCTCATTAACGCGCCCGAAACCAGCGCCACAAAAACTCCAAACATAGACAAACCTCCCGGAAATGAGTTTTCCTTAGTATCCCATTTCCGGAAGGTTTCTATACGCTTATTTTCTCTGCGCCGCCTGGCAAAGATGCTTCGCCAGCACCGCCGTGGTCACGGAGCCGACGCCGCCGGGAACCGGGGTCGCCGCCGAAGCGACCTCTTCAATTCCTTCCCATTTCACATCGCCGCAAAGCTTCCCGTTCTCATCCACATTGATGCCTACGTCGATCACCACTGCTCCGGGCGCCGCAAACTCCGCCGTGATCATTCCGGCTTTTCCCGCGGCGGCCACCAGAATATCCGCCTCCCGGCAGACAGCCTTTAAATCCTTTGTCCGCGTATGGCAGACGGTCACCGTAGCATTGGCTTTTAAAAGCAGCATCGCCAACGGACGGCCCACCACCATGCTGCGGCCCACGATAACGGCCCGCTTGCCTTCCAGCGGGATCTCATATCCCTTTAAAATCTCCATGACCGCTTCCGCCGTACATGGCGCAAAGCCGTCCTCTTCTCCCGCGAAAATCTTCGCCGAGTTGATCGGGCTAATCCCGTCCAAATCCTTTTTCGGATCGATCAGCCGCTCCGGAAGCCGTCCGGCGATCTGGGCGGGCAGCGGCCGGAACAAAAGGATTCCGTCGATTTGGGGATCCTGATTGATCGTCCGGAATTTCTCTTCAAACTCCTGCTGGGAAATATCCTCCGGGAATACGTACGATCTGGCCTCCATTCCAAAAGCCGCGATCTTTTTCATCGCGTTTTTTTCATAGGAAACATCGTCGGGCCGCTCCCCTACGCGGACAATGGCCGCCGTGGGAACATGTCCTTCCATGGCGGACACAGCCGCCAATACCTCGGCCTTTATCTTTGACGAAACCTCAGCGCCTTTTAATAAGATCATCCCTTCACCGCCTCCAATACAATTTCATAAATCCGGTCCGCCTGAACCGTTTTTTCCCGAACCAGCGTTTCCGCCTTTCGGTTCAGCGCCTCCGCCTGTTCCCGGTTCTTCATCATCTTCGTATTAATATACACGTTCATAACCGCGCCCAGAAGCGCCGCCTTAATAAACTGGATCCCGACTCCCGCGTCGCTGACCGCCAGGCGGCTCCCCTTCACGGCAAGAAATTCCAGATCTTCCATCACCGTTCCGCAAAGCTCCATGATCTTAAGCGGAACCTGGGCGGCAGCGTTTAAGCATTCCTCCATGTATTCTGCCTTTTTCGCCTTTTCCTCCTCTGTCTCCGCCTTGATTCCATAGGCCTTCGACAGGGGCTCGAATACCCGAGCGTCCTCATCGGAAAGCTCCATAAACTGTCCTCTGGCCGCCTCAAGCCGCAAAAGACATTCCTTCACTTCCGGCTCCCATTGGGCGTATTTCTTTTTTCCTACGGTCAGATTCCCAACCATTTCTCCCAAAGCCACGCCCAGGGCACCGCAGACTGCGGACGCGCCTCCGCCTCCCGGAACCGGCGCCTTGGAAGAAAGCGCCTCCAGATATGCTTTCCACTGTTCCATGCGATCTCCATCCTCTCTTCATTATTTTTATATGGGTTATTTCTATAGATTATTTTATTAGATTGCCTTTCTGCAGATTATCTCCGCATGGCTTCCGATCGTTTCCTTTGCAGATCCCTGCCTTATAAAAGCTCCGCCAGATAAACCACAAGGATCGCGGCGCAGGCCACGGTTACCAGTCCCTTTCCTTTGTAGCTGAGATATAAAGCCGCCGCCGTTCCCAGCGCCGCCGACGTCAGGCTTCCCGTCGAAAAAAACACATCCGGGAAAGTCATAGCCCCGAGAACCGCATAGGGCGTATAATCCAGAAACGAACGAATATATTTTGACCGGATCGGCTTACGGAACAGCGTCAGCGGCAAAACTCTCGGGATATAAGTAACAATCGCCATCAGCGCCACACAGATCAATACCCGGCGCATCTCCATTTAAACCGCCTCCCTTTTTACATAATCCTCTTCTTCCTTCGGGAACAGGAGGGCTCCAGCGCCGGCTCCGGCAAATGTAGCCAAAATAATCCGGAAGCCGGAGGAAATAAAGGAAAATGCCGGAATAAACTGCAGCGCGCAATTTACCGCTACAGCGATCAGAACGATGATCAAGATAGAAACCGATTCCCGGGAAGCCGGCACGATCAACGCGATAAACATGCCGTACAAGGCGATGCCCATGGCGTTTTGAAGCGCCAGCGGCAGAAAATCCGATATTGCCGCTCCCATAAAGGTTCCCAGATTCCATCCGGCAATGGGGAGCGCGATCAGCCCAAACCAGTAAGGCGCCTTCAGCGTCCCAGGATTCAGCGAAGCGACAACAAAGATCTCGTCCGTCACCGCGAAGCCGGCTAGCATCCGTTTTATGGTTCCCATGGACCGTTCGATCCTCTGGGTCAGGGACAGCGACATCAGCATGTATCGGAGATTGATCACAAACGTGGTCAGGGCGACCTCGAAATACCCCGATCCGGCAAAAATCAGGTTCATCCCGGCAAATTGCCCGGCGCTCGTCAAATTGGAAAAAGAGATCAGGCAGGCGACCCAAACCGGAAGTCCTCCGGAAACGGCCAAAAAGCCAAAGGTAAAAGCGACCGGGACATATCCCAGGCCAATGGGCAGGCCGTCCTTCAGCCCGCGCACAAACTCCCTCTTCCAATTCATTGTTTTTCCATCTCCACTCATTCGCATCTTTTGTAATATCTACATCATAGCATTAATCCAGTCCTGGGTCAAAAACTTTTTCGCAATGCTTAATATGCATTATTTTTGAATATTATGCATTTTTATCTTGACTTTTCTTGAATATAGATGTATATTTATGAGGCAATAACGAAATCAATACAGAATTTCTTAAATGAATGCGGAGGATCGAGATCATGAAAGAGAAAGTAATTCTTGCCTATTCCGGCGGACTGGACACAACGGTTTTAATTCCGTGGCTGAAAGAAAATTATGATTATGAAGTAATCTGCGTCTGCATCGACGTGGGACAGGGAAACGAGCTGGACGGCTTGGAAGAGCGGGCTAAATACTGCGGCGCTTCTAAATTATACATCGAACACGCGACCGACGAATTCTGCGACGAGTATATCGCTCCCTGCCTGATGGCAAACGCCACTTATGAAAACAACTACCTTCTTGGAACCGCCATGGCCCGGCCCTTAATGGCGAAAATCCTGGTGGATATCGCGAAGAAGGAAGGCGCTGTCGCCATCTGCCACGGCGCGACTGGAAAAGGCAACGATCAGGTGCGCTTCGAGTTAGGCATCAAGGCTCTGGCTCCGGATATGAAGATCATCGCTCCCTGGCGGACCTGGAGCATCCAGTCCCGTGAGGAAGAGCTGGAATACTGCGCGGCTCACCATATCGATCTTCCCTTCAAGGCAGACAACAGCTACAGCCGCGACCGCAACATCTGGCATATCAGCCATGAGGGTCTGGAATTAGAGGATCCGGCCCAGGCTCCCAACTACGATCATATGCTGGTTCTTGGCGTGACTCCGGAAAAAGCGCCCGATGAAGACGTAGAGCTTTCCATCACCTTTGAAGCCGGAAAGCCGGTTGCGTTAAACGGCGAAAAGATGAAATTTTCCGCTCTTTTGGAAAAATTAAATGAACTGGGCGGAAAGCACGGCATCGGCATCACCGACATCGTAGAAAACCGGATGGTGGGCATGAAGTCCCGCGGCGTTTATGAGACCCCCGGCGGAACGATCCTTATGGAAGCCCACAAGCAGCTGGAGGAGCTGATCCTGGATAAGGAAACCTTGAAATACAAAAAGAACGTGGACAACGAATTTGCCGACGTGGTCTACTCCGCAAAATGGTTCAGCCCGCTGCGGGAGGCTCTGCAGGCGTTCGTAGAATCCACGCAGAAATATGTGACCGGCGAGTGCAAAATGAAGCTTTACAAAGGCAACATCATCAAGCAGGGAACCACTTCTCCCTACTCTCTCTATAACGAGAGCATCGCTTCCTTCACCACCGGTGACCTTTACGACCACCATGACGCCACCGGCTTCATCAATCTCTACGGCCTTTCCACAAAGGTCCGCGCGATGAAGATGGCCGAGGTTCAGAAAGAGCAGTAAAAAAGAAACTTAAATTCTCATTTGGAAAAAACAGACGGAGGTGCCGGTGGCATCTTCGTTTGTTTTTTCTCTATAAGCGCAAAAGAAGGACTTTGGCGTTTCCCGCGCCATGGTCCTTCTTTTCCTTGACATTATTTTATCTTCCGGATCTTCGACCCGCGAAAAAATACCAGATCGGAATCAGATACAGATAAAAGGCCAGCGCAATGCTGGAAAGAGGCGCGCCGACGAAAGCCAACGGAACCGCCCCGGCAATGGACCAGGGGATCAAGGGCGCAATGACAACCGCCGAATTTTCCAGGCTGACCGCCCGCTCCTTCGGGCTCATTTCAATCTGGCCGCATAGCTGGTGCGTCAGCATAATGGCCAAAGTCTGGTTGCAGCTCACCGCGGAGGAAAGCACTGACGCCGTAAGGATCGCCCCGAACGGCGTGATTTTTTTGCCCAGCTTTTGAAAGCCATCCTGCATTCCGTCTAAGAATCCGGTTCCCTGGAACATTCCGGAATAGCAGGAGGAAATACAAACGATAAAAAATACCCGCGCCATGGAAACGATACCGCCCCCGTCCATAAAGACGGCCAATGCCGGATCCTCCGGATGGAACCCGAATACGCAGAGGGCGGGAAGCGTTGTCCAGGAAACCTCCTGGAGGAACACGCTGATCAAAATTCCCAGAAAAGAGCTTACCGCCAGCGTATATTTTACATTCACCCGCAGCAATGACAAAACAAGGACAGCCGCCACCGGCAGAAGCGTAAGGGCCGACAGCTGGTAGGATTCTTCAAAAACCGCCTGCGCTCCGCCGGAGACTCCGCCGTCCCCCGCGCTTAATCCTAAGAGCCAGTAAAGAACACAGGAAATCAAAAACGGCGCCAGAGCCGTTTTCACCATGGCGGAAATATTGGAATATAGATCCGTCTTTGTCAGTTCACTGACTAGAAGGGCGCTGGTGGAAACCGGCGAACAGCGGTCGCCGAAAAACACGCCGGCCAAAACAGCGCCGCCCGTATAAAGCGGAGGCACCCCCAAGCTTGCGGCCATGGTCATGCAGATCACTCCGATGGTCGCCGCGCTTCCAAAGGCCGTTCCCGTCAAGAAAGAGATCAGGCTGCAAAGCAGGAACGACGCCAGCACCATCACCGAAGGCGCGCAGAAGGATGCGGCGTGATACACAATGTACGCGATCGAGCCGCTGGCCCTCCAAACCGCCGTTAGAATCCCGATCAAAAGGAACGTGATCAGGATATTCCGCACCGTGCGGATCCCCTGCAGAGAAAACCCCGCCATTTCCCGCAGGCTCTTTCCTTTCCAAAGACCGTATCCGAAAAAAAGGCACCAGCCAAAGACCATTGCGGCGACAATGGACGTGTCTGTAAACACGCACGCCAAAAGCCCGGCTCCAAATAATCCCAGCAATAAAAATTCCATAATCCGTCCTGCTCCTACTGCTCTTCTGCGCCCGGCGGCACTTTTGCTTTTCGCGGCGTTTATCCTTCCCGCCGCTCCTTCAGATCCGTAAACACCGCTCCCACATAGTCCGCCAGCGCTTTCGGCTCCAAAATCACCTGGACGCCCCGCATTCCCGCGCTGACCGCGATCCGCTCATAATTTAAGGCCGTTTCATCGATCCAGGTGGGAAACTTCTTTTTCATCCCCACCGGCGAGCAGCCGCCCCGAATATATCCCGTCACCGGCAAAAGCTCCTTCATGGGAAGCATCTCCGCTTTTTTGTCTCCGGCTGCTTTCGCCGCCTTTTTTAGATCCACCTCGTCGTCCACCGGGATACAGCAGACCAGGTACCCGGTCCGTTCCCCCTTTAATACCAGCGTTTTAAACATGCTGCCGTGATCCACGCCCATCAGATCCGCCGCATGGCTCCCCGACAGATCCGCTTCATCCACCGGGTAGGTTTTCGCCTCATATGGAATCTTCGCGGCGTCCAGCAAACGCATCACGTTTGTTTTTCCCGCGCTCTTTTCTTTTTCCGCTTTCCCTTTGGCCATATCGATACCGCCCTTTTATTTTTTAGGCTTATTATAGCATCCATCTCAGAAAAAACAATCCCCCTTCCCCGCAGAAACGTCAGCCCAGGAAAGCAGCCGTACAAAGAAAGAGGAGACGGCCCGCGCTCAGCACAAGGCCTTCTCCCCTTCTTTAAACAGCTTATCATTGATTTCATTTAACGGCGTATGATGGGCGATGCCGTGATAAATGATCGCCTCCCGCTTAATCCTTGGATAAAGCTCGCCGAAGGCCGCCAGCCTTAAAAGCTTCTGGGTTTCCTCGATCGTCAGTTCCATGCCGACGCACAGGCACAAAAGCTTGTCCCGCGAAGGCTTCCGCCGTCCGGAAAACAGCTGGTGCAGATACACCTCGCTCATACCGGCCCTTCTGGAAAGCTCCGCCTTGGAGATCTTTTGACGCTTGTAAAACTCTGTCAAAAGATCGGAAATACTGCTGTCCGCGAAAAAGGGCTGATTTTTCTTAATATAGGTATCAATATCCGGCTCTTCCATCAGCTCCCTGCATAGATTGTCCGTATTTCTTTTCTTTTTATCCGTAATACCCACCCCCGTCATTCCGATGCCTCTATTCTATACAATTTTTCAAGAAATTCCAATATGCTGGCTGCATAGTGCCGCGGGAAACTTTCCTGCTCTCCCCTCTTCCTTTTTCTCCCCGGATTGTATATAATATTCAACGAGTCCACGTTCCGGCTATTGATCGATGGGACTATAAATAAAGACAGGAGAATTTCATTCTATGGAAAAAAAGTGTCCCTTTTGCGGTGAATTGCTCCCCGAGGAAGCAGCTTTCTGTCCCCGGTGTGCTAAAAGTGTCAATCAAAGGGATCCGGCCAAGAAACCACATCCAACGGCGGCCAAAATTTTAAAATGGATCCTTCCGTTTTTCCTGGCGGCGGCCGTCCTGGCCGTATTCTTTCTGTATTCCCGCCCAAAAACCTATGAAGGGATGGGCTCCGTTACCTATACGGATAAGGAAGGTTCCTATCAGCTTCTCCTTCACTATTTCATCGACCAGCGTTACTCGCCTCTGGCGGAATTTGAAACCGTCGCCGGTACGGAGGAGCGCTACCGTTTCCCCCTTTGGCTTTATGTCAACCGTCAGGATACGGGGGAAGACGCTTCAGACGCCTTTATGGAAAAGCTGGAATCTGCCAGCGTTCATATTGAACAGCCGGACAGCCCCAGCCCGATCCAGTGTACGGATCCGGAACCGATGGAACTCAACCCCGGCGCGGCGCTGGGAACCCTGATCGACTTTTTCCGCGAAAGCGAATCCCCCGCCCAAATTATTTATACTCTTAACATGAAAAACGGCGATACGATCCGTCTGGGCATGGAACTGACCATTAAGAAAACGGCGATCTATAACTTTAGTCCGGAGGATACAGACCTGTCTGATTCCAAAGCCCTCCAGGCCTTGATCGACTGGGCGGAGGCAGAAACGGAACCGGAGGATTCCGTTAATGTTCTTCTTCCCGCCGTCACCTATACGGAGCCGATCTTTTTGAGAGGACGCGCCATCAATCTAACTGGATCCGAGGAAAACGGCAAACGCACAACCTTTACCGCCGGGATCCAGATGCAGAGGGATGACGATGCCAATTTCTGGATCAGTTATTTTACCGGTATTGATTTTACCGGCGACGGAAGCGGCGTAGCCATCTCGGCCGCCAGCCGGTTATGGACAAAGGAATGCCGTTTTTCCAACTGGAAAACCGCGATTTTAGGCTTTGGAAACGTGTGGGTCAATACCACCGACTGCACGTTTGAAAATAACGGCGTCGGGCTGCATTATAATTCCGACAATATCAGCCCCAGCGATTCTCATTTTACCGGAAACCGCTTTACCGGCAACGACACGGCTGTTTTGCTGGATAAAGTTCCCGCGGACGTCGTCATGGATTTTGGCGGCTGTACATTTTCCGGCAACCGGATCGATATCGACAACCGCTGCGGCCAGCCTTTAGATACGTCCCAAACGATATTTGAATCGCAGTAATTTCCGGATCCGGCATTCCAAAAATAAGGGAGATTTTCTTATGAATCATTATGCATGGTTTTCAGAAGCCCTGCAGAAAGAATTTGAAACCCAGGAGCTTCTGAAAGAAAGCGAACGCAGCACCGTATCCCTGATCCGGCACCGCGCCTCCGGACAGCCGTTCATTCTGCGGTCCTATACGGGAAACGCGGAGGTTTACAGAAAGCTTTTAGGCTATGAATGTCCAAACCTCCCCAAAACTCTGGAGGTTGCTTCCGACGGCGATAAGAATCTGGTGCTGGAGGAATATATCCAGGGCGACAATATGGGGATTCTTCTGCAGGACGCCCTGTTTACGCCGGAGGAAACAAAAACGATCGTAAAACAACTCTGCCGCGCGCTCTGGGTATTCCATTCCATGGGCGCGGTACACCGAGATGTAAAACCGGAAAACATTGTGCTCCGCGGCTCCGATGCGGTCCTGATCGATTTTGACGCCGCCCGTTTTTACAAGGCTGGTCATGAAACCGATACCCAGGTTCTCGGCACCGCCGGATTCGCCGCGCCGGAGCAGTACGGCCTGTCCCAATCGGACGCGTCCTCCGATATCTATGCTTTGGGGATCCTGATCAATATCATGCTGACCGGAGAACATCCATCGACCCGGCTGGCAGACGGCCGCTGGGGACGCATCGTCACCCGCTGCACCCAGGTCACCCCATCCAGACGCTACAAAAACGTGCTGCGTCTGCTGGACGAGCTGTAAAACGCTTTGGGAATCAAGAAAAAAAGCGGAGCTGATCCGCCTATCACAATACAGAAAGCAGTCTCTTTATGGAAAAGAAATGTCCCTTCTGCGGCGCGCCACTTCCCAATGAAGCGGTATTCTGCCCCAGCTGCGCCAAAAGCATCAACGATCGGATCCATCCTGGGAACCCCCGTTATTTCCCTAGGCGGTTTCTAAAAATCGCTTTGGGAATTTTCCTTGCCGCGACGGTATGCGCAGGAATTTTTCTCCTTATCCGCCCCAAAACCTACAGCGGCATCGGGGAAGTAACCTATACGGACCAGGACGGCACCTATCAGATCCTGACCAACGTCAGCACCGACCGCTATTATCCCATGACGGAAATCTTCCAGGATGCCGGTGAACAGGAATCTTACCGGTTCCCTTTAAGACTCTATATCAACCATAAGAATACGGGCGCCGACGCCAGCGGAATGTTCCTTCAGAAGGTAAAAAGCGCCAAACTCCATATTCAGCAGGATACGGAAAGCAGCAGTCATGCGGAATTTTCCCCGCCTCAGCCCTTGAAAGAGAGCTTTCCCGGAACCGCGCTGGTAAGCTATATTAACTTCAACAAAAACTGCGCCAGCCCGACCCGGTTCATCTGGACCCTTTCCATGGAAAACGGCGACACGATCCGCCTCGGCATCGATCTCATCATTACGCCGATCCAAACCTATCACTATAACGCGGAGAATGCCGACCTGTCCGATTCCGCGGCGCTGCAGGCGCTGATTGACCGATTAGCAAAAGAAACGTCGCAGAAAGATGTCGTCAATATCACGCTTCCCGCCATTTCCTACGCGGAGCCTGTCATTCTTTGGGGCCGCTCCTTCAACCTGACAGGCTCGGAAGAAAATGGAATTCGCACTGCGTTCTCCGCCGGAATCCAGATTCGTTCTCAAACGGACGAAAAAGACTGGATCAGTAAGTTTACCGGTATTGACTTCCTTGGAGACGGAACCGGCGTCGGACTCTCCACCGCCAACCGCGCCTGGGTGCAGGACTGCCGCTTTACCAACTGGAAAACCGCCGTCCTCTGCTATGGAGACACCTGGGTCAACACCCTGGACTGTGTCTTTGAAAAAAATGGAACCGGCCTTTACTACAACTCCACCGGCGACAGCTACAGCGATACCCGTTTCACCGGAAATCAGTTCCGGGAAAATAATACGGCCGTGCTTTTAGAAAACGTCCCAACAATCGCGGAGATGGATTTTAGCGACTGCGTCTTTGAAAACAACGGCATCGATATTGACAACCGCTGCGGCCAAGCCCTGGGAATTTCTTATGCGGTCTTTCAATGAATTCTTAGATTATAAAGACGGCCAAAATCTGAGATTTCTCAGATCCTGGCCGTCTTTTTATGCGATCCTGCCATTATCTTTTAATTACGG
>DVFQ01000003.1 GCA_018713185.1 Candidatus Copromonas avistercoris (nom. illeg.) | reverse complement strand
GTTATGATATGATACTGGGTGGCTGAGGACTGGGTGGCTGAGGACGATCAATCGATATGTTTCTTAGACAAGTCTTTCATAGTAATCATAGCCGCCGTCGCTGTAGCGCCGGATCAGCTTCTGGATCTTCTCCGTGGGTGAAATGACGTTTCCGATGGACGCGTCATGGTTTAAGGAGTTGATAATGGCGGCGATGTATTTGCTCATATCCGCCTCCACATACCATTCCTTCTCCAAAAGCTCCTGGGGACGGTAGTTTAAGTTGGTGGTTACGACGCTGTCGATATAGCCCTTTTCGTAATACTCGTCAAACTTGTCCAGTCCGTTGGTAAAGAGGCCGAAAGTGCAGCAGACGATGACCTTATCGGCTTTCCGCTCCTTTAGTTCTCTGGCCGTATCCAGCATGCTCTCGCCGGAAGAGATCATGTCGTCGATCACAAGGACGGTCTTTCCTTCTACCGAGCTGCCAAGGAACTCATGGGCCACAATGGGATTTCTTCCGTTGATGACTCTGGAATAGTCTCTCCGTTTATAGAACATTCCCATATCCACGCCCAGGTTGTTGGCCAGATAAACCGCCCGGTTCATCGCGCCTTCATCAGGGCTTATGACCATCAGGTGATCCTTGTCGATCCGGATGGACTGGTCGTGCTGGAAGATCGCCTTGACAAACTGATAGGTGGGCATAAAATTATCCAGGCCGGAGAGGGGGATCGCGTTTTGCACCCGGGGATCATGGGCGTCAAAGGTAATGATATTGTGAACGCCCATATGGATCAGCTCTTCGAGAGCCATGGCGCAGTCTAAGGATTCCCGGTTGGTCCGTTTATGCTGTCTGCTTTCATAGAGGAACGGCATGATCACGTTGATCCGGTGGGCGGTGGACGCGCAGGCCCCGATAATCCGCTTCAGATCCTGATAGTGGTCGTCCGGCGACATATGGTTGACATAGCCGGAAATTTTATAGGTCAGGGAGTAATTCGTTACATCCACCATGACGAAGATATCCGTTCCGCGTACGGATTCGTTGATGACTCCCTTGGCTTCGCCGGTCCCGAACCGCGGGCACACGCAGTCTAAAAGATAAGAATCCACATCATAGCCGCGATACTGCAGATCCTGCTGCCGGCGCTTCAGCTCCTCGGAGTCGTTGCGGCGGAAATTTACGATATGGCTGTTGACCATCTCCGCCAGAGGCCGGCAGCTCTCCAAAGCCGCGATCTTTAAGGGCGCGATGGGAAGCCGGTCGTTAAAAACATACTGATTCGACATGAAACCATTCCTCCAGTTCATTGTACTTTCATGCAGTCTACACCTCTTTATACCATTTTTTCCTGTTTTTCGTCAATAGCAGAACCGTGTTTTGAGAAAAAAGAGCAACCTTTCTTTACAAACGGACGCAAGATTGCTATGATGGTACCAGGGTTTTATCAATAGAAAGGATTTTAACGTGAAAAAAGAAGGACATATGATCACGGCCGTCGCGCCGGGCTCCATCGGCGAGGAACTGGAGCTGGAACCGGGCGATGTGCTGTTATCCATAGACGGGGAACCGGTGGAAGATATTTTTGATTATGAATATAAAACCGACAGCGAGGCGTTTGTGATGACCGTCCGGAAACCGGACGGAGAAGAGTGGGAGCTGGAAATCGAAAGCGGCGGCGAGGACTTGGGCCTTACCTTTGAGAACGGGTTAATGAGCGAATACCGTTCCTGCCGGAATAAGTGTATTTTCTGCTTCATCGACCAGATGCCTCCGGGAATGCGGGAGACCTTGTATTTTAAGGACGATGATTCCCGGCTGTCGTTTTTGCAGGGGAATTATGTGACCCTCACCAATATGAGCGACCATGATATCGACCGGATCATCCGGTTCCATTTGGCGCCCATCAATATTTCCATCCACACCATGAATCCAGAGCTTCGCTGCCGGATGCTAAACAACCGGTTCGCGGGGGACGCCTTAAAAAAGCTGGACCGTCTTTACGAGGCTGGGACGGAAATGAACGGGCAGATCGTTTTATGCCGCGGCATCAATGACGGCGAGGAGTTGGAGGAAACCTTAAAGCGCCTGGCGGCCTACGCGCCCTGTATGAAAAGCGTTTCCATTGTTCCTGTGGGCCTTTCCAAATACCGGGAGGGGTTATATCCCTTAGAACCCTTTACGAAGGAGGACGCGGGACAGGTGATCGATCAGATCGAGCGGTGGCAGAAGATCTGTTATCAAGCCTGCGGGCTCCATTTTTTCCATGCCAGCGACGAATGGTATCTTCTGGCTGGGCGGAAGCTTCCGGAGGAGGAGCGGTACGACGGCTATCTGCAGCTGGAAAACGGCGTCGGGATGCTGCGGCTGTTATATGAGGAAATGACGGACGCGTTGGAAAAGACGCAGGACGACGGAAGGAAGGAAGAACTTTCCCTCGCTACCGGACTTTTGGCGGCTCCGTATTTGGAAACGCTGATGGAGATGGTCCGGGAAAAATTCCCGGGACGCATGATCCATCTGTATCCGATCCGCAACGACTTTTTCGGCGAGCAGATCACGGTGGCCGGATTGATCACCGGCCAAGATTTGATGGCGCAGCTAAAGGGGAAGCCTCTGGGAAGCCGCCTGCTTCTTCCCGAGGTTATGTTTAAAAACGGGGAGGAGGTTTTCCTGGACGATATTACCCGCACCCAGGTGGAAACCGCTTTACAGATTCCCGTTCATATAGTAAAATCCAGCGGGTACGATCTTTTGGAAGCGATCCTGGATCCGGAGGCCGCAAGGCTTCAGACCGCAGCCCACGGGGCATATGAACTAAAAAGCAGTCCCCAGTAAGCAAAGCGCGGAAAGGAACGAACGGTTCCAGATGAAAATTTGAAAGAATTTTATAAGAACGAAGAATCTCCAAGGAGGAATCATATGAGCAAACCTGTGGTAGCGATCGTCGGACGGCCCAACGTGGGAAAATCCACGCTGTTTAATGTCCTTGCCGGACGGACGATCTCCATTGTAAAAGATACGCCGGGCGTAACCAGGGACCGGATCTACGCCGACTGCAGCTGGTTAAACAACGCCTTTACCCTCATCGATACGGGCGGCATCGAGCCGGATTCCGGCGATATTATCCTGTCCCAGATGCGGGAGCAGGCGCAGATCGCCATCGATACGGCCGATGTGATCATCTTTATCGTCGATGTGCGTCAGGGCCTGGTGGACGCCGATTATAAGGTGGCGGACATGCTGCGCAAATCGAAAAAGCCGGTTGTGCTGGCGGTCAATAAGGTGGACAGCTTCGCCAAATTTGGAAATGACGTTTATGAATTTTATAATCTGGGAATCGGCGATCCCGTTGCCGTTTCCGCCGCTTCAAGACTGGGGCTGGGAGAACTTTTGGACGAGGTCACGAAGCATTTTACCCAGGAGCAGTACGGAGACGAGGAGGACGACCGGCCGAGGATCGCGATCGTAGGAAAGCCCAACGTGGGAAAATCCTCGATCGTCAATAAGCTGCTGGGCGAAAACCGGGTCATTGTTTCCGGGATCGCCGGAACCACCAGGGACGCTGTGGATACGGAAATCGTAAGGAACGGGACGGAGTACGTGTTCATCGATACGGCGGGCCTCCGCAGAAAGAGCAAGGTAAAGGAGGATCTGGAGCGGTACAGCATTATCCGTACCGTAACGGCCGTGGAGCGGGCGGACGTGGTTCTTTTGGTCATCGACGCGGTGGAGGGCGTAACGGAGCAGGACGCCAAGATCGCCGGCATCGCCCATGACCGGGGAAAAGGCGTGATCGTCGTGGTCAATAAATGGGACGCCATCGAAAAAAATGACAAAACCATCTATGAATATACCCGCAAGCTGAAGGAAGTCCTTTCTTACATGCCCTACGCGGAATACATTTTCGTGTCCGCCCTCACTGGACAGAGAATGGAAAAGCTGTTTGAGCTGATCGACATGGTGCGGGAAAACCAGAACATGCGTGTGGCCACCGGCGTCCTTAACGAGATCGTGACCGAAGCGGTGGCGATGCAGCAGCCGCCTTCCGATAAGGGAAAGCGCCTCCGGATCTACTATGTGACCCAGGTTGCCGTGCGGCCGCCGACCTTTGTGATCTTTGTCAACGATAAGGAATTAATGCATTTTTCCTATACCCGCTATCTGGAAAACAAAATCCGGGAGGCCTTCGGGTTTAGGGGAACGGCGCTTAAGTTTATTATTCGTGAGCGGAAGGAGAAGGAATAAACCATGCTGCGCGTTTTTTGCCTTGTTTTCGGCTATGTGTTCGGTCTTTTTCAGACGGGCTACCTGTACGGACGGATGAATCATATCGACATCCGCAATTATGGAAGCGGAAATTCCGGCACCACCAACGCCCTAAGGGTCCTTGGGAAAAAAGCCGGACTGATCGTATTTATCGGAGATTTTTTCAAGATGGTTCTCGCCTGCCTTCTGGTGCGGATCTTTCTTAAGGGGGATCCCAACACGGATCTTTACGTGCTTTATACGGGGTTGGGCGTGGTAATGGGCCACAATTTCCCCTTCTATTTGGGATTTAAAGGCGGAAAGGGGATCGCCTCCATGGCCGGGCTTTTGGTTTCCATGGACTGGCGGGTCACCTTGGTCTGCGCGGCCGTATTTTTAGGAACGGTGATCATTACCCGCTACGTGTCCCTCGGTTCGATCTTCGTGGTGATCCTGTTCTTTATCCAGATGGTCCTTTATGAGTCCATGGGCGCTTATCAGGTCGCCCCCGGGAGCCGTCTGGAATTTTACGCCCTTGCCGGCGTACTGACGGGAATGGCCATTTGGAGGCACAGGGCCAATATCCGGCGGCTGTTTGCGGGAACGGAAAATAAACTTTGGGGAAATAAAAAGAAATCGTAACAGCGATAGAGAGGGGTGGAGGTTATTATGGAGCGAATCGGTGTGATCGGATCCGGGACCTGGGGAACGGCGATCGCGATCCTGCTGTCCCACAATGGCCATGAGGTAACGCTCTGGTCGGCAATCCCGTCGGAGATCGAGGAATTGGAGAAAACACGCAGGCATCCGAATCTTCCGGAGGCAGAGATCCCGAAGGAGATCCAGATGACGGTGGATCTGAAAGAAGCGATGGAAGATAAGGATCTGCTGGTGATGGCGGTGCCGTCGGTCTTCGTTCGGGAAACGGCGAAAAAAATGAGGCCGCTCTGCAAAGACAGCCAGCGGATCGTGGATGTGGCGAAGGGGATCGAGGAAAAAACGCTGGATACCATGTCCATGATCTTAAAAGAAGAGCTCCCCATGGCGGAGGTGGCGGTGCTTTCCGGCCCCAGCCACGCGGAGGAGGTGAGCCGCGGCCTTCCCACCACCTGCGTGGCCGGTTCCCATAAGAAGGCGGTGGCCGAGTATATCCAGTCGGTTTTCATGAGCCCGGTATTCCGCGTCTATACAAGTCCGGACGTCCTGGGAATTGAGACGGGAGCCGCGTTAAAGAATGTTGTGGCGCTGGCGGCGGGCATCGCCGACGGCCTCGGCTACGGTGACAATACAAAAGCGGCTTTGATCACCCGCGGAATGGCGGAGATCGCCCGCCTCGGCGTCGCCATGGGAGGGAAATATCAGACCTATGCCGGTCTTTCCGGCATCGGGGATCTGATCGTTACCTGCGCCAGCATGCACAGCCGCAACCGGAGAGCCGGGATCTTGATCGGAAAAGGCTATTCCATGGAGGAGGCCATGAAGGAGGTCCACATGGTGGTGGAGGGCGTCTATTCGGCCAAGGCGGCCTTGGCGCTCTCGAAAAAATACGGCGTTCCCATGCCCATCGTGGAGCAGGTAAACGAGGTCCTTTTTGACGGCAAGCCGGCAAAAGACGCGGTATCGGATCTAATGTTAAGAGATAAGCGGATCGAAAACAGCGATCTGCCCTGGGATGAGGCCTAAATGGTTTATTTTTCAGAATAGAACCGTCCCCCTTGCATATACTGGAAACAGGATAGCAAGGGGGTATTTTTATGGAAAATTTCCATGTTTACAAGGATATTGATGCCAGAACCGGCGGAGAGATCTACATAGGGGTCGTGGGCCCGGTCCGTACAGGAAAATCCACATTTATCAAGCGGTTTATGGAGCTGATGGTCCTTCCGGGCATGAACGAGGGGCAGGCGAAGGCCCAGGCCAGGGATGAGCTTCCCCAAAGCGCCGCGGGCAAGACCATTATGACCACCGAGCCCAAATTTGTCCCCAAGGAAGCGGCCCAGATCACGTTAGAAGGAGGGATCCAGGCGAAGATCCGGCTCATCGACTGCGTCGGCTTTATGGCGGAGGGAGCCGCGGGCCATGAGGAAAACGGAGAGGAGCGGCTGGTAAAGACGCCCTGGTACGATCATGAGATCCCCTTTACCCAGGCGGCGGAGATTGGGACGGAAAAGGTGATCCGGGATCATTCCACCATCGGCATCGCCGTTACCGCCGACGGCAGCTTCGGAGAGCTTCCAAGGGAAAACTACAAAGAGGCGGAGGAGCGGACCATCGGGGAGTTAAAGGCGCTTGGGAAGCCGTTTCTGGTGCTTTTAAATTCCGCAAAGCCCTATGCCAAGGAGACGAAGGAGGAGGCGGCCCGGATGGAGGCGGCCTACGGGGCCGCGGTGCTTCCGGTCAACTGCGAGCAGCTAAAGAAGGAGGACGTGGAGGAGATTTTAGAAAAGGTGCTTTTGGAATTTCCCGTGACGGAAATTGATTTCCGTATCCCCAAGTGGCTGGAGCTGCTTTCGGAAGATTATCCGCTTAAGGAAACGGTGATCGGCCTGGCGGGAAGCCTTTTAGAAAAAGCGGGCCAGATGAAGGATATGGAGCTTTCCGATCTTGATCTGGGCGAGGGGATCGAGACGATTTCCGTTGACTGCATGGATCTTTCCAACGGAAAGGTTTCCGTGACCATCTGCCCGCGGGAGGACTGCTATTACCAGGCCATCAGCCAATATACGGGGCTTCCGGTATCGGGAGAGTATGAGCTGTTTGGCACCTTGTCAAAGCTCTCCGCCATGAAGGAGGAGTACGGGAAAGCGGCGGCGGCCTTAAATCAGGTGCGGGCCAAGGGCTACGGCATTGTGATGCCGGATCAGTCGGAGATCCTTTTAGACGAACCGCAGCTGATCCGCCACGGCAATAAATTCGGCGTAAAGATCCACGCCCAGGCGCCGTCCATCAACTTGATCAAGGCCCATATTGAAACGGAGATCGCTCCCATTGTAGGAAGCGAGCAGCAGGCCAGGGATCTGATCGCCTACATAAAGGAAAACGCCCAGACGGAAAACGGCGTCTGGGAGACGAATATTTTCGGCAAGTCGGTGGAGCAGATCGTGGAGGACGGCATGGAGGCGAAGATCGCCCAGATGACCGACGACTGCCAGCAAAAGCTCCAGGACACCCTACAGAAGATCATCAACGACAGCAACGGCGGTTTGATTTGCATAATCATCTGATTCCGGTTATAATGTCAGCAGAAGGTCCCGGTACGAAACGATCAGGTCGGTATGATCGGGAAGATCCGGCCGAAACGATACGAGCAGGAGGGGTTTTATGAGACTGACATTTATCGGCGCAGACCACGAAGTAACCGGAAGCTGCCATTATTTAAACGCCGCCGGAAAGCATATCCTGGTGGATTACGGTATGGAGCAGGGAAAAAACGTCTATGAATCGGCGGAATTCCCGATCCCTTACACCGATGTGGACTATATTTTTATCACCCACGCCCATATCGACCATACGGGACTCCTTCCTTTGATCTATTCCAGGGGCTTTAAGGGACAGATTTTTGCTACGCAGGCTACCTGCGATCTTTGTAAGATCATGCTGTTAGACAGCGCCCATATCCAGGAAATGGAGGCGGAATGGAAGAACCGGAAGGCCCGCCGCGCCGGCCGTCCGGAAGTTCCCCCGCTTTATACCATCGATGACGCCAACGGCGTCTTGAATCACCTGGTTCCCTGTCATTACGGCGATATCCTTACGATCACAAAGGGGCTTAAGGTGCGGTTTACGGACGTGGGCCATCTTTTGGGCTCCGCCTCCATCGAAATGTGGATCGATGAGGAGGGCGTTTCCAAAAAGATCGTCTTTTCCGGGGATATCGGAAATAAGAACAAGCCGCTGATCAAGGATCCGGCTTATATCGAGGACGCCGATTACGTGGTAATGGAATGCACCTACGGCGACCGGTCCCATGACCGGACCCACGAGCATATCGAGGAGCTGGCCTCGATCCTCCAAAAGACGCTGGATCAGGGCGGCAATCTGGTGATCCCGGCCTTTGCCGTGGGCCGTACCCAGGAAATCCTCTATTTTATGCGGAAGATCAAGGAGGAAAATCTGATCACCGGCCACGACGGCTTCGAGGTGTACGTGGACAGTCCCCTGGCGGTGGAAGCGACCCATGTGTTTAACAAAAATATTTCGGAGTGCTTCGACGAGGAAGCCATGGACCTGGTCAACCGGGGCATCAATCCCATTACCTTCCCGGGATTAAAGCTTTCCGTTACCAGCGAGGATTCCCGGGCCATCAACTTTGATATGAGGCCGAAGGTGATCATTTCCGCCTCCGGCATGTGCGACGCCGGCCGGATCCGCCATCATTTAAAGCACAATCTGTGGCGGCCCGAATGTACGGTTTTGTTTGCCGGGTACCAGGCGGTGGGTACTTTGGGAAGAGTCTTAGTGGATGGGGCCGATACGGTAAAGCTGTTTGGAGAGACCATCGATGTGGAGGCCCATATTGAGCAGCTGGACGGAATTTCCGGCCACGCGGACCGGGAGGGCCTGATCGAATGGCTCAGGGCGATAAAAACCAAGCCGGAGCGGGTTTTCTTAGTCCATGGCGATGATCTGGTCTGCACGAAGTTTTCGGAACAGCTGCGGACGGAATTCGGCTATCAGGCGGACGCGCCGTTCTCCGGATCGGAATTTGATCTGGCCGCCGGAACCTGGATCCGTCAGACCGTGGGCGTACCGGTCCGCGAGGAGACGGAGAAGCAGAAGCGCAACCGGACGATCTTTGAGCTTCTTGTGGCTGCCGGCGAGCGGCTGATGCGGGTGATCCGGAAGAATAAAGAAAGCGCGAATAAAGACATCAAGAAGTTTACGGAGGAGATCAACGCCCTCTGTGAAAAATGGGACAGAGGAGAGAACTAGCGGGATGAAGGTAACATTATTTACGGACGGAGCGGCCAGGGGAAATCCCGACGGGCCGGGCGGCTACGGAGCCGTCCTCCAGTATGTGGACAAGCAGGGAACGCTCCATGAAAAAGAGCTGTCCCAGGGATATATAAAAACCACCAACAACCGGATGGAGCTGATGGCGGCCATCGCCGGCCTAGAGGCGCTTACACGGCCCTGCGAGGTGGATCTGTACTCGGATTCCCGGTATCTGGTGGACGCCTTCAATCAAAAGTGGATCGACAGCTGGATCCGCAATAACTGGAAACGGCCCAAAAGCGGGCCGGTAAAAAATATTGATCTCTGGAAACGGCTTTTGGAGGCGGCAAAGCCCCATAAGATCACCTTTTATTGGGTCAAGGGTCATGACGGCCACCCGGAAAATGAGCGCTGCGACCGGCTGGCCACCTCGGCGGCCGACGGAGACGGGCGGATCGCGGACGAGGGGCTGGACGCGTAGGGCGAACGGAAAACTTAGAAAAAATAACCGGGACTTAAATCTTTACAATAATCTTACAAAATATTACTAATTCCATATTTCTGTTCACAAGACGGGCCGTTTATGTTATGGTTTTACCAGAAAGTGCAGGGATATGTGAATGAATAAACGAATGTGGATCGTAATGATCGGAATCCTGCTGGCCGGAATTTTTATCACGAAAACCACCAGCAGTTTAACCTCCGGTTCGGGGGACGCCGGGATCGCCCAAGCTTCGTTAGGAAGAAGCGCTGAGGCCGCTTCGATTCCCAGTACCGGCGTCATGTCCGCTTCGCCGGAGACGGCTTTTGCTTATAATGAGCCGGGATCTGAGACAGGGGCCGGCGTTCGGAGCGCCCGGACGGAGAACGCGCCGGTTGAACGCGCACAGACAGACGGAAGCCAAGCAGAAGGAACGCAGGCTGAAGGAACACAGATAGGAACACAGGCGGATGAGCCACAGGCAGCGGGCGCTCAAGCGGATGAAGCCCAGGCAGGAGGCGCTCAAGCGGCAGGAACTCAGGAAGAACCGGCTGTCCGGGAGGACGGTCAGCCAGCGGCAGCCGCGGCGGCAAATGAAGCTGCGCCGGCAATGGCCGGTCTGGAAAGCGCCGCGCCTAAAGAGACGGCTTTTCCGGAGGCTGCGGCAGGAGCGCCAGCGGAAGAAACGGCGGCGGAAGAGACCGTAAAGTCTCCCCTGGATCCGTCGGTTGATCCGCCGAAAGCTTCTTCGGTTCTGGGAGAGGAAAAAGAATATACCCTCGAGGAATTAAAAGACCGTCTCCAGACGGTGGAGGAGCAGATCGCGGCCCAGGAAGAGGCGGTCGATTCCAATCCCGCTTCCCGCTATATGGCGGCGGAGTACGCCTGGAATTTATGGGACGGGGAACTGAACCTGATCTATTCCCATATCCGGAGCCATATGTCGGAGGAAGAGGCGGAGGATCTAAAACGGGAAGAGGTGGCGTGGTTAAAGGAGCGGGATCTGGCGGCCGAACAGGCTTATGTGCAGAACGATACCCCGCCGAAGCAGTCGATCCAGTATATAACGATCTCGGCGCAGAAGACAAGGGAGCGCTGCTATGAGCTTTTAGAGCAGTATGCGGACGTGCTTGAGAGATAGGCGGCGGCAGAAGGAGATCTGCCCGGATATGCAGAAAAGATGGGATTGCAGACATGATATTGTGCAAAATCCCTCTTGCATATCCGGGCTTTTGCGATTATATTATTAACATTGGGGCCGGAGAGCGGTTTTTCCGGTTCTTTCTGTAAAAAGAGAAAACAGAGCTACATTCGATAACCAGGAGGCAACCGACCATGCAGAAATATGGCGTAAACGAGCTTCGGAAAATGTTTCTGGAGTTTTTTGAAAGCAAGGGACATCTTGCGATGAAGAGCTTTTCCCTTGTTCCCCATAATGACAACAGCTTGCTTTTGATCAATTCCGGTATGGCGCCCTTAAAGCCGTATTTTACCGGACAGGAGATCCCGCCCAGAAGAAGGGTCTGCACCTGCCAGAAGTGCATCCGTACCGGCGATATTGAAAACATCGGAAAGACGGCCCGCCACGGCACCTTTTTTGAGATGCTGGGAAATTTCTCCTTTGGAGACTATTTTAAGACGGAGGCGATCCACTGGTCCTGGGAATTTTTAACGCAGGTGGTGGGTCTGGAGGCGGACCGTTTGTATCCTTCCGTATATCTGGACGACGACGAGGCCTTCCGGATCTGGAACGAGGAGATTGGGATCCCCAAGGAGCGGATCTTCCGTTTCGGGAAGGAAGACAACTTCTGGGAGCATGGCGCCGGTCCCTGCGGCCCCTGCTCGGAGATTTACTATGACCGGGGAGAGAAGTACGGCTGCGGAAAGCCGACCTGCACCGTCGGCTGCGACTGCGACCGCTATATCGAAGTCTGGAACAACGTCTTTACCCAGTTTGAAAACGACGGACACGGAAACTATACGGAGCTGGCCCAGAAGAATATCGATACGGGAATGGGACTGGAGCGTCTGGCCGTGGTTGTCCAGGACGTGGACTCTTTATTTACCATCGATACCAACAAGGCCCTTTTGGACCGAGTCTGCGAGCTGTCGGGAAAGGAATACCAGAAGGATCATGAAACCGACGTTTCCCTGCGGATCGTAACGGATCATATTAAGTCCTGCACCTTTATGATCTCCGACGGGATCATGCCCTCCAACGAGGGCCGTGGCTACGTGCTGCGCCGCCTGTTAAGACGCGCGGCCCGTCATGGAAGAAAGCTGGGGATCCAGGGAGAATTCCTCGCCAACTTATCCGACACGGTCATCGCCCTTTCCAAGGACGGATATCCGGAGCTGGAAGAAAAGAAGGCGATGATTTTCAAGGTCCTTTCCCAGGAGGAGGACAAGTTTAATAAAACCATCGACCAAGGACTGGCGATCCTTTCCGATATGGAAGAGGCCATGCGCCGGGAAAACGGGACGGCTCTTTCCGGAGCCGACGCCTTTAAGCTTTACGATACTTACGGATTCCCGCTGGATCTGACCAGGGAAATCTTAGAGGAAAAAGGGCTTTCTGTGGACGAGGACGGTTTTGCCGCCTGCATGAAGGAGCAGAAAGAGAAGGCGAGAAAAGCAAGAAAGACGACGAACTACATGGGCGCCGACGTTACGGTGTATCAGTCCATCAATCCTTCCATTACGACGGAATTTGTCGGCTACGACCGGCTGGAGCATTCTTCTCCGATCACGGTGCTGACCACGGACGAGGAGATCGTAGAGGCACTGACCGACGGCGAGCGGGGAACGATCCTGGTAAAAGAGACGCCGTTTTATGCCACCATGGGCGGCCAGCAGGCCGATACCGGTGTGATCGAGTCCGATCACGGCCTATTTGCCGTTGAGGATACGATCCGGCTCCAGGGCGGCAAGGTGGGCCACGTGGGCCATATGGTCCGCGGCATGTTCAGCACCGGCGAGACCGTAACCTTAAAGGTGGATCCGGAGAACCGGGCGCTGACGGCCAGGAACCACAGCGCCACCCATCTGCTCCATAAGGCGCTGCGCACCGTGCTGGGCGAGCATGTGGAGCAGGCCGGATCGCTGGTGACCAAGGACCGCCTTCGCTTTGACTTTACCCACTTCTCGGCCATGACGCCGGAGGAGCTTAAGAAGGTGGAGGATCTGGTAAACCAGGAGATCCGCGCGTCCCTTCCGGTAAAGACCGATGTAATGAGCCTGGAGGACGCGAGAAAGACGGGAGCGATGGCGCTTTTCGGAGAGAAGTACGGGGAAACCGTACGCGTGGTGCGGATGGGAGATTTCTCCACCGAGCTGTGCGGCGGAACCCATGTGGCCAACACCTCGGAAATCAGCTACTTTAAGATCCTTTCGGAGGCTGGGATCGCGGCCGGGGTCAGGAGAATCGAAGCTTTGACTTCCGCCGGGCTGATCCATCATTATGAGCAGGCGGAAAAGGAGCTTCATGAGGCGGCGCTGGCGGCGAAGACAACGCCGGACAGCCTGACGGCAAGGATCGAGGCCATGTTAGAGGAGATCAAGACGCTTCATTCTGAGAATGAGAAGTTAAAGAGCCGGATGGCAAAGGAAGCCATGGGCGACGTGATGGATCAGGTGCAGGATGTAAAGGGCGTGAAGGTATTGGCGGTCCGCGCCGACGGCGTCGATATGAACGGCCTTCGGGAACTGGGCGACCAGTTAAAGGAGAAGCTGGGCGAGGGCGTTATCGTGATCGCTTCCGCGGCCGACGGCAAGGTGAACTTGATGGCGACGGCCACGGAGGGCGTTTTAAAGCAGGGCGTCCATGCCGGAAACCTGATCAAGGGGATCGCCGGACTCGTAGGAGGAGGCGGCGGCGGCCGTCCCAATATGGCCCAGGCCGGAGGAAAGAATCCGGAAGGAATCGAAGCGGCCCTCGCGAAAGTTCCGGAGCTGGTTTCCCAGCAGGTAAAATAGGCGGTGGAAAACAGCCGGGAGCAAAAATTTTCCTATTTTCGTCAAAAACAGGTTGACGAATGTGTAATTTATGATATAATCGTTTCAGTGCTAAAAAATACCCAAACAGTTGTATTATGCACAATTACACAACTGGAGGGAGGTTAGGTGTGAGCTATGTCAAACGTAATCGTTAAAGATAACGAGAGCCTGGACAGCGCTTTACGCAGATTCAAAAGAAACTGCGCGAAGGCTGGTATTCAGCAGGAGATCCGCAAAAGAGAGCATTATGAAAAGCCCAGCGTAAGACGTAAGAAAAAGTCTGAAGCTGCGAGAAAACGCAAGTACAATTAATATCCTTAAACCACAAAGAAGATATTCCGCAAGGGGTATCTTCTTTTCTTCTATTTTCCTTTTCTCCGGCATATGTTTTCACGAAGAGGCGGCATATGGGGAGGAAGCGATTGAACCAGGAAAAAAGAGGCAAAAGCCGGTTTTTAGAGCCGGCAGGAGCCTATCAAGAAGCTGTTATGGGAGAACCGCGGATCCTTGCCTTGGGAAGCCGCGGCGTTTTCATCGAAAATTACCGGCGGATTCTTTTTTATTCCGATACCTGCCTGCGGATCCAGACCCGCCAAAGGACCGTATGCATCGCCGGAAAGCAGCTGTCCATCCGGTATTATGACCGGGATGAGATGCGGATCACGGGACGGGTGGAGGTGATCCGTTTTGAATAGGGGCGGTTTGTTTTGGGGCCGGGTGACAGCGGAGGCTTTGGGAGAGGAGCCGGAGCGGTTTTTCAATCTTTTGTCCCGCCGGGAAATCCCGGTCTATGATATTAGGGAGGAGGACGCGCCTTCTGCAGCCGAATCAGGAAAAAATGGGAAGCTTCGCGCCGTTCTTTTTACCGCGGCTCCCGAAGATATGAAGCGGATGAAGCCCATTGCCCGGAAAGCCGGAGTGCGCCTTCGGATCAAAAAAAAGAGCGGAATCGCGTTTTTCCTTTTTCGTATGCGGAGGAGGAAGCTTCTCGCCGCCGGAGCCGCGGCGTTTTTCTTTCTCCTATATTTCCTGTCTTTGTTTGTCTGGGATATTTCTGTCGAAGGCAATTTCCGTTTTACGGAGGAAACGATCCTCCATTATCTGGATACGCTTCCGGTTTCCTGCGGAATGCTCCGGTCAAAGGTCTCCTGCAGCTTTATTGAGGAATCCTTAAAGGATCAGTTCCCGGAAATTTCCTGGGTATCGGCGAAAATAGAAGGGACCCGGCTTACCATTACGGTCCGGGAAAACAACGCGGCGCTTTCGGCGGACGATGCCGGGCGGACGCCGCGGGATCTTTTGGCCAAAAAGGACGGAACGGTCGTAAGGACGGTGATCCGGAATGGAGTCTCGCAGGTACAGGCAGGAGACCAGGTAAAAACGGGACAGCTTCTTGTTTCCGGAACCCTCCCTATTTACGACGACTCCGGGACAGAAACCTCCGTCCGGCTGGTGGAGGCAGACGGAGAAATCTATGCCAGGACGGAGCAGACGGCCCGGTTTGACCTGCCGCTTTTTGAAGAGCGAAAGTCCTATACCGGAAGGGAGTGGCGGGGGCTTCGCTTGGAAATCATGGGCCATTCCGTATCCCTCTTTCTTCCCAATTCCTTTGACCTTCTTTGTTTCCCTTGGGCTCATAAATTGGAAGATGCAGAAATGGAAGATGCGGAAATAGAGGATAAAGAAATAGAAGATGAGGAACTTGCCTGGGAAACCGTTTCCAGCCAGCGAAAGCTGAAGCTGTTTCATAATTTTTATCTTCCGGTTTCCCTGTCCCGTATCCAGAAGCGGGAATACCTTCCCTATGAGGCTTACGAGGACGAAAGCCGGATCCGGGAAAAGGGCGGCAGGCTTCTGCGGGAATATATGGAAAAATTAATGGAAAAAGGTGTACAAATCCTTGGGTATAATGATAAAATAGAAAAAGATCAATCGGGATGGCGGATTATCCTGGCCCTTCAGACCGTGGAGGACATAGCAAAAGAAGTCCCAATCCCGGAACAGCCAAAGGAGCAGCAAACTATCAATGAGCATTATTGAATCAATGATCGATATCCCTGTGGAGCATGAAAAAAGGGTCTGCGGGCAGTTCGACTGCCATTTAAAAAAGATCGAGCGGACGCTGCATGTTTCCATTATTGCCAGGGACGGCGAAATAAAAATTATCGGCCCGGACCACGCGGTGAGGAAGGCCAGGAGCGTTTTCAACACGCTTCTGGAGCTTTCCAAGCGGGGAGAGGAGATCGGGGAGCAGAACGTGGATTACGCACTGGCTCTGTCCTTTGAGGGCAAGGACGGCGAGCTTTTGGAAATCGACCGGGATATTATCTGCCATACCATCAACGGCAAGCCGGTAAAACCGAAAACATTGGGCCAGAAGCAGTACATCGACCTGATCCGGACGAAGATGATCGTCTTCGGCGTGGGACCGGCGGGTACGGGAAAAACGTATCTTGGTATGTCGATGGCGATCCAGGCCTTTAAAAACGGGGAAGTAAACCGGATCATCCTGACCCGCCCGGCCATCGAGGCGGGGGAAAAGCTGGGATTTCTGCCCGGCGACCTGCAAAGCAAGATCGATCCCTATCTGCGGCCGCTTTACGACGCCCTGTACCAGATCATGGGAGCGGAGAGTTATCTGCACAACGCGGAAAAAGGGCTGATCGAGGTGGCGCCTCTGGCCTATATGAGAGGCCGGACCCTGGACAACGCCTTTATTATCCTGGATGAGGCCCAGAACACGACCCAGGCCCAGATGAAGATGTTCCTTACCAGGATCGGCTTCGGCTCCAAGGTCATTATTACCGGAGACCAGTCCCAGAAGGATCTTCCGGCGGGACAAACCTCCGGCCTGGATACGGCCTTAAAGATTTTAAAGGATATCGACGATATCGGGATCTGCCGGTTTACCAATGAGGATGTGGTCCGGCATCCGCTGGTCCAGAAGATCGTAAAGGCCTACGATGAATACGAGGGGAGGCGGCAGAAGTCATGACGGTAACCATTGAATATGAAGCCCAAAAACGGCTGGAGCTGCCCTTTGAGGAGATCATCCGCCAGGTGGCGGGGGAAGCTCTGGATTATGTGAAATGCCCTTATGAGGCGGAGGTGAACGTCCTTTTAACGGATAACGAAGGAATCCATCAGATCAACTTAGATACCAGAGGGATCGACGCGCCTACGGACGTACTGTCCTTTCCTATGTGCGATTTTTCGGTCCCCGGAGATTTCTCCCATCTGGAGGAATGCCCGGAGGAGTATTTTAATCCGGATACGGGAGAGCTGATGCTGGGCGATATCGTGATCTCCGTGGATAAGGTGGAGGAGCAGGCGGAAAAATACGGCCATTCCCAAACCCGGGAGCTGGCCTTTCTGACAGCCCACAGCATGCTCCATTTATCCGGCTACGACCATATGGAAGAAGAGGAACGGCTGGAGATGGAGCGGATGCAGAGAGAAATTTTGGAACGAAGGGGTTACAGAAGATAATAAGACGGCAGACGGGAGAGGATGCGTATGAAACGGAAGAATTGGGGACGGGGACTTCTTTTGGGACTTGCTTTTCTTTTTGCGGGGGCTTTATGCGGCTGTTCAAAGGAGTATGAGGAAGCGGCCGCTGTTTTCGGCGAAACCGGAGAAAGCCAGACCCAGGAGGCGGATGCCGGACAGGAAACAAAGCCTTCGGTGATCCTGGAAACGACTGCCGAAGCCATGCCGGAGCCAGAAGAACGGGTGGAGGTGGATGGAAAGATCCGCAGCTATCTGACGGGCGAGATGAAGGACGTCTCCCAGGCCAACCGGCGGCCCATAGCGGTCATGATGGAGAACGATAAGGCCGGCCTTCCCCAGTACGGCATCAACCGCGCCGGAGTCGTCTACGAAGCTCCAGTGGAGGGGGATATGAACCGCTTTATGGCGTTGATCGAGGAATACGACGATTTGGAGCGCATCGGTTCCGTCCGCAGCTGCCGCACGTATTATACCTACTTCGCCAAAGAATTTGACGCTGTGTACGTACACTACGGACAAAGCACCTTCGCAAAGCCATATTTAAAAAATGTGGACAATATCAACGGGCTGGATGGCATTGGAACCACGGCCTTCTACCGTTCCAGCGATAAAAAATCGCCCCATAACGCCTATACCAGCGCCGACCGGATCCATGAATCCATCGAAAAGCTGGGCTACCGGACCGGGTACGATGAAAGCTACGAAGGGCATTTTCAGTTTGCCATTGGGGATGAGGAGATCGTTCCCGACGGAGAGCCGGCGTATAAGGTGATCCCCGGCTATCCGTTTAATAACCCGTGGTTTGAATACCAGGAAAACGAAGGCGTTTACCACCGGTTCCAGTACGGGGACCGGCATTACGGGGACGAGGGCCAGATCGCTGTAAAGAATATTATTTTCCAGTATGTGGAGTGGGGGCATTACGCGTCTACGCCATATCTCAACATCAATCTCCATACGGGGCATGAGGGATACTATTTTACCAACGGCCGCTGCCAGAAGATCACCTGGGAGAAGGACGGGGAATTCGGCGTAACCCGCTACTATGACCTGGATGGAAATGAAATTACACTGAATAAAGGAAAGACCTGGATCTGCATCATCGGTACGGACAGGTACAACAAGGCGGAAATTTATGGAAACTAGGAACAGCAGGAGAAAGCAGGAGTCAAATTTTGTTATACAGGGAAGCATTCTGGCGGCGGCGTCGATCATCGTACGTCTTATCGGCATCGCCTATCGGATTCCCATGGTCAATATTATCGGCGACGAGGGCATGGGATATTACGGGACGGCTTTCAATGTTTACAATATCGCGCTCCTGCTTTCCTCCTACAGCCTTCCACTGGCTGTCTCCAAGCTGGTATCCGCAAGACTGGCGGGAAAGCAGTATCGCAATGCCGGGCGCATCCTTCGGGCGGCCCTCGGCTACGCGACGGCGGCCGGTGCGGCGGCAGCGGCGGTGATCTGGTTTGGAGCCGATTTCTTTGCCAGGGAAGTTTTTTTTATGCCCTACGCGGCCTTCGCCCTGCGGACCTTGGCGCCTACGGTATGGATCATGGCGTATCTTGGCGTGCTTCGCGGCTATTTTCAGGGCCGGGGGACCATGGTCCCGA
Source organism: Candidatus Copromonas avistercoris (nom. illeg.) (assembly GCA_018713185.1). Classification (GTDB taxonomy): domain Bacteria; phylum Bacillota; class Clostridia; order Lachnospirales; family Lachnospiraceae; genus Copromonas; species Copromonas avistercoris. The sequence continues at coordinate 5,533 of DVFQ01000003.1, read as the reverse complement.
CGGCTGCCTCCCAGATTTTTGAGCAGATCGTCAACGCCGTTGTCAGCGTGGCCGCCGGAAGCGTTTTGTTTAATGAAGCGTTAAAGGTGGAAATTTTAAAGGGAGAAACCGGTTTGGGCTACTCCAACGCATGGGGCGCCGCCGGAGGCACCATCGGAACCGGGGCCGGAGCGTTTACGGCCTTTTTGTTCCTGCTCCTTTTGTTCCTTCTTTGCCGAAAGAGCATGAAGCGGCAGCAGAGACGGGACCGCTCCGGTTCTCTGCAAAGCTACGGAGCCATTGTCCGGGCGCTTTTCTTTACCATCGTGCCGGTGATCGTAAGCTCCGTTATTTATAACGTCAACAGCGTTCTGGACAACGGGATCCTGGCCTATAATTTTGAGTTGGCGGGCCGCAGCGGGGAATTCGCGGCACTCTGGGGGATCTATACGGGAAAATACCATCTGCTGATCAACGTACCCATGGCCATGTCCAACGCGCTGTCCTCTTCTTTGATCCCGTCCGTGGCCCAGGCGGCGGCGGTGGGAGATAAGCGGATGATGCGGGCGAGGACGGCGTCGGCGATCCGGTTTGCCTGCGTGATCGCCATTCCCTCGGCGGTGGGGCTTACGGTCCTCGCGGGGCCCATCAACAATCTTTTATTTTCCGGGGATAATGCTACGGCGATCCAAATGACGATCTTTGGTTCCCTTGCGGTGGTCTTTTATTCGGTTTCCACCGTGACCAACGCCGTTTTGCAGGGAATCGACAAGATGCGGCTTCCGATCATCCACGCGCTGATCTCTCTTGTGCTTCATCTTGGCGCTCTGGAGCTGTTCTTTTATGTTTTTGATCTGGGAATTTACAGCATGGTTTACGCCAATATCCTGTTTGCCGTATTCATGTGCGTTCTCAATGCGGCGGCAATCCGCAGATTCTTAAAATACCGCCAGGAGCTGAAAAAAACGATCCTTCTGCCGGCCGCCGCGTCGGCGGTAATGGGAGGGGCGGCCTTCGGCGTTTACCGCGCCGTTTTCCTTTTTACTAAAAGCAATGGGATTTCTACGATCCTTGCCGTTTTCGCGGCGATTCTGGTTTACGGCCTGCTATTGATCAAGCTTGGCTGCTTAGAGCCGGAGGAGCTTCAAAGAATCCCCGGCGGAACGAGGCTTCTTTCGGTGTTTCGGAGGCTCCGCCTGATGTAGCGGTTCCCTCCCTGCGAAAAAATGTTTAAAAACGGGAAAGAAAGCAGATACTGTATGCAAAGGAGGAATGATCCTATGAAACGGTATTTATCCTGCTTTCTTTTCTTTTTCTGCCTGACGGCGGGATGCCTTACGGGACTCTTTATCCTGACGGCAAAAGAAGAGCCGGAGGAAATAAAAGAAGTCCAGGTTTTAGAATCCATTGAAATGCCGGTATTGGCGGAGAGCGAGGGCGTCCGAAAGAAAGAAAATGGAGACGGGCAGATGGACGAAACGCAGGTCCATGTGGTCCTAAATCAGGAGGAAGTAAGGCCGCGGCTTAAGGAGGAACTGTACTGCCTGGTGGCGGAGGAAGGATATCTGATCGTCTACGATAAGAATCTGCAGACGGTCCGTCTGTTTACCTATATGCCTCTGGCGGACTTTCCCGTAAAAGAACAGGAAAAGCTGATGGAGGGCATCTGGTTTTCTACCATGACGGAAATTTTCAGCTATCTGGAGTCCTATTCCAGCTAGATAGAAAATCTTTTCTGGAAAAGCCACAGTTTTCCGTTGGCGCTTCAAAAGGGGGCGGACTTTCACGCGATGAAAGTTGCTACTTGAAATTTGACGGCCCAGCGGATATACTACAAGGCAAAGCCATTAAAAATTAAGGGACACAGTCGAAAAGGAAAGGGAAAGGATATGGGACGGGAAGGAATCATTATCGGCGGAGGCGCCTCCGGCCTTATGGCGGCCATATCGGCGGCGGAAGCGGGGGCCTCTGTAACGGTTCTTGAGCATATGCCCCAGCCGGGGAAAAAGCTGTTATCGACCGGAAACGGGAAATGCAACCTGACCAATCGTTTCTTAGACGAAAGCTGCTACCGGAGTCAGAATCCTTCTTTTCCGATGGAAGTGATTGAAAGGTTTCCGGTTTCCCGCACCCTTTCTTTTTTCCGGGAGCTGGGGATCCTGACGGACGATAAAAACGGATATGTTTATCCCGCCTCGAATCAGGCGCGGACCGTATTGAACGGTCTTTTGGGAAGAGCGGAGGAGCTGAACGTCCGGATCGTGACGGACTGTCCCGTATCGGAGACGGGAACGGAAGACGGCCGCCTTTTCGCGCAGACGGGCCGGGGCCGTTTTTTCGGCGATTTTTTGATCCTGGCGCCCGGTTCCAAGGCCGCGCCCAAGACCGGCTCCGACGGCAGCGGCTACGAGCTTGCCAGGGCCTTCGGCCACCGGATCCTAAAACCGCTTCCGGCGCTGACCCAGCTTCACTGCGAGGGCCGCTTCTTTAAAGAGCTTTCGGGGATCCGCTTAAGGGCGGGCGCCGCTCTTTATTCTTTGAAGCCCGGCGGAAAGGAGCGGTTTCTGGCGGCGGATACCGGAGAGGTTCAGTTAACGGACTATGGGATTTCCGGGATCCCGGTTTTCCAGATCAGCCGGTATGCCGCTCTTTCCTTGGACACGAAGGAACGGGTGCGGGCAGTTCTGGACTTCTTCCCGTCTGCCGGGCAAAAGGAACTGGGCCGGATGTTAAGGGAGCAGAGAGACTATTTAAAGAACCGTCCGGCGTCCGTTTTCTTGGACGGGTTTTTCCCCTGGCAGTTAGCAAAGGTTCTTTTAACGCAGGCGGGAATCCGAAAGGATCTGCCAACCGGCCAGATCACGGACGAAGAGATTTCCCGCTTGGCAAGCCTTATCAAAAATTTTTCCGCGGCGGTGACGGCGGTCAGCTCCTTTTCCCAGGCTCAGGTATGCCTGGGCGGCGTGGATACGCTGCAGGTTAAGAGCGAGACCATGGAATCCCGTCTCGTGCCCGGCCTTTATTTTGCCGGCGAGATCCTGGATGTGGACGGGATCTGCGGCGGATACAATCTTCAGTGGGCCTGGTCCAGCGGCTGGCTGGCAGGACGCTCGGCAGCTTTAAAATCCAGGAAAAAAGCAGGAAAGTGACAGAATACATATGATCCGAATCAATCAGCTCTCTCTTCCCGTAGACCATGGAAAAGAGACGCTAAAAAAGAAAGCGGCCAGAATCTTAAAGGTGCCGGAGGCTTCGATCGTACGTCTCCATCTGGTCCGCCGCTCCATCGACGCAAGAAAAAAGGGACAGCTTTTATACAGCTATATCGTCGATGTGGAGCTTGACAGCAAAAAGAAGGAAGAGCAGGCGGTCTTTAAGGCGAAGAACCCCAATGTCCGCATGGAGCGGACAGAAAAATACAAATGTCCCAGTCCGGGACTGACTCCGATCCCCACACGGCCCGTAATTGTCGGAGCGGGGCCGGCGGGACTGTTCGCCGCTCTTTTGCTGGCGGAAAACGGCTACCGGCCCATCCTTTTGGAACAGGGGGATCCGGTGGAGGAGCGGGAAAAGCGGGTGGAGCAGTTTTGGCGGCAGGGCTTCTCCGCGTTAGATCCCTACTCCAACGTCCAGTTCGGCGAAGGAGGAGCCGGAACCTTTTCAGACGGAAAACTGAACACCCTGGTAAAGGATGAGTCCGGAAGGAACCGGAAGGTTTTAGAGGTCTTTACCGAGCATGGCGCCGATGAGGAAATCCTCTATGACAGCCATCCCCATATCGGCACCGACGTGTTAAGACAGGTTGTGCGGGGAATCCGGGAACGGATCCGAAGCCGCGGCGGCGAGGTGCGTTTCCGCAGCCGTGTCGCCGGGCTCATCTGCCGGGACGGGAGGCTTTTGGGGTTGGTTCTTTCCGACGGTCAGGAGATAGAAGCCCAAGCGGTAATCCTGGCGGTGGGCCACAGCGCGCGGGAGCTGTTCTTTGAGCTTTCTAAAAAGCAGATCCATATGGAGCCCAAGGCCTTCGCCGTAGGCCTGCGGATCCAGCATCCCCAGGCGGACATCAATCTGTTCCAGTACGGGCTTTTGGATCCTGGAAAGCTGGGACCGGCGCCCTATAAGCTGACAGCCAAGGCGTCGAACGGACGCGGCGTTTATTCTTTCTGCATGTGTCCGGGGGGCTACGTGGTAAACGCATCTTCGGAGCCGGGGCGGCTGGCAGTCAACGGAATGAGCGATCATAAGCGGGACGGGAAAAACGCCAACAGCGCGCTGATCGTCACCGTGACGCCCGAGGATTTTGGAAGACCGGGGCCGTTGGGCGGCGTCTATTTCCAACGAGAGCTGGAGGAACGGGCCTTCCTTTTGGGACAGGGAAATATCCCGGTACAGCTTTACGGGGATTTTAGAGAAAACCGGTTATCCTCCGGCTTTGGAGCCGTGGGGCCGGAGTTCTGCGGAAATACGGCCTTCGGGGATTTAAGAGGTCTGCTTCCGGAGGCCCTAAACCAGGCGTTTTTAGAGGGGATGGAGCAATTCGGGAGGAAAATCCGGAATTTTGACCGTCCGGACGCCATCCTTTCGGGAGTCGAAAGCCGGACGTCGTCCCCGCTCCGCATCCTGCGGAACGAGGGCTTTGAAAGCAGCCTAATGGGACTTTATCCCTGCGGCGAGGGCGCCGGGTACGCAGGCGGGATCACGTCGGCCGCCATGGACGGGCTGCGGGTAGCGGAAGAGCTTATCCGCCGGTTCGCCCCGCCGGAAGGAAACTAGGAGAGAAGCAACAGGAGGAACGAAAAACATGGAAAATCAAGCGCGGGAAACGCTGAAGGATAAAAAAAGAATTGTAATTAAGATTGGAAGCTCATCCTTGACCCATCCGGAAACGGGGGATCTGAATCTGGCTAAGATCGAAAAGCTGGTGCGGGTGATCAGCGATCTAAGAGGGATGAAAAAGGAGGTCGTTTTGGTTTCTTCCGGAGCCATCGCCGTAGGACGGCAGGCGTTGGGATGCCAGAAGCCCACCTCCGTGGCGGAAAAGCAGGCTTACGCGGCCGTGGGCCAGGCGCGCCTGATGATGGTATATCAGAAGCTTTTTTCCGAGTACAACCAGACCTCGGCCCAGCTTCTTTTAACCAAAAATAATATCGTGGAAAACGAATCCAGGATCAATGCAAGAAATACCTTTGACGAGCTTTTAAAGCTGGGCACCGTACCCATCGTCAATGAGAACGATACCGTATCCACCTACGAGATCAAATTCGGCGACAACGACCGGCTGTCCGCCATCGTATCGGCCTTGATCGAAGCAGATCTTCTGATCCTTTTATCGGATATTGACGGATTATATTCGGACGATCCCAAGAAGAACCCCAACGCTTCCTTTATCAGCCAGGTGGACGATCTGTCCGATGAGCTGATGGCCATGGGAAAATCCACCACCGGCAGTGACGTGGGGACCGGCGGCATGTCCACCAAGCTGTATGCGGCAAGGATCGCCACCGACAGCGGAGCCGACATGGTGATCGCCAACGGGGATCATGTGGAAATCATC
>DVFQ01000035.1 GCA_018713185.1 Candidatus Copromonas avistercoris (nom. illeg.) | reverse complement strand
GAGCGTTTTGTTACGGATATTGAACTTAGGATCCTGGCGAAAGTCCTGGACGTATCATACGAAGAACTGCTGGACGACCCGGACATTTTTCGATAGACGCGGGTCTTCCCCCTCTTCATATCCCGCAGGCTGATACATCCCGCGGGAAGGAATCCAGATAAGAGAGCAGATATTCCAGCCGGACCGCCCGAAGGCCCGGCTGTTTTGTTCCTACAATTTCTACGAGACTGCTGTTGTTTTCCAGGTTCATGCGCAGAATCCTTCTCGAGGCGGACTCGCCGTTTTCCAAAACCAGAAGCTCCTCCAGAGGAAGTTCCAAAAGCTGGCACAGCATCACTGCGTTCTCTAAGGAAGGAAGCGTATGTCCATGGGTCCACCGGTAAACAGCCTGGGTACTTTCCAGTTCCAGCGCCTCCTGGACCTTCCTGGCCGTGATCCCCTTTTCTCTCAGCAGCTGCCGGATCCTCCCGGCAGTTTTTGTTCTGGAAATCTTCTGCATACGTTCCGCTCCTTGATCTTCGCTCCGCCTTCCCCTCTATCATACACCATTTTTTCCCGTTTGTACTGAACTGAGAGTTGCATTCCCTTACATTTCTCTTACAGTTTCCATAAAAATGTATTTTTTCCAAACAAATAAAGACGAAAACAGACCCCGCAGATTGCTCCGCAAGGCCTGTCCATCAAACCGCTGTTATCAGCCGAATTTTACTTTCCCAGTTTTCTCTGGATAAACTTAATGATTTCCATGATCGGGATGATCAGCACTGCAAGTCCAAGGGCGATGCAGTATTCGTCCAGATCGATGGGCGTAAAGTCAAAGGCATTGGCTAACGCCGGGATCTCGATCACTGCCGTCGTCAGGATCAGGGACGCGATCATCGCCGCGAACAGGAACTTATTGTGGGTCTTTAAGGTAAACAGAGAGCCTCTGCGGCTTCTCATATTCAAGGAGTGGAAGATCTCCACCATGGAAAGCGTCAAGAACGCCATCGTGGTTCCGTCGGCGCTGTCCACAAATTCCCAGACGCCGCTTTCCACGTAATGTCCTACAATATAGGAAATCATCACAAGAACCGTTACGATAAAGCCCTGGAAGAATACGTCGAAGCCCATGCCGCCTGCGAAGATCCCCTCCTTCGGGTCTCTCGGCGGATTCTTCATAATATCCGACTCGCTCTTTTCCATTCCAAGAGCCAGCGCCGGGAAGCAGTCTGTGATCAGGTTGATCCACAGAAGATGCACCGGTTTTAAGATTGTAAAGCCGATCAGCGTCGCGAAGAAGATGGAAAGAACCTCCGCCAGGTTGGATGCCAGAAGGAACTGGATCGCCTTTCGGATATTGGCGTAAATCCGGCGGCCTTCCTCTACCGCTGATACGATGGTCGCGAAGTTATCGTCCGCCAGTACCATATCCGCCACATTTTTCGTAACGTCGGTGCCTGTGATCCCCATTCCGACGCCGATATCGGCGCTCTTAATGGAAGGCGCGTCGTTGACGCCGTCGCCGGTCATGGCCGTGATCATGCCCTTGGCCTTCCAGCCGTTGACGATCCGCACCTTATGCTCCGGCTGCACCCGGGCATAAACGGAATATTTTTCGATATCGTTAAAGAACTGGTCGTCGGAAATCTCATTTAACTGGGCGCCGGTGATCGCCTGGCTGGCGTCGGTGATAATTCCCAGCTCTTTCGCGATCGCCACCGCCGTATCCTTATGGTCGCCGGTGATCATGATGGGACGGATTCCCGCCTCGCGGCACTCTACGATCGCCGCCTTCACCTCCGGACGGACCGGATCGATCATGCCGGAAAGTCCAAGATACGTCAGATCCGCTTCCAGGAACTCCGGCTCCGTGCTGGAGGGCATTGCCTCCCATTCCCGTTTCGCTCCGCAGAGAACCCGCAGCGCCTTGTCCGCCATTTCCTTGTTGCTCTTTAAGACGCTGTTCCGGATCTCATCGGTCATGGGCACTACTTTCCCGCCGATGAGCGCCTTCGTACAGCGCTTTAAGACTTCGTCGGGCGCGCCCTTGGTAAACTGGATAAACCGGTGATCCTTCGTTTCATGGACGGTGGACATCATCTTTCTCATGGAATCAAAGGGAGCCTCGCCGACGCGGACGTATTCTTCCTTTAACGTGGTCTTGGGAAGTCCGTTCTTATTGGCGTCATTGACCAGCGCGCACTCCGTCGGCTCGCCCACCGCGTCATTGGTATCCGGATCCAGCTCCGCGTCGGAACAGAGCGCCATGGCAATCTCCAGTTCCTTTTCATCGTCGCCGGCATGCTCCACCACCGTCATCTTATTCTGCGTCAGGGTACCGGTTTTATCGGAGCAGATAATCTGGGTACATCCAAGGGTTTCCACCGCCGTCAGCTTCCGGATGATCGCGTTCCGCTTGGACATGTTGGTTACGCCGATGGAAAGCACGATAGTTACAACTGCCGCCAGGCCCTCCGGGATCGCCGCCACGGCCAGGGAAACCGCGATCATAAAGGAATCAAGGAACGTATCGCCGGTAATGCCCTCCGGGCTGATGGCCGCGCGAAGCAAGCCTACCGCGAAGATCACGATACAGATTCCCACCACAAGAACGGTCAAGATCTTACTAAGCTGGTTCAGCTTTAACTGGAGCGGAGTTTCCTCATCCTTGGCGTTGGCTAAGGCGTCGGCGATTTTACCCATCTCCGTATTCATTCCCGTACCGGTGATAACCGCTTTGCCTCGTCCGTACACCACCGTGGAACCCATATACATCATGTTCTTCCGGTCGCCCAAGGGAACGTCCTTTTCGCCGTCCAGATTCAAGATCGAAACGATCTTATTGACCGGAACCGATTCTCCGGTCAGCGCCGCTTCCTCGATCTTCATGCTGGCGCTCTCGATGATCCGGCCGTCGGCAGGAACCGCGTCGCCGGCCTCCAAAAGCACCACGTCGCCAGGAACCAGGTCCTCGCTTCTTAAGGTCACGACCTTGCCGTCGCGGAGAACCTTGCTGGTAGCGGCCGCGATCTCCTGAAGCGCCTCAATGGCCGCCTCCGCCTTGCTTTCCTGCACCACGCCTAAAACAGCGTTGATGATCACGACTGCCAGGATGATAATAACGTCTGTAAAGGATTCTCCCTCATAGAACGCCGTAACGCCGGAAATCGCGGCCGCCACGATCAGGATAATGATCATCGGGTCCGCCAGCTCCTTCATAAACCGCTCGAAAAGAGAGGCTTTCTTCCCCTCCTTCAGCTTGTTCTTTCCATACTGCTGAAGCCGTTTTTCCGCGTCGCTGCTTGTTAAGCCCTGTTCCGAAGAATTTTGTTCCTTCAGCACATCTTCAATACTGGAAAGATATTCTTTCACACGATTACCTCCTTTTGTAATTTGTAATGAACATGATACCGGAAGTGCCCAGGGGAAAGCCAGCGCCCCGGAAA
>DVFQ01000034.1 GCA_018713185.1 Candidatus Copromonas avistercoris (nom. illeg.) | reverse complement strand
AATTCATTCATAGTGAAATCCGTTAAAAGTGAAAAAACTCCGGGAACAGATGGATTTCTGTCCCCGGCTTCTGGAATTGCGCAAAGAAACGCTGCATTTGATGAAAGGAGCGCTTTTATGTCCTACGAACCTTTATCGAAAGAGAACCACACAGAGCAGGACCCTGCCCGTCTCTCCCATGACCAGGCTTTTTCCCATCTTCCCCACGATCATGGCCAGGCCTTTGAACACCTTTGCAGCCATATGCCCCAGACGTCGGATTTCCAGGTGGCCGCCGAGATCTTTAAACAGTTAGGCGACAGCAGCCGGATCCGGATTTTCTGGCTTCTCTGCCACTGCGAGGAATGCGTGATCAACCTGTCTGCCATGATGGAAATGAGCAGCCCGGCAGTTTCCCACCATTTAAAGCTTTTAAAAGGAAGCGGCCTGATCGTCAGCCGCCGGGAGGGAAAAGAAGTCTATTACCGGGCCGCCGACACGGAGGCGGCAAAGCTTCTCCATCACATGATCGAAAAGCTGATCCGGATCACCTGCCCTTATACCTCCCAGTCGGAATCCAAGAACCCTTCTCCGTAAACCTCCTTGGCCTCCGAAACGATCACAAAGGCCTGTTTGTCGATCCCATAGATGACCTTTTTCGCCTTGTAGAACTGTTTCCGGTCCACAACGCAGATCACCGATTCCCCCTCCTGCTTTGCGTAAGCGCCGCGGCTTTTGATCAGCGTGCAGCCTCGCTCCAGGGCGTCCATCAAAGCGTCCGCGATCTCCTGAGGCTTGGAAGTGATCACCGTGATCATGGTGCTCTTATTCATACCGTAAAGGATCACGTCGATCACATAGGTGGACACCACCATGTTGATCAGGCCGTAAAGTCCGGATTCAATGTTTTGGAATACCACCATGGACAACAAAATAATAACCATATCCGTGGCCATGACCGCCGTTCCCGTCTGCATATGGGGACGGTATTTTTGAAGGAGCTTTGCGGCGATATCGCCTCCGCCGGTGGTGGAGCCCCGCATAAACACAACCGCCAGGCTGGCTCCCACCAGGACGCCGCCGAAAATACAGGACACCATCTTATCGCCGGAATAAACGGGCACATAGGGCGTAACGATAAAGTCCAGGATTATAGTCAGGATAAAGACGGTTTTTAAGGTTTTTACAGCCCGCGCTTTTCCCAGGCAGAACCATGCGGCCGCCAGCAGCGGAATATTGATCAAAAAGGTTAAGCTTCCTAAAGGCAGCCCGGTCAGCCGGTTGATCAAGATCGCCATACCGGTGGCGCCGCCGGGCGCGATATTGATGCTGTCGATAAAGCAGTGAAGGCCGATGGCCTGAAGAAATCCTCCTACGATGTCAAAAACAAGATCCAAAAACAATTCCCGGACCCGTCCCTTTTCCTTTCCCATACCGATCTCCTTTCCATGATTTTTTCCCGATCTTTGGCCCAAAAGTGCAAAAACGGCCCGCAGACCGGAATTTCTTCCACCCCGCAGGCCGCGCTTAATCCTATTCTACAGGAGCTCTATGGCCGTTCTCCTAGTCCTGATGCTCCTTTTTGGAATCCACATATTTCTTGATGTTGGAAGCATTGACAAACTTCTCAACCTTTCCATCTTTCACAAGCACCAGGGTCGGAGCCTGCATGATCCCATATGCGTCGGAGAGCTCCGGATTCTCTTCCGCATCCACTACCTTATAATCCTCGTCCTTTAAAAACTCCTTCGCAATTCTGCAGTTGGGACAAGTCTTGGTCGTAAATAAGAACATTCCGTTTCCGGCCGCCGTCTCGCTGCCGGTTTTCTCCTGCCCATCCATTACCGGGACTTTTGCCGCCTCTCCGGCTTTCTGGCCGTTCTCCGCCTTCGCCGCCTCAATGGCCTCCGCGACTCTTCTGGATGCTTCCGGATTCCGCTTTAAAATGGAGTGGCGGACATCGTACATCCGTCTGTCCTTATACTCCTGGGTCTTTCCGTCGTTCCAGTTCTGAACCGGACGGTAATAACCGGTGATCCGGCTGTAAACCTCCGCCTTCTCTCCGCAGACCGGACAGGTAAAGTGCTCGCCGGTCAGATATCCGTGCTCCTTACAGATCGAATACGTCGGCGACAAGGTATAGTACGGCAGCTTATAGTTCTCCGCGATGGTCCGTACAAGCTTGGCCGCCGCCTTCCAGTCAGGCATCTTTTCTCCTAAGAACGCATGGAACACGGTTCCGGAGGTATAGATAGTCTGCAGCTCGTCCTGGATATCCAGCGCGTCGAATACGTCCGACGTATAGGAAACCGGAAGGTGGGAGCTGTTGGTATAGTAAGGCGTTCCGTCCTTCTCGCATCCGGCGGTGATGATATCCGGATACTTGGCCTTGTCGTGCTTTGCCAGACGGTAGGTGGTGGACTCCGCCGGAGTCGCCTCCAGGTTGTAAAGATCGCCGTACTCCTCCTGGTAGCTCACCAGGCGGTTCTTCATATGGTTCAAAACCTCTTTGGTAAACTTCTGTCCCTCGGGGCTTACCAGATCCTTGCGGATCCACTTGGCGTTCAAGCACGCCTCATTCATGCCAATTAGGCCGATGGTGGAGAAGTGGTTCGCGAAGGTTCCCAGATACCGCTTCGTATAGGGATACAGTCCGCCGTCCAGAAGCTTCGTGATCACCTCTCTCTTTACCTTTAAGGAGCGAGCCGCCACATCCATCATATGATCCAGCCGCTCGTAGAAATCCTGCTCATCTCTGGCAAGATACGCGATCCTCGGGATATTGATCGTCACAACGCCCACAGAGCCGGTGCTCTCTCCGGAACCGAAGAAGCCGCCGGTCTTTTTGCGCAGCTCCCGCAGATCCAGGCGCAGGCGGCAGCACATACTCCGCACGTCGCTGGGCTGCATATCGCTGTTGATATAGTTGGAGAAATAGGGCGTGCCGTATTTGGAGGTCATCTCAAACAGCAGCCGGTTATTTTCCGTATCGGACCAGTCGAAATCTTTTGTAATCGAGTAAGTAGGAATCGGATACTGGAAGCCGCGGCCGTTGGCGTCTCCCTCGATCATGGTCTCAATAAAGGCCTTATTGATCATATCCATTTCCTTCTTGCAGTCGCCGTAGGTGAAATCCATCTCTTTTCCGCCTACGATCGCCGGCATATTGGCCATATCGTCCGGAACCGTCCAGTCCAGCGTAATATTGGAGAAAGGCGCCTGCGTGCCCCAGCGGCTGGGCGTATTCACTCCGTAAATAAAGGATTCAATGCATTTCTTAACCGCCGGATAATCCAGCTTATCGACACGGACAAAGGGAGCCAGATACGTATCGAAGGAAGAAAACGCCTGGGCGCCGGCCCATTCGTTCTGCATAATTCCTAAGAAATTCACCATCTGGTTGCAGAGAACCGACAGATGCTTGGCCGGGGAGGAGGTGATCTTTCCCGGAATTCCGCCTAAGCCCTCCTGGATCAGCTGCTTTAAGGACCAGCCTGCGCAGTATCCGGTCAGCATGGACAGATCGTGCAGATGGATATCGCCGCTTCTGTGGGCCTCCGCGATCTCCGTGTCATAAATCTCCGACAGCCAGTAATTGGCGGTGATAGCTCCGGAGTTGCTTAAGATCAGTCCGCCGACGGAATAGGTAACGGTAGAATTTTCCTTTACCCGCCAGTCCTCCACCTTTACGTAGCTGTTTACCACGTCCTTATAGTCCAGGATCGTGTTTTTCATGTTGCGGATTTTCTCTCTCTGCTTCCGGTATAAAATGTAGGCCTTGGCAACGTCAGTATAGCCGGTCTCCTCCAGCACATGCTCCACGCTGTCCTGGATCTGCTCCACAGAAATTTTCCCCTGTTCCATCTTGCTCTGGAAATCGGCTGTCACGCGCAGCGAAAGAAGCTCCAGGATTTCATGGGTAAAATCCTTCTTTGTCGCCTTAAACGCCTTTTTGATCGCTTCCGTGATCTTATTCAAATTAAATTCCGCAATTTCGCCGTCCCGCTTAATTACTTCGATCATGTATCGTTCCCCTCTTCCCTTCTATTTTAACGATTGAATCCCATTATAGCAGATAAGGAAAGAAAACACAATATCTGGTTTCAATATTTTTATCAATCCCAGATATTGTGATAATTATACGCTATTGCACCAATTTTTCAAAAAGCTCCGCCGGCACGTACGCCGACACATGGATCCCGTCGTCCCGGTACTCCTCCGTCAAAAGGCGGCCGCTTTTCCGGATGCTCTGGATTCTCCCGGCCTCCGTATAGGGAAACACCTTTTCAAAATAAATCTGCCGGCTTCTTAAAACCGACTGCAGCGCCGAAAGAAGGGAGGGGATCCCTTCCCCCGTTTTCGCGGAGATTTTCACCCGGTAATCCGAGTGCATGTCCCGGCCCGTGGTATCGGCTCCCGCCCGGTCGATCTTATTAAAGACCGTAATGATCTCCTTATCTTGGACCTCCAGCTTCCGAAGCGTCTCATATACCACATGCATCTGAAGATCCATCTGGGGATTGGAGCAGTCCACCACATGAAGGATCACATCGCAGTAGCGGGCCTCTTCCAGGGTGCTTTGGAACGCCTCGATCAGATGGTGGGGAAGCTTTCGGATAAATCCGACCGTATCCGTAAGAAGGACGGTCTGTCCGTCCGGAAGGACGACGGGCCTGGTGGTGGGATCCAGCGTCGCGAACAGCTTATCCTCCGCCAAGATCCCCGCGTTGGTCAGGCGGTTTAAAAGCGTGGACTTGCCCGCGTTGGTATAGCCTACGATCGCCGCCCGCAAAACTCCGCTCTTTTCCCTCTGCCTGCGGATCACCTCCCGGTGGCGCCGGACCGTCTCCAGCTCCGTTTTTAACTGGCTGATCCGCTCATGGATCAGACGCCGGTCCATCTCCAGCTTTTTCTCACCGGGGCCTCTGGTTCCAATACCGCCGCCAAGCCTGGATAGCGACGCCCGAAGGCCCACCAGGCGCACGGCCCGGTACTTTAGCTGCGCCAGCTCCACCTGAATTTTTCCTTCGCTGGTCTTTGCCCTAGCGGCAAAGATATCTAAAATCACCATGGTCCGGTCCATGACCTTAATTTCCAACGCGTCCTCCAGGTTCCGAAGCTGGGCGGGGGAAAGCTCGTCGTCGCAGATGACGCCGGTGGCTTCCTTTTCCCAGATCATGTCCTTCAGCTCTTCGATTTTTCCTTTTCCCAGGTAGGTTCCCGGATGGATCCGTTCCCGGGACTGGATCAGGGTTCCCACCGTCACCGCTCCGGCCGTCTGGGCCAGCTCTTCCAGCTCCTCCAAAGAATCCTTGGCATCGTCCCCGTTCCCGGTGCTCACCGCAAACAGGATGACCCGCTCCTCTTCTTCCTTTAATTCAATCAATTCCGCCATACTGCTCCTTATCTTGTCACAAGAAACGCGATTTCATGCGCCGTCTGCTCGTCGCTCCCGAATTCCGCCTCATAAGCCTGGAACAGGGAAAGCGCCTGTTCGTACTGGCCAAGATATTCGCAGCATACCGCTTCGTTAAACCGCAGTTCTTTTCTTGCCGTATCGTCTGAAAGGGCCAAGCCCGTCTGAATATAGGAGAGCGCCTCCTCATAATTTCCGGCTTCCATGGCCGAAAGCGCCCATCGGTTATAAATCCCCGTATTGGCGTGTCCCTGGGAAACCAGTTCCTGATACGTGCGGTCCGCCGCTTCCATATCGCCGGACGCCGCGTTAGCCTCTCCGATGGCCATCATGGCTTCCTCATAGCCGAATCCGGAAAGGGACTCATCCAGCGCTTTTCCCTCTTCTAAAGCCGCCTTCGCTCCCTCCGGATTTCCGCCTCTTGCCAGGCACAGGGCCTCCAGGTATTCATATTCCGGCTTCGGCTCATCCACCTGGCTCAAAATCCCGTAGGTATAGGCGGCCGCCTGGTAATCCTCCAATTTTAGCTCCGCCTCCGCCCGGTATTTTAACACGTCCAGCTCAAAATCCGTTACCCGCGAGGCCTGGCTGATGACCTCGTCGAACCGGGATACGGCCCCCTCGTAGTCTCCGCTTTCCAGCAGGGCGATCCCCTCCGTCCGTCCGGTTTTCATCTCCTCCGTCACCGAGCCGCAGCCGGACAATAAGAAAAGAGCCGCCAAAATTACCGCCGTCTTTTTGCCCGCCTGATATACGCGTTTTCCCATTCCTTCTCACCTCGCCCGTTTCCGTGTTTTTCAAACCGCCTGATCCGCGGCTTCCATTTTCACAAACCGCCTCTTTACGGATCTTATTTTCCCTGCGCCGTCGTGCTTCCGAATCCGCCGTTTCGGATCTCGTCCGCATCATCGTCCTCGGTGATCCCGTATTCCAGGAAAATCCCCTGCATAAATCCCGTTCCGGCCTCCAGCTTCAGTTCTTTTCCCTCACGGCTGTCGTTGGTGATCTTCGCCTGGATATGTCCCTCATTATCCGACCCGTAATAATCGCTGTCGATCACTCCGACCGTATTGTTTAGCTGCAGGCGGTACCGAAAACCAAGGCCGCTTCTCGGATAAAGGGTAAGCACCCATCCCTCGTCGATCCGCGCCCGGATTCCCGTAAGAACCTTAACCGTTTCCCCCGGCTTTAAGGAAATCCCGCAGGGCGCGTAAAAATCATAGCCGGCCGATCCGCTGGTCGCCCGTTTGGGAAGCCGGATCTGCTCATAAATCTCCCGGATCCTTTTCTCCTCCGTCCCAGGAGCCTCTTTGAGCCAATCCTCCCGATACTGTTCAAAGCTAACCTTTTCTAATTTCGCGATTCGCTTCATTGTTCTCTCCTGTTCTTTTTATAATCTTTTATATCCCTTTTCTGTTTCGCCTTCTACTATACCAATTCCATGGGACGATTGCAACCCCGTCAGTTCATGGGCGTATTTCATCACAACGCCCGCGTGCTTAAAATATTTCCGGAATACGTGGGAAACCTCCGCATTTTGAAACTCCGGTTCTCTTTCTAAAGAGATCCGCTCTTTCCGATCCCAAGCCGGCTGCAGATTTTTTCTGGCGGCAGCGATCAAAGAAAGCGCGGCAGGCTTTTCCTCCTCCGAAACCGCTCCCGTATGGACAAGAAAATACAGCTGTTCCAGCTCGGAAAACATATGCCAAAGCGTTATCAAAAGATGCTCCAGCCGGTTTCTCCGAAATCCCGGCGGGATCTTTTTTGTATAATCCATGCATTCCTCATAAATAACATGAAAGCAGGTCAATAGCTCGCTGGAAACCGGCGCGTTCTCATACGCCGTCAGCTCCTTCTGTATCATTTCCCAATAGCTGTCGTGCAGCTGGAGCAAGGATCTTAGATTGTACTGAAACAGCTTGTCCCTGCGGATCGGGAAGAAGAACCGGTTTACAATAAATACGATCAGGACCGCGGCGCACAGATAAAGAAGCCGCAGCTGGATCGCCGTTGTCTCATTTAACGTCATGCTGGTAAGCGTCAGCGCGTAGCAGGTAGAAAAAATCGGCTGATACCAGGTGCCCGGCGCGGCGCAGTACATAAACGAAATCATAACAAGAGCGAATAGTAAGGACAATAGAAAGCCGCAGGGCGAACCGCATCTCAAACGAATCCGGGGACAGCCGGATCTTTAACCGCTGGATGATGCGCTTCCAGTTAAGCCCCGGCGGGTTTTTCACGGAATGGTGCGGTTCCCGGTACGCCTCCAAAAGAAGGATCATCATATGCAGAAGGCTGCGGCAGAAGATCCGCACACTGCCCTCCGGCAGCGCCATACTGTCCAGAAGGCTGTGGGCCTTGCGGATCTCATATTCCAGAGATATGGAATCCAGCCGGACCGCGTTCTCCGCCAAAAATCGGGACAGCCGCTTCAGTTCCCGGGTATGCCGCTCATCCAGTTCCTCCCGCCATCCGTCCTCCTGGATCAAATAGGAAAACCTCTGCAAAAGAGTGGCCGTCATATCGTAGATCTTATTCTTTCTTGTATGTACGGCGAAAAAGTTCTGGTGATGGGGAAGGGCGCAGGCCTCCCGCACCAGATGGGAAAACCGCTCCTTTACTTCTTCTTTTTTCTCCAGATCCGGCAGCAAGAGAACCAGCTCCGACATCTCTAAAAGCATATTCCGAAGAGTCAGCGGCAGAGCCGCTGATTTTAGGAAGAAGCGGCCGTACAGCCAGACCGCGGCCGTTAAGAATACCATGCAGAACCAGAAGACGAAAAGCTCCGTAATAAACTCCTCCTGATTCTCCGGCGGCATCAGGGCGAGAAACACGAAAAACATGGAGTAAGAAAAATACCCCTTGGGATTAAATTGAGAGCTTAAGGTAAATGCAAGCAGAAACGGAACCGAAAGGTTCAAAAGGACGCAGAAGAACAGATTCCAGGAGCTTAAAACCGCCAGGAAATATAAGAGGCTTCCAAACAGCGCAAGCCATAGATACTGATAAACCGTATTGGTGCTTTTCTTATAGCGAACCTGGAAAAATGTCGTAACGACAGAAACAATGATCGAATACTGAAGGCCAAACAGAACGTACACGATAACGAATAAAACAAGAAAAAATAAAAT
>DVFQ01000033.1 GCA_018713185.1 Candidatus Copromonas avistercoris (nom. illeg.) | reverse complement strand
CGAATTCTTTTGAAAGGCGAAATTTCTTCGCCGATCAACCCTAAACCAGGGTGCCGGTTTGCGCCAAGATGTGAATATTGTACGGAGATATGCAAAAAGAAGAGTCCGGTAACGGAAGAAATTGCGCCGGGACATTATGTTGCGTGCCATAATGTGCGTTCGATCAATGGATTAAGCTGATGTTTTTGACGACTGGCAGCAGCAGAAAGATGTCTCTTGCTATTCTTTAAGCAATTATGTACAATGAAGTCAGATAAGAGTTGTACAAAACTTCAAAGTTCAGAAAGATGGGCGAAAGTTGGTCGGGCTTTCGCTCATAATAGGGAGGAATAAGAATGAGCAGAACAACTTTTATCGCCACCGGAGACGCGTTCATTACCCGGCGTTTCCCGGAGGGCGGATACGAAGGATTTGAGGCGGTGCGGGAGCTGATCCAGCAGCACGATGTGAAATTTTCCAATCTGGAAATGACGTTTCACCGGCAGGAGGGGTATCCGGCAGCGTTTTCCGGCGGAACCTGGGCCATGGCGGATCCGGAAATGTTGGATTCCATGCAGTCCTATGGGTTTAACTTGTATAATACGGCCAATAATCACTCCTGCGACTACAGCCACGGGGGCGTTCTCGCGACCATCAACCATCTGAGGGAGCGGAGCATGATTTTTGCCGGAACCGGAAAGAACCTGGCGGATGCTTCCAGACCCTGCTACCTGGAGACGAAGGAGACCCGGGTCGCCCTGATCGCGGCTTCCGCCACGTTCCATGAGTCGGGAATGGCCGGCGGACAAAGCGGGGATATGGAAGGAAGGCCGGGATTAAATCCGCTGCGGTTTGAAACGATCTATCATGTAAGTCCGGAAAACTACCAGAAGGCGAAAGAACTGGCGGCTTTGACAAAGGTGAACGCTTCTATGGAGAATTCCGTAAAGAATGGCTACCAGAATCCGCCGGAGGAGGGAATCCTGCCCTTCGGATGCTACCGGTTTGAACTGGATACGAAGGACTGGATCGAAAGCCGTCCCAAAGAAGCGGATATGGCGAGGATCGAGGGAGAAATCAAAGAAGCCAGGCTGCAGGCGGACGTGGTCCTTGTCAGCATCCATGCCCATGAATCGGATACGGAAAACATGAAGGTTCCGGCTATGTTTCTGGAAACATTTTCCAGACGGTGCGTAGACGCCGGCGCCGACGCGGTGATCGGCCATGGGCCCCATGAGCTTCGGGGAATTGAACTCTATCATGAAAAACCGATTTTTTACAGTCTGGGAAATTTCCTGTTTGAGACGGAGACGGTTGAGCTGCAGCCCTATGATGCGTATGTAAATAAGAAGATGCCCGTGGATACGAAGGTGGGCGCGTATATGAGCAACCGGAGCAAAAACGGAACGGTGGGCTATGGAGTTCTTCATGAAATCTGGCATTCCGTTATGGCGGGCTGGACCATGGAGAATGGGAAGGTGACGCAGATCCAGCTGTATCCGATCGCGCTGGGAATGGATCGCCCCCGCTCCCAGAAGGGCGTGCCGGTGCTGACGGGGGATGAAAAGACGCTCCAGTATCTGGCGGAGCTGTCAAAACCTTACGGAACAGAAATCCGGATCAAAAACGGCGTTGGATATATTGATCTTTCATGTTAAAATGAAAGGGCAGGAAACGGTCTTCGCAAGTGCTTTTTGCGGAGACCGTGGAATTTAACGCGGAAGGATCCGCGAAAAAATAAGGGGAGAGGGGTTAGAATGAATCGAATTACAGAGGGAAACCGGATGCTGTTTGAAAATCTGGCGGAGGAGATCAGAACGCGCCACCAGGCGTCGGGAATCGCGGTTGCGATCATTGACGCGGCGGGCAATACCTGCTATGAAAAGTATTTTGGATACCGGGACCAGGAAGCGAAGCTTCCCATCGATCCGGACACGATTTTCGGCGTGGCTTCCGTAACAAAATCTTTTACCGCCCTGGCGATCATGCAGATGGCGGAGCGCGGGCTGATCGACCTTGACGCGCCGGTCAGCCAGTATGTGCCGGAATTTACCAACCGGAACCAGGAACCGGTAAAAGTATGGCATTTCCTTTGCCACTGCGCTGGATTCTATCCGGTTCATCGGACGGTTATGCGGGAGGTTGTGAAGGATCTCGGGCTTCCGGAGACGATGAAGGAGGATCCGGCCTACGATGAGGAACTGGCAAAAACAGGGGCGCGGATCGTATCGGAACAGCTGGACGCCCAGACGAAGGAGCACGGCCTGATCGGACGGCCCGGCGAGTATATGAGCTACTGCAACGACGGATTCGCCCTACTTTCCGAGATTATCCGGAGATACGGCGGGGAGCCTTCCTATGCGGATTACATAAAGAAAAATATCTTAGATCTTTTGGGGATGAGCCGCAGCGGCTGCGATTATATCCGGCCGGCGCTGGATCAAAACGCGGCAATCCTGTATAAAAAGGTGAAGGGCGTCATGGAAGGCAGCCGGGATTATTTCGACCATGCCTTTGTTCTTGGCGGCGGCGGAGCGATGAAGTCTACGATCGCGGACATGAAAAAATACGTCGCCATGTATCTGAATTACGGAAAATCAGCGAATGGGGAAACGGTCCTTTCTATGGAAGGAATCCGCTCCATGTGCCGTCCGCGGATCGAATACCGGCCGGAGAGCTTCTATTGCTATGGCCTGGCGACGAAAAAGCTGGCGGATCTGACGGTGGTGGAGCACGGCGGAAGCCTTACGGGCGTGTCCTCCAACATGTCCTGGTCCTACGACGCCGGAGCCGGAGTGATCGTCCTCTGCAATACGTCGGATGTTCCGGTGAGCGTGATCGCGGACGCGGCCATGTTGATGTACCATGGGCGGAATCCGCTTCCGGACCGGGAGCTGTATCAGGATTATGAGTGGAGTCAGGAGAGGAAACAGGCGGCCTGCGGCGTTTATCATTCCGACGAGGAGAACGAGGTTGAGATTTTCTTAAAGGACGGCGTGCCGGCGGCCCGGGTCAATGGAACGGAAGGCGCCTTCCTGCCGGTGCAGGAATATCTGGGGATTTTCCGCAAAGCGGAAAAGGACGATTATGTGAAGCTGTATCCGGACGCGGAAGGAAAGATTTTCGCGGTCGGCTTCGGCGGACGGATGCTGCCGAGAGTGAAATAAATTTTCTGACTTTTATTGTCTGTCCGGGGGAAATATGCTATACTGAATCATAAATGAACAATCGTTCAGACATGGGGCCGACGGCCCTGGGGTATTATTTCATTATTATGGGGAGGTAGGATATGGACATTTATGAACAGATCATCAAACAGACCGATGCGATCGCGGACGATTTGACAGCACAGCGCCGTGATTTCCACAAATACGCGGAAAAAGGCTGGTTTGAAATGCGTACGTCTTCGATCATTGCCAGAAAGCTTACGGATCTGGGATACGAGGTCCTTGTGGGAGACCAGGTCTGCAAACGGGATTCCCGCATGGGCGTTCCGTCGGAAGAGGAACTGGACAAACAGTATGAGCGTGCCGTCGCCCAGGGGGCGGATCCGGAGTTTGTCAAGTACACAAAGGGCGGAATGACCGGCGTGATCGGAATCCTGCGCTGCGGCGAAGGCCCGACGGTCGCGATGCGGTTCGATATCGATGCCCTTGGCGTGTTTGAGGAGCATGACAGCAGCCACCGTCCGGCGAGAGAGGGATTTGCTTCTGTAAATGAGGGCTTTATGCATGCCTGCGGCCATGACGCCCATGCTACCATCGGCCTTGGAGTCGCGAAGGTTTTGATGTCGATCAAGGATTCTCTTCATGGAACCGTAAAGCTGATCTTCCAGCCGGCGGAGGAGGGCGTCCGCGGCGCTAAGTCCATTGTGGATAACGGCCATCTGGACGGCGTAGATTATTTGATCGGTTCCCATGTAACCGATACAGAGGACGGCGATCCGGCGGTGGTGATCCCGGGAAGCTATGGTTCTCTTGCTACAACGAAATATGATGTGGTGTTCCGCGGCCAGGCGGCCCATGCCGGCGGTTCTCCGGAGCTGGGCAAGAATGTTATGCTGGCGGTTGGAACGGCGATCTTGAATCTGTACGCGATCCCGCGGCATTCTGCCGGCGCTTCCCGCGTGAACGTGGGTACGGTGGTAGCCGGAAGCGGAAGAAATGTCATCGCGGACGAAGCCAAGATGGAGATCGAGGTTCGGGGCGAGACCACGGAGATCAACCAGTTCATGGAGGAATATGCGGTTAATGTAATTGAAAATGCCGCGAAGATGCACGGATGCACGTCGGAGATGAAGCTGATGGGCTCCGCGTATTCCCTTACCAGCGACGAGGCGTTAATGGAGCGGGTCAAGAAGGTCTGCGAGGAGCATCTGCATATGCCGGTGTCCAGCCAGCTGACGACAAAGAGCGGCGGCAGCGAGGACGTTTCCTATATGATGCGCCGGGTTCAGGAGCAGGGCGGCCAGGCGACCTTTATGCGCGCGCTGACCAAGGAGGCCGGACCGGGCCACAGCCGTATTTTTGATGTCGATGAGAAGGTTCTGCCCAATGCCGTGAAGATTTTCTGCGGAACCGTATATGATATCATGAAATAAGATCAGGGACAGAAATTGCCGCGGAGGGAAAGGAGTTTTTATAGAATGATTGCAATTACCAACGGAAAAGTCGTGACGGTGACCAAAGGAACCTTTGAGAACGGCACGGTGCTTGTAGAGGACGGAAAGATCAAAGCGGCCGGCGCCGGGATCCAGATCCCGGAGGGGGCTAAGGTGATCGACGCGAAGGGCGGATATATTACCCCCGGCCTGATCGACTGCCATACCCATATCTGTAATTTCAGCGAGCCGAGAACGATGCCGGGTCAGAGAGACGACGGAAATGAGGGCTCAGATCCGATCACGCCCCAGGTGCGAGCTCTGGACGCGGTAAATCCCGAGGACTGGGCGGTGCGTCCGGTGCGGGAGGCTGGCTTTACGACGGTTTATACTCAGCCGGGTTCCGGAAATATTATCGGTGGTACGGGAATCGCCATTAAGCTCTGGGGCCATACGGCGGAGGAAATGATGATTCCGGGTACGGAAGAGATGAAGTTTGCCCTGGGCGAGAACCCGAAGCGGTTCCATGGCCTGGAGCAGCACCGGATGCCCTGGACGAGAATGGGAACCGCGGCGCTTCTTCGGGAGACGCTTTATAAGGCGAAGAATTATTCTGATAAGCTGAAAGCCGCGGAAACGGATCCGTCCAAAGCGCCGGAGCCGGATTTCAAGCTGGACGCCCTGGTACGGGTGATTCGCGGCGAGCAGAGAGTCAGGATCCATTGCCACCGGGCCGATGATATTATTACGGCAATCCGGATCGCCAAGGAGTTTGGCTTAGACTTTACCTTGGAGCATGCGACGGAAGGCTATAAAGTAAGGGACGTGATCGCGGAGAATCATCTGTACTGCATCGTTGGACCGCTTCTTCTGCCGCCGTCCAAGCAGGAGATCTGGAACCTCAAGCTGGAGAATCCGGGAATGCTGACGGATGCAGGCGTTAAGGTCTGCCTGACGGCTGATACGGGAAGCGAGACAAAATGGCTCCCGATGCAGGCTGGGCTTCTGTTGAGAAGAGGAATGACGGAAGAGAATATTATGAAGGGCTTGACCATTTATCCGGCGGAGGTTCTGAATCTGGATCACCGGATCGGATCCCTGGAAGAGGGCAAGGACGCGGACGTTGCGGTCTTTGACGGAAATCCGCTTTATAATACGACTCTGTGCAGAATGACGATGATCGACGGCGAGGTCGTTTACAGTACGCTGGATGAATAAAAAGACCTTTGAAATCATGAGATAATCACACCCGCAGGATGTCAATAATGGCATCTCTGCGGGCTTTTTTGTCAACAATTGACATTTTCTCCCTGGCCTGGCGGA
>DVFQ01000032.1 GCA_018713185.1 Candidatus Copromonas avistercoris (nom. illeg.) | reverse complement strand
CGCAAATGAGGCTCCCCGAATACTCGGGAAGCCTCATTTTCCAGTTTCTGCGAGAGCTGCCTAGCAGATTTGAACTGCCGACCTCCGCCTTACCAAGGCGACGCTCTACCAGCTGAGCCAAGGCAGCGTATTTCTGAAACCTTGGATATATTATCATAGGATTTTACATTTGTCAACCGGAACTTTTAAATTTTTTTTACATAGAATAAACTAAAAAACACAGAGGTTTTCTATGCCAGAAGCAAATAATCAAAACAAAGCCGCGGCCGGCAAGAAGTCCCAGTCCGCCGCTTCCCGCTGGCCTGATATTTCCGGAATTCCCACAACGCCCGTCGCCCCCTCCGGCGGCCCGCCCGCCATTGCCACGGATGAGGAGGAAGCGATCGCGGGGATTCCTACGACGCCTATCGCGCCCACAGGAAGCCGGCCGGTTGCTCCGCTGCCTTCCTATCCGGTGTTTACCTTCCCCCTTCCGGATTTCCCGGTTTTCCCGGAATTTCCGACGCCCAGCCTGCCGCAGACTACTTATTACGGCCAGGTCCGTTTCTTAAACGCCAGTACCAACGGAATCAATCTGGACGCATATATCGACGGAAGGGAGTTCTTCTCCGGCTCCACCTTTGCCACCGTATCCACTTACCTAAATGTATCCGACGGCTTCCATACGGTTACGATTCGCCGTTCCAACGGCCAGATCTACTATCAGCAGACCATGGCCTTTGTCGCCGGTGAAAAGGTCACGCTGGTGATCCTGGATTCGGCAAGCGGCGTCACCCTCGCTAAAGTATCCGATATGGGATGCACCAACATTCCTTCCGGATACGGCTGCCTCAGAGTCGCCAACATGTCCTACTCCGGTTCCAGCTACGATGTCCGCACCTTCCAGAATCAGATCGCCTTTGGCGGAGTAGGCTATAAAGAGGTGACCAGCTACAAGCAGGCCGCCGCCGGAAATCATACCTTCTTTGTCACGGGGGCCCAGCTTTCCGTCTCCTCCTTCAATGAGCTGCCGATCATCATTCTTTCCGCCGTCATCGGCGGCACTTGCGGCGGATGCGGCGTTTCCAACCCGCTTTTAACCTACAGTGTCAATGTTCAAGCCGGAAAAGCCTACACCAGCTACATCATCGGAAATCCCTGGTCCAATCTGTACCAGGTCTTTACTCTGGAAGACTAATCTAAAAAAGCAGCTCCGGGGCCTTCTTTTTCTTGGCCCCGGAGCCTTAAAAACATCTTAAGTCGCATCAAATAGTCTCTGCCGGACAATCTCATAGGCCAGTACGCCCGCCGCCACGGAAGCGTTCAGCGAATCGATTTCCCCCTTCATGGGAATCGACGCCGTCATATCGCATGCCTCCCGCACCAGCCGGCTGACGCCGTCCCCTTCGTTGCCGATCACCAGCCCAATGGGCCCTGTAAGCTTTAAGCGGTACATACTCTCGCCGCCCATATCGGCGCACACAAACCAAAGCCCCTTTTTTTTCAGTTCTTCGATCTCCGCCGCCAGATTCGTTACCTTCGCCACCGGCGTATAATTTAAGGCTCCAGCGGAGGTTCTGGCCACCGTGGCCGTCAGGCCCGCCGCCCGTCTTTTGGGAATAATCACCCCATGAGCCCCCGCCAGATTAGCGGTCCGGATGATCGCCCCCAGGTTATGGGGATCCTCGATCCCGTCCAGCAAAAACAAAAACGGCGGTTCCCCTTTCTTCCCGGCGTCCTCCAGCATACTCTCTACCGTCGCGTACTCATAGGCTGCCGCATAAGCGATCACGCCCTGGTGCCGCCCGGTCTCCGACATATGATCCAGCCGGTCCTTGGGAACGAACGTAATGATCGTATCGTTTTTCTTCGCCTCGCGGATAATGCTCCTTACCGGACCGTCCTGGCATCCGTCCAAAACAAACAGCCGGTCTACTGTCTTCCCGGAACGAAATGCTTCTAATACCGCGTTCCGTCCCTCGATCGTCAGCTCCTCGTATCTCATTTCCTGCTCTCCATACTCTCTTTTATCTCAAATCCAGGGGTTCCTGCTCCTGCCCGGCGAGGGAAACCTCCCCCAGCTTCATAAGCCCAAGGCGCACCAGCTCGGCCAGCCGCTCCGGCTGCCCGGAAAGGTACAGGTACCCGGCCAATGCCTCAAAACCGGTCGCCGTCCGGTAATCCCGTATAGACGCGTTCTTTGCCGACGTATAGGATTTAGCGTTCCTGCCTCTGCGGTACACCGCCCGCTCTGTTTCCGTAAGATCCTCCTGGAGAGCCAGCGCCATCCTCGCCTGGGCTTCCGCCTTTACCAGGCCGGCGCTCCGTTTATGAAGCTTATTGACCTGGGCGTTCCCCTGGTTTACCACCAATGTCCGGATCATCAGCTCATAAACCGCGTCTCCCATATAAGCCAGCACCAGCGGCGAATACTGGGCGGCGTCCTCTTCCTTTAAATGAAATTCCCGTTTTAAGAGCGTTAAGCCCTCTTCCATTTTACTCCCTCTCTTGTGTCCTCCAGGATAATCCCCATCTCTAAAAGCCGGCCCCTGATTTCATCGGCCAGAGCGAAATTCTTCGCTTTTCTAGCCGCCTGCCGCTCTTCGATCATCCGCTCGATTTCCGCGTCCAGAACCTCTTTCTTCTTTTCCGTCTCGATTCCAAGAACCTCGCAGAGCCGCTCCAGCTCCTCCTTCAGCCAGGAAACATACGCCTTCGAGCTTTCCTCCGTCACCGTAGAATTGGCCAGCTTGATCAGCTCAAATACCGCGGAAATCGCGTCCGCCGTATTGAAATCATCCTCCATAGCCGCCTCATATTTGGCCGCCAGAGCTTCGCCCTTCGCTTTATTCTCTTCTTCCGCCAGGGAAAGGCTGTCTTGGGACACCTTCGCCTCCGTTTCCCGCAGTTTTTCCATTCCCGTCAGGATCCGGTCCAGACCGTTTTTCGACG
Organism: Candidatus Copromonas avistercoris (nom. illeg.); assembly: GCA_018713185.1. Classification (GTDB taxonomy): domain Bacteria; phylum Bacillota; class Clostridia; order Lachnospirales; family Lachnospiraceae; genus Copromonas; species Copromonas avistercoris. The sequence continues at coordinate 3,758 of DVFQ01000032.1, read as the reverse complement.
CCTCCATCAATTCCGCGCTGAAATTTAGCGGGCTGCGGTAATGCGCGCTCAGCATAAAGAACCGAAGCACCTGCGGATCATACTTTTCGCAGATCTCTCGGACCGTAAAGAAATTCCCCAGAGATTTTGACATCTTTCTATTATCAATATTTAAGAACGCATTGTGCATCCAGTAACGGGCAAATGGCTTTCCGTTGGCCGCTTCACTCTGGGCGATCTCATTTTCATGGTGGGGGAAGATCAGATCCTCTCCGCCTGCATGGATATCGATTTCTTCTCCCAGATAATGTTTCGCCATTACAGAGCATTCGATATGCCATCCGGGACGGCCTTCACACCAGGGCGACTCCCAATAGGGTTCCCCTTCCTTCTTCGGCTTCCACAATACGAAATCGTTGGGATCCTCCTTCCCTTCCTCGCCGGTCACCTTGATCTCCCGAAAGCCGGACTGAAGATCCTCTAAGTTTTTATGAGACAGCTTCCCGTAATCCTTAAACTTTTTCACCCGGAAATAGACGGTGCCATCCGCCGCCGCGTAAGCGTATCCCTTTTCGATCAGAGTCTGGATCATATCCAGCATCCCGCAGATTTCCTCCGTCGCCAGGGGATTTTTCGTCGCCGGCTTTACGTTTAACGCCTTCATATCCTTTTTGCATTCTTCAATATATCGCTTGGAAATCGTATCCGCATCCGTTCCCTCTTCGATGGCCTTGTTGATGATCTTGTCATCCACGTCGGTGAAATTGGATACATAATTCACATCATAGCCCTTATACTCAAAATACCGCCGCACCGTGTCAAATACGATCATGGGCCGGGCGTTTCCGATATGGATCAGATTGTAAACCGTCGGGCCGCAGACATACATCTTTACCTTTCCCGGCTCCAACGGCACAAATTCTTCTTTTCGTCTCGTCAATGTATTATAGATTTTCATACTGCTCTCCTTTTGCTGCTTTCCTTTTGTTTCTTTCCCTCTCCGCCGTTTCGGCTCTGTCCGTCATTCCCCGTCCGCGCCGAATTCTCAAAGCGCCGGGCGTCCTCCATCCGCGTCACGTTTTCAAAGCGCCGGACATTCTCCCGCGCAGCCTCCGCAGCCGCGAAAAGCCAAGCGGTCCTCTCTATTATAATCCGCCACAGTAGACAAAAGCGCGATCGCCTGGGCGGAGATTCCTTCTTTTGCTCCCGTAAATCCTAAGCCTTCCTCCGTCGTAGCTTTTACGTTCACCTGATCAACTTCAATTCCCAAGGTCTTCGCTATATTCTCTCTCATCTGCTGCCGGTAAGGAGACAGCTTTGGCCACTGGGCAATAATAGTCGAATCAATATTTTCAATCAGAAAACCGTTGGCCTGCAGAAGCTCTCCCACCCGGCGCAGAAGCTCCAGGCTGGAAATTCCGCGATACGCCTCATCCGTATCCGGAAAATGCTGGCCTATATCCCCCAGGGCGGCCGCGCCCAAAAGCGCGTCCATAACGGCATGAAGCAGGACATCCGCATCCGAATGTCCTAAAAGTCCCTGTTCACATGGGATCTTGACACCGCCCAGGATCAGCGGACGCCCCTCCGTCAGCCGATGCACATCATATCCCTGTCCAATCCTCATAACTATTCCTCTCTGTTTCTATCGATCTTCCCGTTTCCCCGAAAGCGGTTACGATCCAATCATACGGATCCGTTTGGGGATACAGCGCACCTCAAGATCCTGCTGGCAGTAACAGCTTTCCCCGTCCACATGGACCGCCAGCGGACGGTTTAAATGGACCGCCGCCTCGCTGCATTCAAAAATCCGCACGCCCCGCTCCTTCCGGCGGAGCCCGATCAGCATATCCATTAAGATCGACACCATTTTCCGCTTTTTAGCGCTGTTTCCTACATAAACCATCATCCGGCCGCCGTCCTCTTCGGCTCCGGCCTTCTTTTTCTTCTTTCCGCTCTCTTCCCGGATCATGAAAGAAATGAAATATATATGATTAAACTCTACTTTTTTCGTTCCGTCAAGTAAAATATATCCCTTTGCCGGTTTTGCTAAAATCAGCTGCTTTAACCCGAGGGCAAAGTTTAAAATATGGACCATCCTGAGCCGGCACATGGGCTGCCGCATCCGGCTGCAAAGCAGATTGTGGCAGATCGCCGCGTCCAAACCGATCCCGCACCGGCCGGCAAACCGCCTGGACACCACTTCCTCCTCGCCGAAGGTCAGAACGCCGTAATCCAAAAGCCGGTAGTATTTGGGATGAAGAATTTTCCTTGCCTGCCTGTTTACCATGCGGAAAGACTGGAACCCCTTCGACAGCGCGTTGCGGAATCCCGCCGGAACATATCCCAGCGTCAAAAGCCCCCGAAAGGAAATCCCGTTCAGCACCTCATTATAAGTCCCCTCGCCCCCTACTATGATAATTACCTTCGGATCATTTTTCTCGGCGGTCAGCCGCTTGGCCAGGCCCGCGGCATCTCCCTGGGCTTCCGTAAAGAAAACCTGATATTCCTGACTGTCGTTGTCCAGCTGCCGCTCCAGCCGCTTCCATACATGATAACCCCGTCCGTTTCCCGCACTTGGATTTACGATAAACTGATACATAAAACCCTCCGATTTATCTTCCGGTAATCACAGCAAAGGAATTGCTTTTTCTCTTATCAGCATTATTCAGCATTATGTTTTAGTATAACACAGAATGGGAAAAAAAGATTAAAATTTTTATAAAAATAACTGTTGACAATTTCCCCGGTTTCGGTTATAGTAGCTGAGCAGTCGCAAGTGAGACAGATAACTTGAGGACAGTGAGGGGTCTTAGCTCAGCTGGGAGAGCATCTGCCTTACAAGCAGAGGGTCATAGGTTCGAGCCCTATAGGCCCCATACCTAACTAAATATGCCGCAGTGGCGGAACTGGCAGACGCACAGGACTTAAAATCCTGCGAGGGTAAAACTTCGTACCGGTTCGATTCCGGTCTGCGGCATTAGGTACAGAGAGCCTTAAACCCCTGATAATAGAGGGTTTAAGGCTCTCTGTTTTTTACGAAAAAGTTATATAATCGTTGTACAGCCCGTAAATACGCCATTTATACTAATATTTGCGCCATATGAGAAGTGTCTTTGGCTGTTATGGGCTGGCTGATATAATGTGTTATCATGGCAAGATTAGAATGCCCTAAAAGAGGTTGAATGTCGATGGGCTTTACACCTGCATTGTAGAGCATAGAAGCCGTTGTAAAACGAATTTTGTGGCTCGATAGGTATTGTATACCAATCTCATTGCAATATTGCTTTAAACGGCGATTAAACGTGTCTGTGGTCAAGGGCTTTCCTTTATACATAAACAGAAATTCACCATCAGGATTTAGCTCTTTCATTTTCTTTAAAATGGAGACTCCTTCAGGGGAAAGAGTTTCAGTTCGGATGCTCTAGTAAGGATTGCCTTTGGGATTTTTTACTATCCTATAAGGATGGCTAAAAGTCATATCATCTTTTAAGCTGCGTTCTTCTACAAGCTGTTGCTGTATATAGACCGTATTTTCATCTTCATTGCTCCAAGTTAATCCCTTTATTTCGCCAATCCTGAATATGCCGTAAAATGCCAGCATGATTGCGAGTATGTAAGCATCAGGCTTTAAAGTTTTAAGGAAAGTTTAACAGAATTAGGCACTAATTTATTTAGCGGATGCAGTAGTTTAGAGAAAATGTCGCTTTCAAAGTCTGTTGAATATTTTGGCGGTAGTGTCTTTTATGATTGCCGTAATTTAACCATTTATGGATACA
>DVFQ01000031.1 GCA_018713185.1 Candidatus Copromonas avistercoris (nom. illeg.) | reverse complement strand
ACGCATTCAGTGAGTCTGCAAAGACAAAAATTGAAGCAGTAGGTGGAACCTGCGAGGTGATCTAATATGATAAAATTCCTGCAAAACGCATTTAGGGTGAAAGAAGTCCGGGACCGGCTTCTTTACACCCTGGGAATGCTCGTTGTCATCAGGATTGGCTCCAACCTTCCGATCCCGGGAGTGGACGCCAGCTATCTGAGCAGTTTTTTTGAAAATCTTCAGGCTTCCGGGCTTGGCTTTTTCAACGCGATCACCGGCGGATCCTTTTCCTCCATGTCGCTGTTCGCATTAAGCATTACGCCCTACATCACGTCTTCCATCATCATGCAGCTTCTGACCATCGCGGTTCCGAAGCTGGAGGAGATGCAGAAGGAAGGCGAGGACGGAAGACGGAAGATTGCGGAATACACCAGATATCTGACGGTGGGACTGGCTCTTTTCGAGTCCACGGCAATGGCTCTCGGCCTTGGCGGACAGGGACTTGTTCTTGAGGAGTACAGAAACTTCTGGGGCTATCTGACGGTTGTGGCTGCGATGACTGCGGGATCTGCCCTTTTAATGTGGATCGGCGAACGGATCACGGAGAAAGGTGTTGGAAACGGAATTTCCATCGTCCTTCTTGTGAATATCGTTTCCAGCCTTCCTCAGGATATTATGATGCTGTATTACCGGTTTATGGCGGGACAGTCGGTTCCGGTCGCGGCGATCGCCTGTGTGATCGTTCTGGCGGTGATCATTGCGACGGTTGTTTTCGTTCTGATCTTAAACGGAGCGGAGCGCCGTATCCCGGTTCAGTATTCCAAAAAGATGCAGGGACGGAGAATGGTCGGCGGCCAGTCCTCCCATATTCCGCTGAAGGTCAACACCGCAGGCGTAATCCCTGTGATCTTCGCATCCTCGATCATGTCCATGCCGGCTATGGTGGCGCAGTTCTTTACGGTTGACTACACCTCCTTCGGCGGCCAGATCCTGATGATGCTCAGCTCATCCAACTGGTTTCGGCCGGAAGCCCCGGTTTATTCCATTGGACTGATCTTGTATATTGTATTGATCGTGCTGTTTGCGTATTTCTATACGTCCATTACGTTCAATTCGCTGGAAGTGGCGAACAATATGAAAAAATCCGGCGGCTTTATCCCGGGAATCCGTCCCGGAAAGCCAACCTCAGATTACCTGAGCGGGATTTTAAGCTATATTGTTTTCCTTGGAGCGGCGGGCCTGGCGGTCGTCTGCATTATTCCGATCATCGCCTCCGGTCTGTTCTCCGTTGGAAACCTGTCCTTCGGCGGAACGTCCCTGATCATTATCGCCGGCGTTATCCTGGAGACGATCAAAGCCATCGAGTCCAAGATGCTGGTGCGCAATTACAAAGGATTTTTGAACGATTAAGGCCTGTATTGGAATGCCAGCGGCAGGCAAAGGAAACGGGCGGAAGTTTTTTCGCCCGCTTTCAGTATTTTATGCTTTGGCAGTTTAAGCTTTTCATGTGATTGGAGGGATTCAAAGATGAAGATTGTGATGTTAGGAGCGCCGGGAGCAGGAAAAGGAACTCAGGCGGAGCGGATCGCCGATAAATATCAGATCCCACACATTTCCACCGGAGATATTTTCCGCGCGAATATTAAAGCGGGAACCGAGCTGGGCAAGAAGGCGAAGTCCTATATGGATCAAGGCCTTTTGGTTCCGGATTCCCTGACGGTTGATCTTTTGATGGACCGGATCGGACAGGCGGACTGCAAGGACGGATATATCCTTGACGGCTTCCCGAGGACCATTCCCCAGGCGGAAAGCTTAAAGAAGGCGCTTTCGGACAAGGGAGAGGCGCTGGATTTCGCCGTGAACGTGGATGTTCCGGATGAGAACATCGTCGCCCGTATGTCGGGACGGCGGGCATGCCCCAAATGCGGAGCGACCTATCACATCGCCTACGCGGCTCCGAAGAAGGAAGGCGTCTGCGACAAGTGCGGCGCGGAGCTGATCTTAAGAGACGACGATAAGCCGGAGACGGTGGCGAACCGCCTGAAGGTATATCACGACCAGACCCAGCCGCTGATCGACTATTATACAAAGGAAAATATCCTTCATACCGTTGACGGCACGCAGGATATGGAAAAGGTATTCGCGGATATCGTAAAGATCCTGGGGGCATAGCGAAAATGGCAGTGACAATCAAATCGCCGAGAGAAATTGAATTGATGAGGAAGGCGGGAGAGATCCTGGCAATGGTCCATGAGGAGCTGGCGGCCGCCCTCCATCCGGGAATGTCCACCATGGACATCGACCGGCTGGGAGAAAAGCTGATCCGCAGTCATGGATGCATTCCTTCTTTTAAAAATTATAACGGCTATCCCGGATCCATCTGCGTATCGGTGAACGACGAGGTGGTTCACGGGATCCCCAGCCGTCACCGGATCTTAAAGGAAGGCGATATTGTCAGCCTGGACGCTGGAGTGATCTATAAAGGCTACCATTCCGACGCCGCCAGAACCTGGGGCGTCGGGGCGGTATCCCCCGAGGCGCAGAAGCTGATGGATGTGACGAAGCAGGCGTTCTTTGAGGGGATCCGGTTCGCGAAGGCGGGCAACCATTTAAACGATATTTCTTCCGCGATCCAGCGGTACGCGGAGAGCTTCGGATACGGCGTGGTCCGGGATCTGGTGGGCCATGGGATCGGCACCCACCTTCATGAGGATCCGGAGGTTCCCAATTTTGCCATGAAGCGGAAGGGCATCCTTTTGCAGCCGGGAATGACGCTGGCGGTGGAGCCGATGATCAACGCGGGACGTCCGGAGGTAAACTGGCTGGAGGACGGCTGGACCGTTGTGACGGATGATCACAGCCTGTCGGCTCATTATGAGAATACGATCCTGATCACCGAGGGCGAACCGGAGCTGTTGTCGCTTCCGGGGTTCCAAAAGAAGCAGGAGGAAGAGTAGTTCGTGGAAATGAAGCCGGGATTTCTGGCAAGATCCCTTGCCGGAAACGATAAAGGCGCCGTCTATGAGATCCAGGAGGATCTGGGGACCCATGTTTTGCTCCTGGGTCCGGCGGGCAGGCCTTTCAAAAAGAATAAGAAGCATGTTCAGCTCATAAAGAAAACAAAAGAGTCTTACACGGCATGCGAGGAGGGAAAACAGAAACTATGTCAAAAGCAGACGTGATCGAGATCGAGGGAGTCGTTGTAGAGAAGCTTCCCAACGCCATGTTCCAGGTAGAGCTGGAAAACGGCCACAAGGTTCTTGCGACCATCAGCGGCAAGCTGCGCATGAACTATATCCGGATTCTTCCGGGAGACAAGGTGACCTTAGAGATGTCGCCCTACGACCTGTCCAAGGGCAGAATTATCTGGAGAGACAAGTAAAAACGCCGGTTTGTCAAAAAAAATCAGATCAGCAAAAAGTGCTTGATTTTCCAGAATGAAGGTGATATAATGCTTAGGCGAACTTTGTTGGAACGCTTGTATTATGCCCTTTTTTAGGAGCTTTTTATACAGGTATGGCAACCGTAATGCTGTTTCTTCTATAGATAACCGGATAATCTGGTGTGTGTTTGACGGCGAAGGACGGAAGAGGACAGACTGCGAAGGAAAGGAGAATTACTGTGAAAGT
>DVFQ01000030.1 GCA_018713185.1 Candidatus Copromonas avistercoris (nom. illeg.) | reverse complement strand
AATGGCCGTATCGTTAAATAACCCCTTTCCGTATAGCATACCGGAACCGATGGCCATTTTTGAATTATCCTGCTGAAGGTTTAAATCCGCGTATTTTTCCGGATTAATAAAAGCCAGCACGCGGTTTACCTGGTAAGGCTCAATAAACGGGATCAGATCTTCATGGGCCAGATACATCAGCAGGCACAAAAGCGGGATCCCGATGGCAGCCGCGCGGAAGATCAATTTATAGCTGATCCCCGAGATATAGATCATGCACAGGATCGTAAACAGGATCACGATGCTGGTGGACAGATCCGGCTGCTTTAACACAAGAAGAAGCGGAGCCGCCGCCAGGCCGGCGATCGATAACAGCGTAGCCGGCTGGTCGATCTTTTCCTGGTTTTTCTGCAGAAACCAGGAAAAGAAATAGATCAGTCCGATTTTTACAAACTCCGACGGCTGAAACCGCCCGATAAGGGGCAGGGTGATCCACCGTCTGGATCCGCCTCCGGAGCCTCCCAGCTGTCCGGCTATAATGACCGCCAAAAGGATCGCCAGACAGCCGATATAGACGATAACGGAAAACCGGGTCAAAAACCGGTAATTGAAAATGGACAGGACCACCGCGATCATGATCCCGCCGAAAAGCCCGATCAACTGGCGGGTCACGTAGCTTTTGTCCTCTCCCACCGCACTGTTGATAATCACGACGCCGATCATGCTCAAGGCGGCCGCGTAAAACAGCAGGCGGAAATTAAAGCTTCTGAAATGATATTCTGCAAACATTTAGTATGTCCCCTTAGAAAGCAAAGCGCGGATGGGAACGCTGGCGCACAGCACGGGAAGCCGGACCTCCGTACCCGTTTCATCGGCACGGAAAACCTTCATTTCCAGGCCTTTGGCGTCGATCTCCATGTACTTTGAAACAGCCTTTATCATATCCTCCCGGATCATTTCCAGGATTTCGGGAGTACATCCGGTCCGGTCCGTAATCAAAATCAGGCCGAGCCTGCGTTTGGCAATGCAGCCGGAATTCCGTTTTGCCAGGATATCCTTCAGTCCGGCCATCTTATGCCCGCTTTAAAAGTCCGGCGAATCTGGTAAAAAGCCCTCGGTTTTTCTCAAGCTCCATCATGGGCACCTCCTGACCAAGCACCCGTTTGCAGATATTGAGATAAGCCTGTCCGGCGTGGGCGTTTGTTCCCACCAGCGGTTCTCCCTGATTGGTGGAGATCACAATCTCCTCGTCATCGGGGATCGCTCCCAGAATCGGAATTCCCAGAATGTCCGTCACATCCTCGATGGACATCATGTCTCCCCGGCGGACCATGTCCATCCGCACCCGGTTGACGATCAGATCGATCCGGGTGATCTCATTGGCCTCCAAAAGCCCTACGATCCGGTCCGCATCCCGGATCGCGGATACCTCCGGGGTCGTTACCACAAAGGCCCGGTCCACGCCGGCAATGGCGTTTTTAAAGCCCTGTTCGATGCCGGCCGGGCAGTCTAAAATCACATAGTCGAATTCATCTCTCAGGCCGTCCACCAGCTTTTTGATCTGTCCCGGGGATACGGAAGACTTGTCCCGTGTCTGGGCGGACGGAAGTAAAAACAGGTTCGGATATCTTTTGTCTTTTATAAGGGCCTGCTTCATACGGCAATTTCCCTCCACGACGTCCACCAGATTGTAGACGATGCGGTTTTCCAGCCCCATTACCACGTCGAGATTGCGCAGCCCGATATCCGTATCGATCAAGACTACTTTTTCTCCCAGCATGGCAAGTCCGGTTCCGACATTCGCAGAGGTCGTCGTTTTGCCTACACCCCCTTTACCGGATGTAACAACAATGACTTCACTCATAAGAATATCCTCCTGTATTCAGTTGTTTTCCCTTCCGTTATATCTTACATGAAAAATAAAAATATTTCCAGTATTAAATGAAATTTAATGCGCTCAAAAAGCTCTTTTTTATCGGCTCCATACAAATTCGTCCATTTTCTACAAGAATCATCATGGGGCCGCGGCCTGAAAACCAGCCCTTCTGGGGCTTTTGGAGCGAAAGGTCCGAGATCTTTGCCTGGGCAGGCGCCATCTCAAAGGCGACGATCACGGCGTTTAAATTCCCGGCCGCCCCTGCGGCGGCCGTTCCCTTAAGAGAACCTAAGACGATGATGTTTCCCTTGGCGATCACCTTGGCGTCCCGTTCCACATCTCCGATGATGACGATGCTGGCCTCTGATTCCAGCACGTCCCCGGCTCTTAAATTCCCTTTGTAGAACTGCCCTGTCTGGGAGGATAATTCCATCAGCTTTTCGTTGAGCGCTCTCTCGCAGCGCTCGATCCGCTTGGCGTCGGAATCGATCAGGCAGAGGATCTCGATATTGGAATTTTCCGTAATGGTATCCACGATCTGAAGCTCCTCGCTTGGCGCCAGTTCCCTTCCTTCAAGGGTCAGCGTCATCTGCGCGGTTCCCCAGAACCGGGCGGTTTCTTTGAATTTTTTCGCCACAGCCTCCAAAAGCTCCTGGAAAGGAAGCTTAGGATCCAAATAAACCGTCATTCCCGCTTTGTTCCCTTTAATGATAACCGCATTCTTCATCCGATCTCCTCCTTACGGCGCTAGTCTCCGATCTCCACATTGGAAACGCTGAGCGCGCTGTTATTCAGAATATAATCAAGATCCGTATATCCATAGTAGAACCGGTAAATACTTTTCGCCGCCGTAGCCGCGTTGGAAGAAGAATATCCATAAGGGATATTAACGGTAACGGCGATCTCCGGATCATCATAGGGCGCGAAAGAAACGAAAAAGGCGTGGTTGATGGTGTGGCCGTTTTTCACTTCCTCCGCCGTTCCCGTTTTTCCGGCGATAGGAACCTCCAGGTCGTTAAAGATCTTGCTGGCGGAGCCGTCGGAAATTACCCGGCGCATTCCGGTATGGACCGCGTTCCAGGTGGAATCCTGAATATCGATCTGGGAACGGACCGCCGGAGTAAAGTCCTCGATCAAATTTCCCTGGGAATCGGTCATCTTATCCAAAAGACTTAACTTGAAAACCGTTCCCTTATTGGCGACAGCGGAAATATAGCGGGACAGCTGCACGTTGGAATAGGCGTTGGTACTCTGTCCGATGGCGGAGGATTCCGGATTCTCCGTGGTCATCTGGGGAGAATTTTCCGCGATCTCGATGCCCGTCGTCTCGTCCAAGCCGAACATGGACGCGTATTTCCGGATCATTTCAATCCCCCGCTCCGGCGAGTAATTTCCATTTTCGTCCGTTGAAAGGCGGTGCGCCATTTCCGCGAAGAACACGTTGCAGGAATTCTGGAGCGCCTGCTCCACATTCAGTTCATCGTGACGGCCCGGATAGATCCAGCAGCGGATATTGGGGGTGATCTCCGTATATCTTCCGGTACAATCCACCGTATCCGTAAGCCCGATCACGCCCTCCTCCAGGGCGGCAACCGCCATAATGGGCTTAAAGGTGGAGCCGGGCGCCTTCTGGGCCTGGGTGGCGTTATTAAACAGCGGAAGGGACAGATCGTTGTTCAGCTTATTGTAATAATCCGCGTCCACTGTTCCGGAAAACTTGTTGTTGTCATAGCTGGGATAGGTCACAAGGCAGAGGACCTCTCCCGTATTGACGTCCGTAATGACGCAGCTGGCGGAACAGGGATCTAAGGCCAGCTGGGCCGGCGTGATCTCGATGTCGGAGATCTTCTGGCGGATAAACTGGAAGGCGTACTCCTCGCCGTTCTGCTCCAGCATCCGCACCTCGCCTTCGTCGTAGGCCAGAATATTCTGGGAATATAACGCCAGGCACAGCTCCCTTCCGGTGATGGTGCCGTCGTTGATCAGATAACGGTAGATCCGCTTGGCAAAGCTCTGATCGGTTTCTAAATCCGCCATAACGTATTCCACGATCCGGCTGTAAACGTCGTCGGCTCCGGAATACCGGGATTCGATGGAAAGCTTCGTCGTATCGATCCAGCTGTCGGCGATCCCCGCGTAAAGATAATCCCTGAGGCTGATGGTATCGTCTCTCCAGGCCTGATAATAATCCGCGTCCTGGCTGATCTGGCCGGTCATGATGATCCCCTCGCTTACCAGGAAGGAATAAATATACTGCATATAAGCGAACATATCCTCGGGAAGCGTCTCCAAAGGAGCCGCGTCCTCATTTAAAAGCTCGGAATGGATCGCTTCGATGATCCGCTCCCTCGCCTGGCTGTATTTGGCGTAGATGGATTTTTCCACCTGGGACGCCTCCGGCGCGGAAAAGGCTTCCATATCCAGGACGTTGTTATTGATCAGCTGATAGTAGGCGTCCTTTACCGGGATCGGGATATTGGACGCCTTGCTGTAATCGCTGTCCTCCAGATCCCGGTTCACCAGCTTGCTGGTAATAATACCCGCCAGCTGCTGCTCCAAGATATGGTAAACGCCGATCTGCAGCTCTCTGTCCAAGGTCAGGTAAAGGTCCTTTCCTGCCTCCGGCTCCTGCCGGTCCACGATCTCCAGGATCCGTCCCATATTGTCTACATACATGGTCTGGTATCCCTTTTTTCCCTGGAGATAGGTTTCCATGGAAGCTTCGATTCCCGTTTTTCCCACCAGATCCGTCAATTCATAATCCGGATTGGACTGGCGCAGGGTCTCCAGCTCGTCTTCCCAGATCTTTCCGATATAGCCGATGATCGCGGAAAAATACTGGCTGTCATTATACACTCGGATCGTAGATTCCTCGATGCCGACCCCTAAAAGATCCGCGGAATTTTCCAGTACGTCCGTCATCGTTTCCTTGCTGACATTGGACGCGATGGTGGTGGACTCATATTTCCGGTAGGCGGTAAGGCCCATGGTGTACCGGATATTGATCACGGCCAGCGCTTCTTCATCGGTCATGGAAATTGCTTCGCCGTTCTCGTCTGTAAGCTCGTCCAGCCCATAGTAAGAAAGACGGGAGGCAAACAACTCTTTCGCCGTAATATCCGATGGATACTTTCCCTCGGGATCGTCCAGCTCATCGATGGTCCGAAGGCCGTAAAGATCCGCTAAAAACCGCTTCCTGGAGGTTTCGCTGGCGGAAGTAAAGACCATTTCCCCGGAGGAATCAAAGCCTACCTGGAATTCCCCCTCCACGCTCTCGCCGTGGCGGTTTAAAATGCGGACTAAAAGAAGCAGCATCCGGTTCCGCTCGCTGGCCGTTTCATAATCGCCGTTGTCGTGGATCACGACGTTATAGGAAAGCTCGTTGTAAGCCAGCACATTTCCGCTGCGGTCATAGATATTGCCTCTGGTCCCCGTAAGGCTTACGGTCCGCTCCGTCCGGGCCATATAGGTTTCCTGGTACTCCTCCCCGTTCACGATCTGAAGGTTAAACAGACGGACTCCCAGAACGCAAAAAAGGAAGAACAGGAATCCGCCCAGAATAAACAGCCGGGAGGAAATCAGCTTTTTTAAAAATTCCCTTGTAATTTCCAGCAAGTCGTTAAACAATCGTCGTGTCTCTCCTTTTTCCCAGCGCTTCCAGCTTTCTGCTGATAAACAAAAACAGCCGGTAAACGATCAACGTCGCCACTACGGTAAAAATAGTTTCCGGCAGGATAATATTGAGAAAATAGTATCCAAGATCGAGACGGCCCCGAACCAGAAAGCCGAACACATACAGGTAAAAATTATAGATCAGCTCGTTGAGCGCGGAAAGCACCAGCGGCAGCGTAATATAGTCCTCATAGTAATACCGGGTGCAGATCCCGTTTAAATATCCCAGCCAGATATAAATTAACGTATAAAAGCCCAGGGGCCCGCCGGAGGACAGATCGAGAAGAAGTCCCGCCACCAGGCCGTACGCCATTCCCGACCGGCTCCCCCGGATAAAGCCCAGGGAAAAGGTCAGGATCACCATCAGGTTGGGATATACCGCAAGAAACGGCATCAATGGAAAAACCCCGGTCTGGACGGCAAACGCCAGCACCACCAGGCACAGGTTCAAAAAAATCTGTTTGATACTGCTATTCATCAAGCTCCGGCCCCGCATCCTTTAAATCTGTGATCACCAGTACCTCCTGCAGGCGGTCGAACCGGGCCGCAGGGATCAGATATCCCGACTTGGTCAGATTATCATGATAATCCACCGTAATGTCCGTCGCGTAGCCGATCAGGATCCCCGGCAGGAATTTCCCGCTGATGTTGGAGGTTACGATCATATCTCCGTCCTTTACGTCGTCGTCCTTTTCCATGTAGGAAAGCCGCAGCCGGCCCTCTTTAAACAGCCTGAGATCGCCGGAAACAATACAGGTGTCTCCCGACTGCTGGGCCATGGCGCTGACCTGGCTGGAATCGTCGATAATGGAGCGAACGGTGGCGTAATTGGTTCCCACATCCGTTACGATGCCCACCAGGCCGCCTCCCGCGATGACGTTCATATTTTCCCGGATCCCGTCTTCCGATCCCTTATCGATCCGGAAAACGGAAAACCAGGAGCTGGAATCCTTTGCGATGATCCTGGCTCCCACCTTATTGTACTCCATATAATCCTGATCCAGCTGGTAAAGCTCCCGGAGTCTTGATAACTCCTGCTCTTCCGAACGGAGCCTGGTATTTTCCTCGGTCAGTTCGTCCACCTGGGCCTGCAGCTTTTCATTTTCCGAGAGCGCCTGGCGCAGCTCAGTCATGGCGCTGACTTCTTTATAGATCCCGCCGCCGACGGCGTTGATCCCGGACTGGACCGGAACCAGCAGCGCGCCCACCGCGTTCCGCAAAGGGTTCAGAAGGCTCCCGCGGATCGAGGTGACGGCGATCATGAATACGCATAGGATCGTCAGTCCGGCCAAAAAGTATCTGGTATGTTTCATGTTTCAAATATTCCCCGTTCTTTCAGGCTTACATAGGAATTATCCCCGATTATAATGTGATCTAACAGGGGGATCCCCAGCAAATTCCCCGCCTGCTGGATCCGTCTCGTATAGAGACAGTCCTCCTTGCTCGGCGTCGGATCTCCGCTCGGATGGTTGTGAAGCAGGATGATCCCCACTCCCCGGTACCGCAGAGCCTCGATAAACAGCTCTCTTGGAGTTGACAGAGAAGCGTTGACGGTTCCTCTGGAAATATCCACCTCGCGGATCAAACGATTTTTCGTGTTTAAGATCAAGAGCTTTAGGTTCTCCTGCTCCATGTGGCGCATCTCTTCCATATAGCGGGCGGCCACCCGGGCCGGATGGTCGAACCGGGGCATTTCCTCCACTGCCGCCGCCTTCCAGATCCGCCTGGAAAGCTCCCCGATGCAGGCCAGCTGGATCGCCTTTACCTGCCCGACGCCCCGGATCTCCATAAAATCCTGGAGACTGCCGTGGAGAAGCCCCAAAAGTCCCGCTGGACTTCCAAGGGCGAGAACCTCCTCCGCCAGCTCCTTTGCTGGAACGCCTCTTGCGCCGGAACGCAGGATCACCGCTAAAAGCTCCGCGTCGGATAAAGAAGCGCTGCCGTTTTCCAACACCTTTTCATAGGGCCGTTCGGATAACGGCAGCTCTTTCATCGTACGTCTTTCCTTTTGTTTCATCGCATTTCCCGCCTTTCTTTTCGGTCTCTCCAAGTACCTGTAAAAGTCCGGGAAAACGGACGTTAAAGAAAACGATATACTAAAATTGCAATGATCACGCCGATAATACTGGCCATTGTGATCCGGATGCTTAATCCAAAGGTAAGGACCAGGATCCCGAAATTTAATACCATGGGGTCGTTAAGGCCGAATGACTGGCCGAAATTCAGCCAGGAAAGCCCGGATATCCCGGCGGCCATCTCTCCGATAAACCCGCCTAAGACGATTCCCGAAAGCAGCATTAAAAGAAGGACCCAGGAATTTTTGCTTTTCATCATCAGTTCCCCTTTTCCGATTTGCAGACGCCAGCCGGATCCAGGATCCGATGGGCGCATTATACCATATTTCATGAGCGGGGTCAAACGGCGTTTGCTTACAGCGTTACGACTCCCGCGTCCGAAAGCTTCTGCAGGGACATTAAAATTCCAAGCTTCGCGTGATACCAGGTAAGGCCGCCCTGGAAATAGACGGCGTAGGGAGGCTTTATGGGGCCGTCGGCGGACAGCTCGATGGAGGAACCCTGAATAAAGGCCCCCGCAGCCATGATCACATCAGAGTCATAACCGGGCATCGCCCAGGGTTCCGGGGTAACGTAGCTGTCCACCGGCGCGGCCGCCTGGATTCCCTCACAAAATTTGATCACGCCCTCCGGCGTTCCGAAGGTGACGGCCTGGATGATATCATGACGGCTTTCGCTGCCGCTTGGCGATACGGGAAAGCCCAGCCGCTCATAAACATTGGCCGCGAAAATCGCGCCCTTTAACGCCCCCGCCACTACGGTCGGCGAGAGGAAAAGCCCCTGATAAAGGGACTGGCTGACGCCGAGGCTGGCGCCCACCTCTTTTCCCAGGCCGGGAGCCGTCAGACGGTAGGAAGCCAGCTCGATGCAGTCCTTTCTGCCCACAATATAGCCGCCGATGGGCGCCAGGCCGCCGCCGGGATTCTTAATCAGAGAACCGACGATCATATCGGCTCCCACGTCCGTGGGTTCAATCCGTTCTACAAATTCCCCGTAGCAGTTGTCCACCATGCAGATCACATCCGGCTTGATTTCTTTAATAAAGCGGATCAGCTCCCCGATGCGGGAGACGGAAAGGGTCGGCCTTGTGGCGTAGCCCTTGGAGCGCTGAATTTCCACCAGCTTCGTTTTTTCGTTAATCGCTTTGCGGATGTTTTCATAGTCAAAGGAGCCGTCGGGCAGCAGGTCCACCTGCCGGTAGGAAACGCCGAATTCCTTCAGGGAGCCTGCGGCGTCCCGGATTCCGATCACCTCCTCTAAGGTATCGTAGGGCTTTCCCACAGGAGAAAGGATTTCGTCTCCCGGTCTGAGGCAGCCCCAAAGGGCCACCGTCAGCGCGTGGGTGCCGGAAATCAGCTGGGGGCGCACCAGGGCGTCTTCCCCGTGGAAGGCTCTGGCATACACCTCCTCCAGCGTGTCCCGTCCCATGTCATTGTATCCATAGCCGGTGGTTCCGGCAAAATGGATATCGCTGACTCTGGACTCCTGCATTGCCCGGATCACCTTCAGCTGATTATACTCCGCCGTTTCATCTATGGAATCGAACCGCTCTCTTAAGGAACGCTCGATCTCCCGGCCAAATTCCAGGACCTTCCCGGAAATTCCCAACCGCTTGTACTGCTCTTCCAATTCCATCGCTAAACTCCTTCTTTTCCTATGATTTCCCAACGCTTATGATTCCCAAATGGAAAATCCAATTTTAAAATGCTTTGCTCCCAGGCGTTTCCATACGCCCGGCGGGAATGATCCCCCGGCGGGAAAGATCCCCGCAAAGCCATTGCACGGCCGCTTCGCTGTCCGTAAAGGACTCCCGGTCAACCCAGGTCACATCCCGCTCTCTCTTAAACCAGGTCAGCTGTCTCTTGGCAAAATGCCTTGTATCCCGTTTGATGATGCGTACGGCTTCCTCCTTAGAGATTTCCCCCTCCAGGAAGGAAAGGATTTCCTTATAGCCCAATCCCTGCATGGATACCATGGAACGGTCGCAGCCCATTGCCCACAGTCCCCGCACCTCGTCCTCCAGCCCGGCCTCCATCATCCGGTCCACTCTTAAATCGATGCGCCTATACAGCCGCTCCCGCTCCATGTTCAAAACATAATAGGCGAACTGATACGGCGATTCCTTTTTCCGCTCCGCTTCATTGTGGACCGAGATCTTCTGCCCGGTTTTCTGGTAGAATTCCAAAGCCCGGATGACCCGTTTTATATTATTTTCATGGATTGCCGCGGCGGATTCCGGGTCAACCTTCGCCAGCATTTCGTGAAGAACAGACGGCCCCTGCTCCTTAGAAAGCTGGGCCAGACGGTTCCGGTATTCCATATCGCCGTCGTTTTCCGTAAAGTCCACATCGTAAAGCAGCGCCTGGATATAAAATCCGGTGCCGCCTGCGACAATGGGGATCCGCCCTTTGGCATAGATCTGTTCTGCGGCTTCCTTCGCCAGCTTCTGGAAAAGCGTGACGTTAAACTCCTCCCATGGCTCCAAAACATCGATCAGATGATGGGGGACGCCGTCCATCTCTGCCGGCGCCGCCTTTGCGGAGCCGATATCCATATGGCGGTACACCTGCATGGAATCGGCGCTTATGATCTCGCCTCCGATCCGCTTTGCCAGCATGACCGAAAGCTCCGTTTTCCCGGAGGCGGTGGGGCCGGTCAAAATCACCAGCGGCTTTTTTATGTTCGACTCTTGACTCATACAATCCTCTTAAATTTTTTCTCCATCTCATATTTGCTGATGGAGATGATCGTCGGACGCCCGTGGGGGCATTGATAGGGATTTTCAAGCTTCAAAAGGGAATCGATCAGCTGGTCCGCTTCCGCGAAGGAGAGGTTCGTATTTCCCTTTACCGCCGCCTTACAGGACATGGTAGCGATCCGGTCGTAGACCGACTCAGGCGCGATCCGTCCGCCTTCCTCGGACAGGCTGTCGATCATTTCCATCAAAAGCTCCTTTTTCGCCAGAGACAGCAGGTTCCCTGGCACCGCCCGTACGGCAAATTCGCTGCCGCCGAAGGGCTCGATCTCAAATCCCACCTGCCGGAAAACGTCGATGCTGCGGTTTAAAAGCTCCGCTTCCCGCATGGAAAGGGACAGAATGATTGGCGGGCTGATATATTGGGAGGTATATTCCCTGGATTTTAAAGAAGCAAAATTCTGCTCAAATAAAACCTTCTCGTGGGCCGCGTGCTGGTCGATGATATAAAGGCTTCCGTCATACTCCACCAGCCAGTAAGTATCGAAAACCTGGCCGATCAGGCGGTGCCTTTTTCTGGCTTCCTCAGACAGCAGCCGCCCGTCAAAAAGTTCCAGCTGCTCTTCCTTTTTCTCCTCCGCGCTGGGAGGAACCGGCGGTTCCTTTCCATAGGGGGACGGCGGTTCCTTTACGATCCCCATGGCCTCCATCCGCTTCTTTTCAAAAGGTTCAGGCCGGCCTGGAACTTCCGGCTGGCTTTGGCTCTCCGGCTGATCTGAAACTTCCGGCTGGTTTGGAACTTTCGGCTCCGGAAGGCTGGCCGTTGGGATCAGTTCCTTTCCGGAAAGCGCAGACGTAACCGCATGGTACACCATCTGATAGACCGCCTCTCCGTCCTTAAACCGCAGCTCCATTTTTGAGGGATGGACGTTGACGTCGATCAATTCCGGCTCGATCGTAAAATGCAGCAGGGTAAAGGGATATTTATGCTGCATCATATAGCTTTTGTATCCGTCCTCGATGGCCTTGGAGATCAGGCGGCTTTTAATATACCGCCCGTTGATGAAGTAATTCTCAAAGTTTCGGTTTCCCCGGGCGATCACCGGTTTTCCGATAAACCCGGAAATCTGCATTCCTTCCCTCTCCTCGCTTACGCTAAGCAGGTTGCCCGCGATCTCCCGGCCGTATATGGTATAAATAATGTCCTTTAAGTTATGGTTCCCGGAGGTATGGAGCCGGTTTTGATTATTAACGATGAGCCGGATGGAAATTTCCGGATGGGATAAAGCGATCTTTTCCACCAGATCGGCCACATGTCCGGCTTCCGTCGTTTCCGTCCTTAAGAATTTTCGTCTTGCCGGCGTATTGAAAAACAGGTTTCGGGAAATAAAGGTCGTGCCCTCCGGCGCTCCCACCTCCTCGAGCCCCTTTTCTTCCCCGCCTTCGATGCGGTACCGGGAGCCCGTCAGGCTGTCCGTTGTTTTCGTGATCAGCTCCACCTGGGAGACGGCGGCGATGCTGGAAAGAGCCTCGCCCCGAAAGCCTAGGGAGGCCACCGTCAAAAGATCGGCGGCGGAATGGATCTTGCTGGTGGAATGGCGCAGGAACGCCAACGGAAGCTCCTCCTTTGGGATCCCGCAGCCGTTGTCGGTAATACGGATAAAGCCGATGCCGCCCTGACGGATCTCAACGGTGACGGCGGTCGCTCCGGCGTCGATGGCATTTTCCATCAGCTCTTTTACCACCGAAGCCGGCCGTTCCACCACTTCGCCTGCGGCGATCTGATTAATGGTATCCTGATCCAGAATCTGTATTGCCATGGGAAATTCCTCCTGCCTTTCGGATGCCAGCTGCAGCTACTGCCACCGGTTTTTTAGCTTTGTCTGCAGCCGGTACAGCGTATTCAGCGCGTCGATGGGAGTCATGGTGGAAAGCTCCAGTTCCTTAAGCTCCCGGATAATATCGTCGTCCTTTACCGTATCGAAAATAGAAAGCTGGTTTAAATCCACCTCATCCGGCTTCGCCACCGCCTTGCGCTGGGTGATATTGGAATTGAGCTTCGCGATCTCTCTGGCCTGGGAAGTAATATCCGCGTCCGACAGCTCCTCCACCAGCTCCTTCGCCCTGGCGATCACCGATTCCGGCACTCCCGCCAGCTTTGCCACCTGGATGCCGTAGCTCTTATCCGCGCCGCCCCGGACGATCTTTCTGAGGAACACGATATTGTCTCCCTGCTCCTTGACGGCGATGCAGTAATTGACGACGCCGGCGATCGCTCCCTCTAGCTCCGTCAGCTCATGATAGTGGGTGGCGAAAAGGGTTTTCGCTCCCAAAAGCCTGGTATTGCTGATATGCTCGATCACCGCCCAGGCGATGGCCAGGCCGTCGAAGGTGCTGGTCCCCCGTCCGATCTCGTCCAGGATCAGCAGGCTGCGGCGGGTGGCGTTCCGCAAAATATTGGCCACCTCCGTCATTTCCACCATAAAGGTACTCTGACCGGACGCCAGGTCGTCGGAAGCCCCCACGCGGGTAAAAATCCGGTCGCAGATCCCGATATTGGCCTCGTCCGCCGGTACGAAGCAGCCAATCTGCGCCATTAAAACGATCAGCGCGGTCTGGCGCATATAAGTGGATTTCCCCGCCATATTGGGGCCGGTGATCACCGAAACCCGGTTCTTCCCATTATCCAGATAGGTGTCGTTGGCCACAAACAGCTCGTCCTTCATCATCCGCTCCACCACGGGATGGCGGCCGTTTTTAATCTGGATGATCCCCTTTTCGTTGATCTTGGGCTTCACGTAATTATTCCGCATGGAAACCGTCGATAAGGAGGTAAAGACGTCGATTCCGGCAATGGCCTTCGCCGTGCTCTGGATCCGCACCACCTGACCGGCGATCTGATCCCGCACCTGGCAGAACAGTTCATATTCCAGGGTGGAGAGCCGGTCCTCGGCTCCCATGATGATATCCTCCAGTTCCTTTAACCGGTCCGTCGTATATCGCTCCGCGTTGGTTAAGGTCTGCTTTCGGATAAAATAATCCGGCACCATCTCCTTAAAGGAATTGGTGACCTCAAAATAATAGCCGAACACCTTGTTGAACTTGATCTTTAAGTTCTTAATGCCGGTTTTTTCCTTCTCCTCCGCTTCCAGATCCGCAAGCCAGCTTTTCCCCTCGGTCTTGGCTTTCCGGAACCGGTCCGCCTCCTCGCTGTAGCCGTCCTTGATAATATTGCCCTCCCGGATGGTGATGGGCGGCTCCTCGTCGATGGACCGGTCGATCAGATCGTACAGATCCGAAAGCACGTCCAGATCCTCATAGATCTTCTTTAACAGAGCGGACGAAAATTCTCCCAGAAGGCTCTTGATGTAAGGAAGCATGGCCAGAGAGTTTTTAAATGCCAGAAGATCCCTCGGGTTGGCGGTACGGCAGCTGATCCGGCCCATTAACCGCTCCAGATCGTAAACGGAATTTAAGTATTCCCGGATCTCTTCCCTGGAAATATAATTCATGTTCAGCTCTTCAATGGCCGCCTGCCTCTGCTCGATCTCTTCCTTCCCCAAAAGCGGCTGTTCCACGAATCCCCGCAGCATACGGGCGCCCATGGCGGTCTTGGTCTTATCCAACACCCATAAAAGCGACCCCCGCTTCTGCTTTTCCCGCAAGGTCTCCACCAGCTCCAGATTCCTTCTGGTAAAGGTGTCCAACATCATATACTGCCCCGTGGTATAGGGCGTCAGCTTGGTCAGATGCGCCAGATCATTCTTCTGGGTTTCATAAAGATACTGGAGCGCGCAGCCGGCGGCAATGAGGCCGTTCCCGTAATCCGTAAGCCCAAGGCCCTCGAGGCTCAGCACCTTAAAATGCTCTTTTAGGATCCTGCGGCAGGTATCGTCGGAAAAGAACCGGTTTTCCAGGGCGGTCACAGCCAGATGGCACCGCTCTTTCAATTCGCCGATATCCAGTCCCGACATTTCCAGGGCCTCGTTGCAGATCAGCTCGGAGGGGGCGAATTTGTGGATCTCATCCAAAAAGGCCCGTTCCGAATTTACTTCTGTAACAAAAAAATCGCCGGTTGTGCTGTCAACCGTCGCTATTCCATAACTGTTCCCTGTATAGACAACCGCCATCAGGTAGTTGTTCCTTGTCTCGTCCAGCGCCTGGGCGCTGGTGATGGTTCCCGGTGTGACGACGCGGATCACTTCCCGCTTTACGATCCCCTTGGCGGTCTTTGGATCCTCCATCTGCTCGGCGATGGCCACCTTATAGCCCTTCTGCACCAGGCGGGTCAGGTAGCTTTCCACCGCATGATAGGGAACGCCGCACATGGGGGCCCGCTCCGAAAGCCCGCAGTCCTTACCGGTCAGCGTCAGCTCCAGCTCCTTGGAAGCGGTCTTCGCGTCCTCGAAAAACATCTCGTAAAAATCCCCGAGACGGTAAAACAGGATACAGTCTTCGTACTGCTTTTTCGTCTCCAGGTATTGGGTCATCATTGGTGATAATTGCGCCACGCTCTTCTCCTCTTTCTGAAAGCCAAAAGGACAGGAGTTCCCCTGCCTTCTGACGATAGGGATGCCGCGGCTTTCAAGTTCCCGCGGCATCCCCAGAAATGTTCACGATTCCAGAAATAAATATTCAAATCCGATCTTATCCGATATTGGGGTCGGACGGATCATAGGTCTGATCGTCCGGGATCAGGACCACATACGGCTTCATGAACGGAGACGGCACGTTGGGATCCTCATAGATCACGACCGTGGTCCCGATCTTGCAGTTATCATAAATCCACTTGGCGTTCTCACAGGTCAGCCGGACGCAGCCCGCGGAACGTACGACGCCCAGCCCGTTATATCCATTGGTGATCATGGTATTAGGATTGGTAGTCTCGTAGGTGATGGAATGGAACAGGAAGCCTTTCGTGATCCGGGTCGCGTACTGCGTGTACGTATCGTTGACCATAAATCTCCAGCGGTATTTTTCCGGAGTATGGAAGGTGCCGAGAGGCGTATCGTCGCCTACGGAGGTCAGCATGGCCTTAACTGGAATGATAAAACCGTTGTCTCCGTCCTTGGCGTAAACCGTCAGGCAGTTTAACTGCTTGTTTACGTGAAGCTCATATTCCTCCTGCTTTCCGATCAGGCTGTCCACGTCCTGGCGAAGCTGTCCGTTCTCTTCAAAATAGAACTTAAGGCCGTCGATATAGCGCCAGCCGCTTAAGGTATGTCCGTTTTCAAAGTAGTACCGTCTTCCGTCGTAGTCCGCCCATCCCGTATAGGGAGTTCCGTCGATATTTACGCAGAAGGCCGCCGTATCGGTAAATCCGATCCGGCCGGAAAATTCATTGAAGTACCGGTCGGCCGTAGAAGCCGGAGCGCCGCTTCCCTTGGGAACAAGGACCACCTTCAGATCCACAATGGAATCTCCCACATTCATGGCGCCTGCGATCTCCCCCTCGGCCGCGAAGCCCAGCTGTCCGCGGTTGGCGGTGGTCACCGCATAATAAAGATCATATTTTTCCGCGGCGTCGCCGGTTAAATGCATCTGGATCGCTTCCACGTAGGTGGAGCCTTCGGTTCCGCCGCCGGGCTGTCCGTCGGAATAAAACTGCAGCCAGCCGCCGTTATTTACATAGGGGCGGTAGGAAAGCTTTCCGGAATAGCCGTCCTTTAATTTGGCGGAAATCCAGGTAAACTGCGTGGGAAGGTTGGCATGCATACCGGTTACCTCCACCGCGTCCCAGATGGCCCCCTCGTTGGTCGGGGTAATGTCCACGTTTCCGCCGTTTAACACCGTATTGGGTACCATGCCCTCCGGATACTGGACTGCTCCCGTCCCGCCGTCAGGAACTGGAACGCTGCCGCCGGTCTGCTCCTCTGAAGGCTGCTCCGCCACAGGGCCGGCCGGTTCCTCTGCCGGCTGCTCCGAGGTCTGGCCGTCTCCTTGTCCAGCCGGAGCTGTTCCGTCTCCCGTCTGTCCTTCCTGGCCGCTGCTTTCGCCCGCCTGGGAGCCGTTCTCCGGCTCCTCGTTCATATATTCCGTATCGCCCGGAAACCGGGGGCCGTCGATGATCTCGGCCGCCGGCGTCTCAAATCCGGGTCCGATTTCTTCCGCCAACGCAGTCATGGAAAGGGAAACTGCCAGTCCCGATGCAACCGCCGCTGCCGTCATGCGCTTTATCATACGTCTCATATCCATACTCTCCTAATCCGTTTCTTTCAAGCTGCCCATATAGTAAAAGCCCTTCGCCTCGTCGAGGGACACGCGGACGATGGTTCCGATCAAAGAGGGATCCCCTTTAAAATGGACCAGCGTATTCCCCGACAGCCGGCCGGTCAGATATCCCGGCTCATGGGTGTCGGTTTCTTCCACGAGAACCTCTTGGACCGTGCCCTCATGGCGTTTGATAACCTCCGAGGCAATGGTCTGAACCTCCTTTAAAAGCCGGTCAAACCGTTCCTTTACGATCTCCTCCGGAACCTGATCTTCCATCGCCGCCGCCGGCGTTCCGGTCCGTTTGGAATAGATAAAGGTAAAGGCGCCGTCGTAACGGACCCTTCGTACCACATCCAAGGTTTCCTCGAAATCCTCTTCTGTCTCTCCCGGGAACCCGACGATAATATCCGTAGTCAGCGAAATATCCGGGACCGCCGCTCTCAGCCGGTCCACTAAATCCAGATACTGCTCCTTCGTGTAGCGCCGGTTCATCAGCTTTAGGATCCGGCTGCTTCCGGATTGAAGCGGCAGGTGCAGATGGGTGCAGATTTTCTTTGACGAAGCCATAACCTGGATCAGCTCATCGGACAGATCCTTGGGATGGGACGTCATAAACCGGATTCTTTTTAGTCCGTCGATCTGTTCCACCCGGCGCAGAAGTTCGGCGAAGGAAATCGGCTCCTTCAACGTCTTTCCATAGGAGTTGACGTTCTGTCCCAAAAGCATCACTTCAACGACGCCGTCGGCCGTCAGGGCTTCGATCTCCTTTATGATATCCTCCGGATTCCGGCTCCGCTCCCGTCCTCTTACGTAAGGAACGATACAGTAGCTGCAGAAATTGTTGCAGCCGAACATGATATTCACGCCGGATTTAAACGGGTATTTCCGTTCGATGGGAAGCTCCTCAACGATCTCGTCGGTGCCGTCCAAGATTTCCGTCACCATATGCTTTGTCATCAGCCGCTCATAGATGAGCTCCGCCAGCTTGTAGATGTTGTGAGTGCCGAAAATAATGTCCACATGGCGATAGCTTTTCTTGATCCGCGCCACGACCTCAGGCTCCTGCATCATACATCCGCACAGAGCGATCAGCATATCGGGATTTTTTCGCTTGATCCCGTTCAAATATCCAAGACGGCCGTACACCTTAAGGTTGGCGTTCTCCCGCACCGTACAGGTGTTGTAGAGGACAAAATCCGACCGCTCGTCCTTCCCTAAGACAAAATGAGCGTCCAAAAGAATCCCTAAGAGCTTTTCGGAGTCGCGGGCGTTCATCTGGCATCCGAAAGTCGAAATAAAACAGGTCAGGGGGCGGCCCTTTTTCCGGCTCATGGCGTCTACCTGCTCTCTTAAGAGCCGGATAAAGTATTTTTGTCTGGCAGGCTCCGCCGCCGGGATCTCTGCCAGCCGGTTGGTTTCTTGCGTCATTTTTATTTTCTCCAGTTTAAAAGTACCAGCTTATTATAAACTTGCGCCGCCAAAAAAGCAACCGGAATAAAGATTTCGTAAACGATTGCCGCAAAAATACCCCTTATTTGCGGATTTGTCCGCTGCCGTAAATGATGTATTTGGTGGAGGTCAGGGCCAAAAGACCCATGGGCCCTCTGGCATGGAGCTTCTGGGTGCTGATCCCGATCTCCGCTCCGAAGCCAAACTCAAAGCCATCGGTGAACCGGGTGGACGCGTTCACGTAGACCGCGGCGGAATCCACCTGATCCAGGAATTTCTGCGCGTTCTCATAGGAGGAGGTAATGATCGCCTCCGAGTGTCCGGTGCTGTAGCGGTTGATATGCGCGATGGCCTCGTCCACCGAATCCACGATCTTGCAGGAAAGGATATAGTCCAGATATTCGGTCCCCCAGTCCTCCTCCGACGCTTCCATAAACGCGGGCACAATGGCGCGGGACGCTTCATCCGCCCGGATCTCTACCTGCTTTTCATCCAGACGCTTTTTCGCCATCGGAAGGAATTCCTTCGCCACGCTCCGATGGACCAGCAGGGACTCGCAGGCGTTGCAGACGCCGATCCGCTGGGTTTTCGCGTTAAAGAGGATCTCTAACGCCATGTTAAGATCCGCGCTCTCATCCACATAGATATGGCAGTTTCCCGTTCCGGTCTCGATTACGGGAACAGTGCTGTTTTCCAGTACGCTGCGGATCAGTCCGGCGCCGCCTCTGGGAATCAGCACATTCAGATATTCGTTGAGCCGCATAAATTCCCTTGCCGTTTCCCTGCTGGGATCGTCAAGAAGCTGAACCGCGTCCTCCGGGATATTTAAAGAAGCAAGTCCGGCGCGGATCGCGGCCACAATGGCGCGGTTGGATTCCGCCGCGTCGCTTCCGCCTCGCAGGATCACCGCGTTTCCGGTCTTAAAACAGAGAGCGAAGGCGTCGGCCGTCACGTTGGGCCTCGCCTCATAGATCATTCCGATCACGCCAAGAGGAACCCGTTTCTGGCCGATCAAAAGCCCATTGGGCCGCTTCTTCATGGACAAAACCTCGCCGATGGGATCCTCAAGGCCGATCACCTGTTGGATCCCTTCTACGATCCCCTGGATCCGCTCGGGAGTAAGGGTAAGCCGGTCCACCAGGCCGGGAGCCATTCCCTTTTCCTTCGCGCGGGCAATATCCGCTTCATTGGCCTTTAAAATTTCCTCCTGACGGCGGATCAGCTCATCCGCGGCGGCGGCCAATCCCTGATTCTTCAACTCCATTCCCATGGAGCCAAGGAAATAAGACGCTTCCTTTGCTCTTTGGCCCATCTCTTTTAATAACATGGCAAGTTCCTCCTTCTTTTCCCCATCTCTGGGAAATATCCGTTCGTTTTCCGTTACAATCTGATCCACCGGCCGGTCATACACCCCGGTCGGAATTTGCTCCATAAGCTGAAATCCATAGGCCAGGGCGATGGTCTTATGGTCTGGCTCCGCCGCCAAAAAACGGTCGTAAAAGCCGCCGCCCTTTCCAAGCCGCGCGCCTTCCCTGGAAAAGGCCATTCCCGGCACCAAAACAAGCGCCTCAGGGTCATCCGCGGGGACGGCGTCCGCTTTCGGCTCCCATATCTTCATGGAGCTTTGGGAAAGTTCCTTAAGATCCGGGACAAAATAAAACCTCATTTCCCTGCCCTCTACCCTTGGGAGCGCCAGCCGGAATCCCCTGGAAAGAAGCGCTTTTAAAATCTCCCAGGTATCCGGCTCCCAGGATAGGGAGGCGTAGGCGTAGACCGTACAGGGCGCCGAAAACTCCGGCAAAGAAAGAAGCCGCCGGCAAAGCGCTTTATCCAGTTCTCTCTTCCCGCCCTCAGAAAGGCCCTTGAGCCGTTCCTTCATTTCCTTTCGCAGGACCGCTTTAGTGTTCTTTGTCTCCGATATGTCCATATTTCTTCCCCAGATCCGTAATGGTTCCATCCTTTTCCACGATGGAAATGCTGTTTAGATGCCCTCTTAAGCTGTTCCGGATCGATTCAATATATTCCCGGCGCAAAGCCGCCTGCTCCGCCTTTTCCTCCTCCGTCAGGCCCACGGACTGGGACTTATGGTAAAGGGTATTGATCCGGTCGATCTGTTCCTGCTTCATGACCCGCTCCTTTTTCGCT
>DVFQ01000029.1 GCA_018713185.1 Candidatus Copromonas avistercoris (nom. illeg.) | reverse complement strand
CCAAGCTGGATACGTGGGTTCGATTCCCATCACCCGCTCTTTTATTTTCAGCCGGAGTCCTGTGTTCGCGCAGGTTCCGGCTGCTTTGTGATTTTATCACAGACAGGAAGCAAAAAAAGCGGTAGGATGATCCCAGAAACATGGTGAAAGAAGTAAAGCCCCGGTATGGGAAGTGTCTTTCATACCGGGGGAGGTAAACAAGGAGGTTTCAAGATGTCGGTAATGAATATTGATAAAAATAATTTCCAGGCAGAGGTTATGAATGAGGAGAAAACGGTATTGCTGGATTTCTGGGCCAGCTGGTGCGGCCCCTGCCGGATGATGGCGCCGGTGGTGGAGGAGATTGCCGCCGAACGGCCGGATATCAAAGTAGGAAAGATCAATGTGGACGAACAGCCGGAATTGGCCGGACAGTACCGGGTGATGAGCATTCCGACGCTGCTTGTCATGAAGGGCGGAAAAGTGGTGAACCAGATGGTTGGAGCCCGCCCCAAGGCGCAGGTTCTGGCAATGTTGGAGAAAGCGTAAGCAGGAAGTGTAAGCAGGAAAACGCAAAGTGTAAGCAGGAAAACGCAAAGATTCTTGACACCGTTTCCGAGATTGTCTAAAATAGAAATAATTGGCGAAACGGGGAGGGAGTCTGTATGGATTTTGAGCGGATTTACCGGGATTTTACGGAGCTGGCCCGGACAGGGGAAAGCGCGGATGGAAGCGTGACCAGGCTTTTGTTTGATAAGAGCTTTTGGGAAGTGGCGAGGAAAACGAAGGCTTATATGGAAGGGGCTGGGCTTACGGTCTGGACGGACGCCTGCGGGAACGTCCATGGGACCTGGTCCTGCGGCGTTCCGGAGGCGAAAACCGTGTATATGGGCTCTCATTTGGATACGGTAAAGGAAGGCGGATTATACGATGGAATGCTGGGCGTTGTGGGCGCGGTGGAGGCGTTCCGGGCGTTTTTGGCGGACCCGGCGGAAAAACGGGTGAACGTCCATATTCTGGCGACCAATGGAGAAGAAGGAAATGACCTGGGCGGCACCTTTGGAAGCCGGGCCATGGCCGGGCTGGTGGATCCGGATGTGCCGGGATATATGGAAAAGGCGGCGGCTTATGGGCTAAAGCGGGAGGATTTTGACTCTGTACAGCTCCCCATGAAGGACGGGCTTTGTTATTTGGAGCTTCATATCGAGCAGGGAAGCACCCTGGATAAGGCCGGGGAGCAGATTGGGATCGTAACGGGAATCGTCGGGCTTCAGCGGTATGGAATTACGGTGTCCGGAGAAAGCAACCATGCGGGAACGACGATGATGGAATACCGGAAGGACGCGCTGGTGGGAGCTGCGAAGCTGATCGCCGGTTTTGACCGAATGGCAAGGGAATACGGCAATTCGATGGTGGCCACGGTGGGAACCATTTCCGTATTTCCGGGCGCTGTTTCGGTGATCCCGGAGCAGGTGGAGATGGTGCTGGAGATCCGGAATTTAAGTGAAGAACGGCTGGACCGCTTTGCCGCGGACGCTGTTACCATGGGCCGGGCGATTCCCGATGTGGAAACAAAGTTTCAGCCGATCGTAAGGAAAGCGCCGGTCCGGTGCGACGGGCGGATTGGAAAAATGCTGGAAGGCCTTTGCTTAAAAGAGGGATATTCCTTCCGGAAAATGCCCAGCGGAGCGACCCATGATGGAAACGCCATGGCCGCTAAGATGCCGATCGGGATGATTTTTGTTCCCAGCCGGGACGGGATCAGCCACAATAAAAAGGAATTTACGCCCTGGGAGGACGCGTCCCGGGGAATGCAGGTTTTAAGCGGGCTGCTAAAGAAGATCAACAGCCAGGGCGGACTGGGTTCGGACTATGGGCTGTAAAACGGAAGAGCAGGGGGGTTACAGAATGTTAAAGCAGGATGCTGCGACGCCGTTATATGAGCAGCTGATGAATGAAGTGGAAAGAAAGATCCGGGAGGGATATTATAAGCCCGGGGATAAGATCGCGACAGAAGCGGAGATGGCAAAGGAATTTGGCGTCAGCCTGATCACGGTAAGAAAGGCCGTTAGCCTTCTGATGGAAAAGGGGTTGGTGATCAAAAAACAGGGAAAGGGAACCTTCGTAACCAAGCCGAAATACGCGAGAAATATGCGGAATCTCCAGAGCTTCAGCGAGATGTGCGAGCAGATGGGCGTAAAACCGGGAGGAAAGATGCTGGAAAACCGTCTGGTGCCCGCCGATGGGAAAATTGCCGCCAGTCTCGGCGTAGAGCAGGGAAGCCGGGTGGTCTATATTGAACGGCTTCGGTATGCGGATCAGGAGCCGGTGGTAATCGAGAAAAACTATTTTTCATTAAAATACGCGTCTCTTTTGGAGGAGGTATTTGACGATACCTCTCTGTTCCGCTTTTTAAGGGAAAAGAATGGGATCCGGGTTTCCAGCTCGGAAAAAATGATCGAGCTTTGCCGCGCCACGCAGGAGGAGGCAAAGCTTCTTGGGGTGAAGAAAGGAGATTATCTTCTGTTTGTGCGCAGCACCGCCTATGACGGGCAGGGAGAACCGCTCTACGCCGGCGTGCAGATTATCAACGGAGACCGCTTCTCCCTTTATGTATATGAGACAAATCCGGAATAACCGAAAAACTGTGATATGGAATACGGGGCGTTCCGGCGGCGGATCACATCCGCTGTCCGGCGTCCATGGCAAGGGCAGACCGTTCGCATTCTTCAGCCGATAAAGTGAGCTGAAAGCAGAGCGGGCTGCCTTTCATTTTTTCCGCCGCGTAGCTTAAACCGTTGGTGCGCTCGTCCAGCAGCGGATTGTCGATCTGGTTAGGATCCCCAAGGAGAATGATCTTGGTTCCCATACCGGCCCGGGTGATGATCCCCTTGGCCTGCTTCGGCGTTAAATTCTGCGCTTCGTCGATGATCAGATAGGTTTTTGCGATGGAGCGGCCCCGAATGAAGTTTAAAGCCTGGGCGTCGATGATGCCCCGGTCAAACAGCTCTTCTACTTTATCTGTCAGGCACCGCTCATCCTGATAGCGTTCTTTTTCGTTCTGATCCACCAGCAGCTCCAGATTATCGATGACCGGGCGGAGCAGAGGCGCGATTTTCTCCGCCTCGTCGCCGGGAAGGAAGCCGATATCGTCGTCAAACTGGACATTGGGACGGCAGACCAGGATCCGGCGGTAAAGGGGTTCGTCCTGCTCCATCATTGCGTTTAAGCCGACGGCCAGCGTATAGAAGGTTTTGGCGGTTCCGGCCATCCCTTTTACAATGACTAAAGGCGCCTCCTCCGGGCCGGTCATTAAGGCTTCCTGCAGGAACTGCTGGCCGACATTTCGGGGCGTCACGCCGTAGGGCTTTTTCTTTTTATGCGCCAGAGGAACGATCCGCTCGCCGTTAAAACGGCCCAGCTGGGTTTTTCGGATGGACTGTTCCGCTTTTAGGATCACGAACTGGTTGGGAACCAGGGTGAGCGGCAGGCGGTTCCCATCTTCATCGGTCTGATACACATCTTCTGGGGAAATCCCTTTTTTCTTGAAATTTTCAAATTTAT
>DVFQ01000028.1 GCA_018713185.1 Candidatus Copromonas avistercoris (nom. illeg.) | reverse complement strand
TTTGGAATGCAGAGCCCCTATATTATCCGGGAGGCGGAAACTTATCTTGCCATTACCTGCGGCCTGATCATTTTTTCTTTTTTAAACGCGATCTTTACCGGGATTTTTACGGCCTGCGGAGACAGTAAAACGCCCTTTGTTTCCAATGTGATCGGCCTTGTCATCAATATTATTTTTGACCCGGTTTTGATTTTCGGCTGGGGGCCGTTCCCGGTTCTTGGCGTTGCGGGAGCGGCTATCGCTACGGTCAGCGCCCAGGCGGTCGTGACCCTTGTTTTCCTTTTTGCGGCCCGCAGGGACAAGGTGCTGTTTGATAAGATCCGGATCTTAAAGGCGACGCCTAGGAAACGGATGGAGCAGATCGTCCGCATCGGATTCCCGTCGGCGGTGCAGACGATGATCTACAGCGGAATTTCCATGGTCCTGACCAGGGTCGTGACCCGTTTCGGGGACACGGCCATCGCGGTCCAGCGGGTCGGCGGGCAGATCGAATCCCTGTCCTGGATGACGGCCGAAGGATTCGGCGCCGCCATCAATTCCTTTGTAGGACAGAATTTCGGCGCGGGACAGTACGAACGGGTGAAAACAGGCTACTGGTCGGCGGTTAAGATCATGTTTGTCTGGGGAATCTTCAGCACGGCGCTTTTAATCTTCGGCGCGGAGCCGATCTTCAGGCTGTTTATTCATGAGGACGCGGTGGTGGGCGACGGGATCGCGTATCTTCAGATCCTCGGCGTATGCCAGATGTTTATGTGCGAGGAACTTTTGACGGTGGGAGCGTTATCGGGCCTTGGAAAAACCATGCAGGCTTCGGTGATCAGCATCCTTTTAACCTCGGCGCGGATTCCCATGGCCTATCTTTTATCAGCTACGCCGCTGGGGCTTTCCGGCGTCTGGTGGGCGCTTACGATTTCCAGCATCGCCAAGGGAATCGTCTATGTTCTTTATTTTATGCGCCTGACCCCGGCCATGGAGCAGGGGAAGGCCTAGACAAAGAAAAAGACTGCAGAGCGGGAAAGGAAGACAGGAGGAGAAAAAAGCAATGAGCAGAGTAATGACCCAGGAGGAACGGTTCCGGCGGATGGTGGAGACGCCGGTTTCCAAGCTGATCCCCAGCCTGGCGGTTCCGACGATCATCAGTATGCTGATCACGTCGATCTACAATATGGCGGATACGTACTTCGTCAGCCAGATCAATACCAGCGCTTCGGCGGCGGTAGGCGTCAGCTATTCGTTAATGTCCATGATCCAGGCGTTTGGATTTACCTTGGGAATGGGCGGCGGAAACTACCTGTCCCGGGTGCTGGGAACGCAGGATACGAAAAAGGCGGAGCAGATCGCGTCCACGGCTTTCTATACGTCGATGGCGGTGGGAGCCGTTCTGGCGGTTTTGGGCCTGCTGTTTCTGGATCCTCTGGTACGGATCCTCGGCGCTACGGATACCATCGCTCCTTACGCGAAGGATTACGCCAAATATATTTTGATGGCGGCTCCCATTATGACGGGCTCCCTTTCTATGAATAATCTGCTCCGGTTCCAGGGGCTTGCGGTGTATGCCATGGTGGGCATTACCCTGGGCGGGGTTTTGAACATGGTCCTGGACCCGATCCTGATCTTTGGCTTTGACATGGGGATTGCCGGAGCGGCCATTGCCACGGCTTTAAGCCAGCTGATCAGCTTCCTGGTGTTGTTCCTCCAGAGCAATTTAAGGAGCGACTGCGTCCATCTGAACCCGAAGAAAATTGTCTTTAGGGGCTGGATGTACGGGGAGATCCTCCACGGCGGGATCCCGTCCCTCTGCCGTCAGGGCGTAGCCAGCATCGCTACGGCCGCGTTAAATCTGGCGGCCAATCCCTTCGGCGACGCGGCCATTGCGGCCATGTCCATCGTTTCCCGGTACATGATGTTTATCAATTCGGCCTTGATCGGCTTCGGCCAGGGCTTTCAGCCGGTCTGCGGCTTTAACTTCGGAGCCAAGCGCTATGACCGGGTGCTGGAATCCTTCTGGTTCTGCGTAAAGGTGGCGGTGGTGCTTTTGACCACGCTGGCGGTGATCAGCTTTTTCGGAGCCGGAACGATTATGGCTCAGTTCAGAAAAGACGATCCGGCTGTTATTGAGATCGGCACCTGGGCCATGCGCTTCCAGTGCCTGACGCTTCCCTTCCAGTCCTGGATCATCATGTCCAATATGCTGACCCAGACCATCGGCTACGGATTCCGCGCGTCGATCGTGGCGGCGGGGCGGCAGGGGATCTTTCTGTTTCCTGTGCTGTTAACGCTTCCGGGTCTTATGGGCGTCCGCGGACTGCAGCTTTGCCAGCCTGCGGCGGATATCTGCACCTTTATTGCCGCCATGGTCATTGTCCTCGGCGTTTTGAAGGAGCTTCGGGAGAAAAATGAAAAAATGCAGGTATCGGAGAAAAAACTATAGACGAAATGGAATTTTTGTGAGAAAATGTTGGAAAAGCATGATGTGATTTTTTTAACAATGCTTTGATTTATCGAAAGGAGTTTCAACATGATTTATTCACATGAAGTAGAACAGATGTGCAAAGTTGCGCAGGGCGTGAACCATGGCGCTGCTCCGATCCCGGAGGAAGCGAAATGGGTGCAGTCCAAGGAAATCAAGGATATTTCCGGTCTGACCCATGGAATCGGCTGGTGTGCTCCTCAGCAGGGCGCCTGCAAGCTGACTCTGAATGTAAAAGAAGGAATTATCCAGGAGGCTCTGGTGGAGACCATCGGATGCTCCGGAATGACCCATTCGGCGGCAATGGCGGCTGAGATCCTTCCGGGAAGAACCGTGCTGGAGGCGCTGAATACGGACCTTGTCTGTGACGCGATCAATACAGCCATGAGAGAGCTGTTCCTTCAAATTGTATATGGAAGAACCCAGAGCGCGTTTTCCGAAGAGGGACTTCCCATCGGCGCCGGTCTTGAGGATCTTGGAAAGGGACTCCGTTCCCAGATCGGAACCATGTACGGCACCTTAAAGAAGGGCCCTCGCTATCTGGAAATGGCGGAAGGCTATGTAACAGGAATTGCTCTGGATGCTGACGACCAGATCATCGGCTATCAGTTCGTGAACCTGGGAAAGATGACCGACTTCATCAAGAAGGGCGACGATCCCAACACCGCTTACGAGAAGGCCAAGGGACAGTATGGACGTGTCGCTGACGCAGTAAAGATCATCGATCCGCGTCAGGAATGATAGAAGGAGGAGTTTTGAATCATGGCATTATTTGAATCATATGAGAGAAGAATCGACAAGATCAATTCCGTTTTAAACAGCTATGGCATCGCGTCCATCGAAGAGGCGGAGAAGATCACCAAGGATGCCGGACTGAACGTATATGACCAGGTAAAGAAGATCCAGCCCATCTGCTTTGAAAATGCCTGCTGGGCTTATACCGTAGGCGCCGCCATCGCGATCAAGAAGGGCTGCCGCCGGGCCGCGGACGCTGCCGCCGCCATCGGCGAGGGACTTCAGGCGTTCTGTATCCCCGGATCGGTTGCTGATCAGAGAAAGGTTGGCCTTGGCCATGGAAACCTTGGCAAAATGCTTCTGGAAGAGGATACGGAGTGCTTCTGCTTCTTGGCCGGACACGAATCCTTCGCGGCGGCGGAGGGCGCCATCGGAATCGCCGAGAAGGCCAACAAGGTACGGAAAAAACCGCTGCGGGTTATCTTAAACGGACTTGGAAAGGACGCTGCGCAGATCATTTCCCGTATCAACGGCTTTACATATGTGGAGACGCAGATGGATTATTATACCGGCGAAGTGAAGGAAGTCTTCCGCAAATGTTATTCCGCGGATCCGGAGAGCCCCCGCGCAAAGGTAAACTGCTACGGCGCCAACGATGTGACCGAGGGCGTTGCCATTATGTGGAAGGAAGGCGTTGACGTTTCCATTACCGGAAACTCCACCAATCCCACCCGCTTCCAGCACCCGGTTGCCGGAACCTATAAGAAGGAATGCGTTGAGAAGGGAAAGAAATATTTCTCCGTTGCCTCCGGCGGCGGCACCGGCCGTACCCTTCATCCCGACAACATGGCGGCAGGCCCCGCTTCCTACGGCATGACCGACACCATGGGACGTATGCACTCTGACGCGCAGTTTGCAGGCTCCTCCTCCGTGCCGGCCCATGTAGAGATGATGGGACTGATCGGAATGGGAAATAATCCCATGGTAGGAGCGACTGTAGCAGTGGCGGTGAGCATTGAGGAAGCTGCGAAGGCTGGGAAGTTTTAAGGAATAACGTAAAATCAAGGGCTTTCGTTGGCGTAAAAAGTCGACGAAAGCTCTAAATTTTTGAGGCTAAAACAAATAAGCCTACCTTGTACTTGGCGGTCAGGTAGGCTTAATCTATATCTGAGGCTAACCACTTTGCGGGCGGTTGCTCCTTTTCTAGTGTTATCTTAGCTCATCAGGCGGTGGGATCCAAGACATGATTGCATTTTCATAATTGCTTTCCCATCTCAATTCTGATTTCGTGCCGTTCCGGGTCTATATTGGTGTAGGCGAATAAATCGAAGCCGATTATATCAAACCCATTCTTACGGTAAAAGGCAATCGCATTTTCGTTGCAGGTCTGCGTTTCCAACACAACCATTCTTGCTCCGCT
>DVFQ01000002.1 GCA_018713185.1 Candidatus Copromonas avistercoris (nom. illeg.) | reverse complement strand
AGAGAAATGAGAAGGAATGTCTATTTTTTAATGCGCCGGAGGAGAGAGAAATGAGAAGGAATGTCTGGATTGCAGGCCTTATGATTTTATTTGCGGCAGGGACTTTGACAATGGCCCCTGCCTTCGCGTTTGCGGCGGAGACGCTGCCGCAGGGAATTTACGCGGGTGAACTGGATCTTGCCGGAGTGCCGGCAGAGGAAGCAAAGGAGACGGTAAGCCAGTATGTAGAAGAAAAGCTGGATCAGGAAGTGGTCCTTGTCATCGACGGAAACGAGGCGAAGGCCGGGGCCGGAGAGCTGGGACTTTCCTGGGGGAATCAGGAGGAATTTGAGGAAGCGCTGAAGGAGGCGGTTCCCTCCGGCAACCTGATCCGGCGTTATATGAAAACAAAGGATCTTGAGGTGGCGCCGGTGGAGCTTCCCATCGAGGTCGCGGCGGACGCGGAAAAGGTATCCGCGTTTGTGAATGAAAAATGCGGCGGAATTATAACGCAGGCGGCAAACGCTTCCATCACCAGGGAAAACGGTGAGTTTGTGATCACGCCGTCCCAGACGGGAAGAACAGTTGATCTGGAAGCGACGCAAGCGGCCTTGTCCGAGGCGGTGATGCAGGCGGGTTCCGGCGAGATCCGCGTGGAGGCGGTGACGGCGGAGCAGCAGCCGGAGATCACAACGGAGGATCTTTCGACGATCCAGGATGTCCTGGGAACCTTTTCTACCAGCTTCAGCTCCAGCAGCACGTCCCGGGCGACGAACCTGGAGGTGGGCGCGGCGAAGATCAACGGTCATGTGCTGATGCCCGGAGAGGTTCTCTCGGGCTATGAGTGTATGCAGCCTTTTACGGTAGAAAACGGATACCGGGCGGCAACGGCGTATGAGAATGGAAGATCCGTAGACAGCATCGGCGGCGGCGTCTGCCAGATTTCGACGACATTGTATAACGCGGCGCTGTTTGCGGAAATGGAAATCGTTCAGAGACAGAACCACTCCATGACGGTGGCTTATGTCAAGCCGTCTATGGACGCGGCCATCGCCGGTACCTACAAGGACCTGAAGTTCAAGAATCCTTATGATACGCCGGTTTATGTGGAAGGAACCACAGAGGGGCGCACCCTGACCTTTACGATCTACGGAAAAGAAACCAGACCGGAGAACCGGACGCTAGCCTTTGAGTCGGAGACGCTCCAGACCATCGATCCGGGAGCGCCGACGGAGCAGGTGGATGCTTCCCTCGCGCCCGGTCAGAGAGTACGGGTTCAGTCCAGCCATACCGGGTTAAAGTCCCGCCTGTTTAAATGCGTTTACGTGGACGGCGAATTGACGGAGCGGACGCTGCTCCATAACGATACCTATAATGCTTCCAAGGCAATTTACCGGGTGGGCCCGGCGGTTCCGGCCGTTACGGAGCCGACAGAACCGGTTCCCACAGAATCGGCGCCGGCAGAGACGATCCCGGAGCAGACCAGCCCGGCGGAAACCTCCCCGGCTCCCGCGCCCGGATATGAATTTGGCCCGGGCATGGTGACGATGCCGTCGGAAACGACGGGATCTGAGGGACAGAATTCCTCTGGCCCCGGCGGCGGAGACAGCACTCCGGCTCAGGTGGTTCCCGCGGGCCCCGGCGCTTAAAAGGAGCAGGTACAGGATGAGAAAAATTGATCGGATTCCCAACGGGGCGGGGATTTTTCGCCCCGGTCAGGATCTGGCGGTGGCCGGATCCATTGGAAAAGCCGGTGCCGCGCTGGCGCTTAAGACAAGGAAAGCGGAAATCGCGGCCCGATTCTCGGAAGATTTTATTGATCAGATCCGAAAAAAAACGGAAGAAAGGCTGAATCTGACTCCGGAAATCCTGACAGCGCTGGGAGCGACGGAGTGGGAGACGGCAGACGAGGGCGGCATTTTCGCCGCCCTTTGGAATTTGTCCGGCGGATATGGACAGGGGATTTCCCTGGATCCCAGAAGGATTCCGGCGGATCAGGAAATTATAGAAATATGCGAGCTTTTTGATTTGAATCCATACCGGCTCCGTTCCGGGGAATGCGTGCTGTTTGCCGCCGACCATGGGGTGGACGCGGTTCGCGTCCTTACGGATCGGGGAATCCTGGCGGCTGTGATCGGAAAGGTGGAGCCGGGGATCGCCAGGCGCCTCTATGGAGCCGGAGGAGTGGGCTTTTTGGAGCGGCCCAGGGAGGATGAGGTCTGCAAGCTTGTTTCCCTGAAAGGATTGACAGAATAGAAGGAGGCACATTATGAGGGAAAAAACAGCAGCTGAAGAGGGGGATTATCCGAAGAGAAATCCATTGTCGGAGCGGATTACGGCGATTCCGCCTTCCGGGATCCGAAAATTTTTTGATGTTGTAAATGAAATGGAGGACGCCATCTCCCTAGGGGTCGGCGAGCCGGACTTTGATACTCCGCGGCATATCCGGGATGAGGGGATTTACGCCCTGGAAAAGGGACGGACTTTTTATACCTCCAATGCCGGGCTGAGGGACTTGAAAATTGAAATCTGCAGATATCTGAAACGCCGGTTTGACGTATGCTATGATCATGAAAAAGAGGTCATGGTCACGGTCGGCGGGAGCGAGGCAATCGACATTGCTCTGCGGGCGATGCTGGATCCCGGCGACGAGGTTTTGATTCCACAGCCCAGCTACGTATCCTATTTGCCGTGCACGCTCCTTGCGGGAGGCGTTCCTGTGATCATTGAATTGGAGGAAAAAGACCAGTTCCGTCTGACAAAGGAAAAGCTTCTGGAGAAGCTTACTCCGCGGACGAAAATTTTGATCCTTCCCTTCCCCAACAATCCCACAGGCTCCATTATGGAACGGGAAGATCTGGAAGAAATTGCCTGTATCGCAAAGGAAAAGGATCTGTTTCTTCTTTCCGATGAAATCTATTCGGAGCTGACGTATGGAAGAAGGCACTGTACGATCGCGGCGCTTCCGGGAATGAAGGAACGGACGGTTCTGATCAACGGATTTTCCAAATCCTATGCGATGACTGGCTGGAGATTGGGCTATGCCTGCGCTCCGGAGCGGATCTTAAAACAAATGCTGAAAATCCACCAGTACGCGATCATGTGCGCGCCGACGGTCAGCCAGTACGCGGCGGTGGAGGCATTAAGAAACGGCGATAAGGATGTGGAGGAAATGCGGGAAGCATACGACCAGAGACGCCGTTTTTTGGTCAAGTCCCTGCGGGAGATGGGATTTGACTGCTACGAGCCCCAAGGGGCGTTTTATGTTTTTCCCAGTGTGAAACGGTTTGGGATGACGTCGGAGGAATTCGCGCTTCGGCTTTTGGAGGAGGAAAAAGTGGCGGTGGTGCCGGGAACGGCCTTCGGCGAAAACGGAGAGGGCTATTTAAGACTTTCCTACGCGTATTCGTTAAAGGATCTGGAGCGGGCGCTGGCGCGTATGGAGCGGTTTGTGGGCCGGCTGTCAGGCCGGAAGGCCATTGCTGAGGCGGGAGAGGAAAAGGAATGAATATTGTACTTTACGAGCCGGAGATCCCGGCGAATACAGGAAATATCGGACGGACCTGCGTGGCCACCGGAACCAGGCTGCATCTGATCGAGCCGCTGGGCTTCAGCCTCAGGGAGAAACAGCTGGCCCGGGCCGGATTGGACTACTGGGACAAGCTGGACGTTACGGTTTACAGTGATTTTGAGGATTTTCTGGAAAAAAATCCCGGAGCCAAGATCTATATGGCGACTACGAAGGCGAAACGGCTTTATACGGAGGTTTCCTATGAGCCGGACTGTTATTTGATGTTCGGGCCGGAAAGCCGGGGGATCCCGGAGGAGCTTTTAGTTGAACATGAGGAGGACTGCGTCCGGATCCCCATGTGGGGAGAGATCCGCTCTCTGAATCTTTCCAATTCCGCCGCCATTATCCTCTATGAGGCGCTTCGGCAGAATGGATTTAACGGCATGACCTTAGAGGGCCATCTCCACAGGCTTTCCTGGAAAACGGATTCGTATTGACAAACATCGGATAGAAAGACGAGGAATGAACATGAATATGGAAAACCAGCTGACGAAGACACCGGAGAATCTGCCGGAAGAGCTGCTGCAGGAAGAGGGAAAATTCCTGGAAGAACAGATGAAGCGTTTGGAGGAGAAAATCGGGGAGTTTGACGGGGGCAGCCTGGACCGGAAGACCTATAAGGGGATTTCCGGCGGCTTTGGAACCTACGCCCAGAGAGATCCGGCGCGCCATATGGTGCGGCTCAGACTCCCCGGCGGGAGACTTCCGTCGGCCCAGTTAAAATTTATTGCGGATTCCATCGAGCGGTATCAGGTGGAAAAAATCAAGCTGACAACCTGCGAGACAGTTCAGCTCCATGACCTTACTGCCGGTCAGGTGCCGCAGCTGATCAGGGAAGCGGCCGGCGCCGGGATCATTTGCCGGGGCGGCGGCGGAGACAATCCGAGAAATGTGATGTGCAGCCCGCTTTCCGGCGTTCAGCCGGGAGAGTACTTTGACGTGATGCCTTATGCGGAGGCTGCGTCCAGGTATCTGCTCACTATTGCCGGTTCCATCCATATGCCAAGAAAACTGAAGGTGGCCTTCTGCAATGGAGCCGATGATTCGGTTCACAGCGCGTTTCGGGATATGGGATTTTTGGCGCAGGCGGACGGTACGTTTTCCCTGCGGATTGCCGGAGGTCTGGGAGCCAATTATAAAATGGGTCTTCTGGTGGACCCGAAGGTAAAACCGGAGGAGATTCTGTACTATATTAAAGCGATGGTAGATACCTTCTGCGAGCATGGAAATTATGAGAACCGGGCAAAGGCGAGAACCCGGTATCTGCAGGAAACCCTGGGGCCGGAGGGATTAAAGGAAGTATTTCTGGCGAATGTGGAGAAGGCGAAGAAAACCGGCGGCTTGGAGTTAAAGGAGCTTTGCCGGCCGGCCGCCGCGGCTTTTTCGCAGCCCAGCGGAGACAGCCTGGATCGCCGGATCCCGCAGAAGCAGCCGGGATTGTACGCGGTGAAATATCACCCCATCGGCGGCCTGCTTCCAAGGGAAATGCCGGAGAAGCTGTATCAGATCCTAAAGGAGATCCCAAAGGCCGAGTGCCGGATCGCGGCTCACGGGACCATTTACGTGATCAACCTGTCGGAAGCAGAAGCGGAAACCGTATTGAGGGCGACGGAGGACGGCGCCCGGACCGAGTTTGAATCCAGCGTGGCCTGCATCGGCGCTTCGATCTGCCAGCAGGGCGTCCGCGACAGCCAGGCGGTTCTTGCCGCAGCCGTCAAAGCGGTCCGCGAGGCGGAAATTCCAGACGGAGCGCTGCCGAAGATCTGTATTTCCGGCTGCCCCTCCAGCTGCAGCGCCCATCAGGCGGCCGACATTGGCTTCCAGGGCGCGGCAAAAATGATCGACAAAAAGCCCATGCCGGCGTTTAAGCTGTTTTTAGGCGGATCCGACCAGCTGGGAGCGGCCTGTTTCGGAGAGCCGGACGGAACCCTCTTAGAAACGGACATCCCCGCGTTCCTGGTGGAGATTGGCCGGGCGGCCGCCGCGAGAGGCCTTTCCTACGGCCAGTGGTCCTCTCAGTATCCGGAAGAGCTGCGGGCGCTGGTTGAGAAATATGCCTGATCAGGGGGATTGCCCTTGGCGGAGCGGCCCGCGCGGACCAATCAGCGCAGATCCATGCGGCTGAACCGGCGCGGGCCGGCGTAGGCCCGCGCGCTTAGATCAGCGAGGACAGAACGGACGCCTTTGAGACGATTCCCTTAAGGCTTCCGTCGGCTTCCAAAACCGGAATCGGATAACGGGCGGCGGCTGCCAGCGGCAGGATATCGTTTACGACGGTATCGGCGGTGACAGCCGCCAGCTCTGTTTCATAGAGTCCGTCCAGCGTCGGCGCGTTCGCCCGCAGAGCGCCGATCGCCGCTTCAATTCCCACAACCCCGAGAAAACGCATATGGCTGTCTACTACATAGGCGGAGGAAACTCCGGCCATCCGCATTTCCCGGACGGCGTGGAGAGGCGTATCCTTGGCGCGGACGACGCAGGGCGTGATCATGATATGGCGGGCGCAGAGGACTCTGGTCTTGTCTGCGCTGTCAATGAACTGCCGTACGTAATCGTCGGCCGGATCGGCGCTCATTTCCTCCGGCGTTCCCACCTGGATCAGCCGCCCGTCCCGCATGATGGCGACGGTATCGCCCAGCTTAAAGGCTTCGTTGATATCATGGGTAATAAAAACGACGGTTTTTTCCAGCTTCCGTTGGAGAGAAAGCAGCTCGAACTGCATGTCCTTGCGCACCAGGGGATCCAGGGCCGAGAAGGGCTCATCCATTAATAGCACCTCGGGATCGTTGGCCAGGGCGCGGGCGATGCCGACCCGCTGCTTCATTCCTCCGGAAAGACTGCCGATGGGGGTATGCTCATGCCCCTTTAACCCCACCATTTCGATCATTTCCATTGCTTTCTTCTCCCGGTCGATCCGGGGAACTCCCTTTACTTCCAGTCCGTAGACCACATTTCCCAGCACATCCCGGTGGCTCATAAGGCCGAAATTCTGGAATACCATGGAAATTTTATTTCTCCGGTAATCATTCAGATCCTTTCTGCGGAATCCGTTGATGGCGGTTTCATCATAATAAACCATTCCCGACGACGGCCGGTTTAACAGATTCAGCATCCGCACGATCGTGGATTTTCCGGATCCGGAAAGGCCGATAATGACAAATACCTCGCCGCGCCGGATTTTCAGACTGACGTCCCAAAGGGCTACGGTGGCTCCCGTCTGCTTAAAGACCTCGTTTTTCGACAGGCCCGCTTCCATGAGCCTCGCGGCTTCCGATTTGTTGGGCCCATAAATCCGGGTGAGGTGTTCGATGCGGATCACATATTCAGAACGTGCGCGGTCAGTCATAATTCTTCTCCTCCTTTCCGAACCAGCCCTGGGTCAGACGGTCCATAAGAATCGCTACGATGACGACGGCGGCGCCGGCCAGAAGGCCGCGGCCGATTTCGATCCGGTTGACGCTGATCAGAACCTCCATTCCCAAGCCGGAGGCGCCGATCATGGAGCAGGTCACCACCATCGCCATGGCCATCATCAGCGTCTGGTTTACACCGGTCATGATCGTC
Organism: Candidatus Copromonas avistercoris (nom. illeg.); assembly: GCA_018713185.1. GTDB lineage: Bacteria > Bacillota > Clostridia > Lachnospirales > Lachnospiraceae > Copromonas > Copromonas avistercoris. Next base: position 8,722 of record DVFQ01000002.1, on the reverse strand, counting down.
GGGAGCGCCTGGGGGATCTGCACCTTGAACAGGCACTGCCATTTGGTGGAGCCAAAGGAGCGGGCCGCTTCCACTACTTCCGGGTCCACCTGGCGGATCCCATGGCTGGTCAGCCGGATGACCGGCACGATGGCGTAGATGGTAGTGGCGATGACGGCCGGCGCTTTTCCAAGACCGAAAAACAGAACGGCCGGGATCAGGTAGACGAATACCGGCATGGTCTGCATGGTATCCAGGATTGGGCGCAGGATGAAATTGGCCCGGTCGCTGCCGGAAATCAAGATCCCCACCGGAAGCCCGATGGCCAGAGAAATGGCTACCGAGGCCAGACCGATGGACAGCGTTTCATTCATCAAATCCCACAGACCGATCATGCCCACAAGAAAGAGCATGGCCCCGTAAAGCAGCCCGGTGGCCGGTTTTTTGCTGAGCTTAAAGCCGGCGAAGGAGACGGCGGCGATCATAAGCCACCATGGAATGCGGTTTAACAGTCCGGAAATGGATCCGATCAGGATGTTGAGGCCGTTTTTGACCGCGTCAAAAACACCGGAAAAATTAGCGGCGAAAGCCCGTACGGAGGCGTCAAAGGACTCCACATTGACCGGGAGGACGAACGGGAAATCGAAAAGCGGATTGATGGTTTCCTCCGTAAGCCCAAGGGCGGCCCGGACGTCGTCTGCCTGTTCTTTGGGAAGCCATTGGGAGATCAGCTGGTCATGCTCTGTCAGAAACCAGCGCGCCGTGGCGTTATAGTCGTCCCCCGTATCCTGCATATGGGCAAGAGCTTCGGAGGTCAAGGCGCTGGAGGTCTGATACCGGCTTAAGAATTCGCAGAACTCCGGATCTTTTTCATAAAAGGAGTTGCTGACGGCAATGGTAACATCGACGGAGGGGCAGGCCGTTTTTCCCGCCTTGTATTCTTCCTCTGTCGTATAAGGGAGATCCTCGAGAAGGATCAGATCGTATTTTCCAGTCAGCCAGGTCGGCTCCCAGTAATATCCGACAATGGGTTCGCCTTTTTCGTAGGCGGAGGTAAAGGCGGCGGATAAAGCGGCGTCGGAGCCGGGCTGGAAATAGTTGTAAGATCGATCCAGGCCGTTATACTCCACCTTTTTGCGCATGATCTCGTTGATCTCCCATCCGGGGATCGCGCCGTAGATCCGTCCCCGGGAAGGATCCTCTTCGTCGATGAACAGATCCGCGTACTGAGCGAGATCCTGGACGGTCTTAAGCTCTGGGGCCATCGGGGCAATTCCCCGCTCCGGATCGCCTTCGATCACGTAGGCGGGAACATAGAAGCCTTGAATATTATCGCCGAAATTGGTTCCCAGTTCTTTGAAGCGTCCGTTCTCCAGGTCGGTCTGGTAGGTGGACAGGTTATCGGTCCATTCTTCCATGTTGACGTCGATCTCTCCCTTCATCAGGGCCTCATGCATGATCGGCGAGGAACCAGAGACTTCCGTCCAGCTGTAGCCATAGGCGGCTTCGGCGATCAGGCCGGCCACGGCGTTGTGGAACCGCACGCTGTCCCAGCCCACGTCGGCAAACGTGATCGTCCCGGAGGGCTGATCCTGGCATCCGCCTAGAAACAGAGCGGCGAGGAGCAGTCCCATCAGTCCCAATCTTCCGGGACGGACCATATATTTCTTTTTCTGCATAAAATCCCTCCAATCTGAAAGAGCATCGGTTGGCAGTGAATTGCTTTTAATATTATCAGAAATATAAAACGAAAACAAGAAAATTTTAGCAATAAGGCAAAATATTTATATTTTGTTAATATAATAGAGAAAATATTTTTGAAATGTTTACAGAAAAGTCAAAAAGCGTTCATTTACAGAATAGAAAACGCCCGCCGGTTTGCTTCGTCCGGCGAGCGATTTTTCTTCGGTTCGATTTCTGGAAGATCCGATTTTCGGAAGATTCGATTTCTGGAAGATTCGATTTCCAGGAAATTAGATCTCCAGAAGATGGAATGGAATTTGACGGGCTCGGAGCATTTGGGCCTCTCTGCGATGGCAGGTAAAGAGGATCAGCTGTCCGCCGTAGGCTTTAGCCAGCCAGTCCAAAGCCGTGTGGAGCCGTTCGTCATCGTACTGGGTAAAGCTGTCGTCAAAGATCAGCGGGTATTCTTCCTCCTGCCCGTTCTGCAAAAACTTTGCCGCCGCCAGACGGAGGGCCAAATAAACCTGATCGATGGTGCCGCTGCTGACGCTTTCCAACGGAACCAGGCGGGTGCGCGTATTTAAAAACACTCCAAGATTTTCGTCGATGCTCATGCTGTCGTAGGCGCCTCCGGTAATGCCCGCGATATAGGAGGAGGCGGCTTTATTCAAGTAAAGGCCGAAGGAGTCCCGGATTGAGGAGGAGAGATCGGTCATGATCTCCCGCGCCAGATCCACGGCGGCGCATTCCTCGCGGATCCGGTCATTTTCCGCTAAGGTACGCTTTAGCGCCTTCGCGCGGGTCCGGCAGTTGGACAGATGCTCCAGCTTCTTTTCCAGCTCCCACTGGGTTCGCTGCTGCTTTTCGATCAGCTCGCTGCAGTTGGACTGCTTGGCTTGAAGCGAATCAATATCCTCTAAGTATTTTTTTACCGCCGCTTCCGAACGGGAAACCATGTCGCAGAGGGAGGCGAACTCGTCCAGACGGCTGCGGAACGTATTCATGGAGCCGTCGGAAATCGTACCGTCGGACAGATAGGTTTCCAGGATCCGGGAAAGCCGCTCTTTCGCTTCCTTAAGCTGCCGCCGGAAGCCGCGGTCCTTTTTCCAGCATAGGACGGCCAGTCCCAGGAAAACAACCGATACGGCGGCAAGAAGGGCACAAATCGGAAATACCGAGAAGGAATATCCGTTTTCCAGGCTGCCGATCACGGGAAAGCTGGTAAACGCGCAAAAAGCCGCCGCGCCCAGTCCGCCGAGGAAAAGAAGGAAAAACAGGATCATCCGGATTTTCCGGGATTTCTTTTCGCATTCTTCCGAGGCGCGTTTAAAGCTCAGGTAAAGATTATCCGCTTCTTCCCGGCGGTTTTCCACAGAGCGCCGGTCGGAAAATCCGTGGTCCTTTAACAGCTGCCGGCTTTTCTGGAGCTTGTCGTCCAGCTCGTCTTTTTCCGTCCGGGTCGTTTCGATCACGCCCTTTACCTGCTCTCTTGCTTTCTGTAGGGCGGCCAGCTGGTTTTCATATTCGGGAGAAGCGATCTCGGCTTCCACATTGCGGATCTCCGTCAGCAGGGCGGTAAACTCCCGGGACGCGTCCGGAACCAGATTGGCCTCCAGGCTCCGCTTTTGATTCCGCAGAAAAGAGGTGGCTTTCGTGATATTTAAGGAAATATTTCCTGTTGTATTTAGGTTGGCGATATAGTTTTTCAGCTCGTTGACCATGCCTTCTTCCGTCGCGCTTTTCAGCTGGCCGATGCTGATGGTGTTGTTATAGGTGGTTTCGTTTAAGCCGCCAAGGATCTGATCCATGAGAGCCTTGGTGGGCTCCTCTTCTTTTCCAAGGGTTTCATTGATGAGATGGAAGGATTTGTTATCCTTGCGGAACTTCCGTTCCAGCCGGTAGACGGTCCCTCCGCTTTCCAGCCGGAGCCATCCCTCATAAGTACCGCTGTTTTCCCAAGGCTCGAAGCGGGAATACAGGTCGTTTTTCGCCGCCCGGCCCCGTCCGCGCTCGATGCCGAAGAGCATGCTGCGGATAAAGGTGTGGAGCGTGGATTTCCCGGCCTCGTTTTTTCCGTAGATCACGTTGATGCCGTCGTGAAAGACGAAGGTCTGATCATGAAATTTTCCGAAGCCGTCGATATGTAGTTCCAGTAATTTCATGGCTGGCTCCTTTCATCTTTTGTCATTAAGAGGGCATGGATCCCATAATAAAGCGCCTTTTTTTCCACGGCGCTCATATCCTCCTTCATCAGCGCCTGGATATAAAAGCCGATCATATCGCTGGGATGCTCCGCGAACAGCGCGTGGAAATCATACTGAGGTTCCGATTCATCCAACATTTCGATAATGTTCCACTGTCCGGAAAGAAATTCTGTGTCGAATTCCGTGTCCGGATCCCGCATTCCCCGGATGCGGAAGCGATAGATATTCGAGGCTCCGCGCTTCCGTATTTCTCCCGCGATGATCTGCGCCAGCTCTTCGTTGGTGGTGGCAGGCGTGACGTTGACGACAAGGGGGATATACTGAGCCTGGGAAACCGGCTGGAAGCTTAACGAGACGACCCGCCCGCTTCCCTCGTCGATTTCGCCGAGGAAATATCCATGGGCCCCGGTTTCCGTAAGATCCAGAGGCTCGGGAGAGCCGCAGTAGGCCATCCGGTTTTCCATAAGGACGGCGGGCTTGTGGATATGTCCGAGAGCGATGTAGGAGAAGGGAAGAGCTGCCAGGACGTTCTTGTCGAAGGGAACGTGCTTCGCGTCGCCGCCGTGGAGCATCAGGATCCGGATCCGCTTGGAATCCGGAATAGACAGTCCCTCTCCGAAGGGCGCCGTAATCTCCGCGCTATGGTAGCTGAAGCCGTAAACTTCCGTATTCAAGCTGTCAAAATAAACGGAACTCAGCTCTCCGTCCATGAGGAAAGAAACATTGGAATTCCAGGAAAAGCTTAAGACAGAGGAGCTTTTGGTGATCCGGTCATGGTTTCCGGCAATGATCACGACCCGGGTAGACGGGATTGTAGAAAACAGGTAGTTGATTTCCTTCAGATCCCTCGCCAAGGGCTGACGGTGAAACAGATCTCCCGTGATCAGCAGAAGATCCACCCGCTTTTCCCGGGCGTCTTCAATGATGGAGCGGAAGGTGAGGCGGATCGCCTGCTCCCGCTTTTTTCCCCAAGGACGGTCGCTGTCGGGAATCATTCCCCAGTGAACATCTCCGGTATGGATAAATTTCATACTTCCCTCCGAAAAGGGACCGCCGGTTTCCTCGCGGCGAACGGCAGTCCCTGGAAAAATTCATAAGTTACAGATCGCAGTTGTTGACGGTGCGCGGGAACGGGATCACGTCGCGGATGTTGCCCATTCCGGTCAAATACATCACGCAGCGCTCGAAGCCCAGGCCAAATCCGGAATGACGGACAGAGCCGTATTTCCGAAGATCCAGATAGAAGCCGTAATCCTCTTCCTTTAATCCCAGCTCCTTCATGCGGGCGGAGAGTTTTTCATAGTTGTCCTCTCTCTGGCTGCCGCCGATGATCTCGCCGATTCCCGGAACCAGGCAGTCCATGGCCGCCACGGTTTTTCCGTCGTCGTTCTGCTTCATATAGAAGGCTTTGATCTCCTTCGGATAGTCGGTTACAAATACGGGGCGCTTAAAAATCTGCTCCGTTAAATACCGCTCATGCTCCGTCTGAAGGTCGCAGCCCCAGAATACCTTATAATCGAATTGATCGTTGTGCTCCTCCAGAAGCTTGATGGCCTCCGTATAGGTCACGTGGCCAAACTCGGAATTCAGCACATGGTTTAAGCGGTCCAGGAGTCCCTTGTCTACAAACTGGTTGAAGAAGTTCATTTCCGCCGGGGCATGCTCCAGGACGTAGCGGATAATATACTTTAACATTCCCTCCGCGACAGCCATGTTGTCGTTCAGATCGGCAAAGGCCATTTCCGGCTCGATCATCCAGAATTCGGCGGCGTGGCGGGTCGTGTTGGAGTTTTCCGCGCGGAAGGTGGGGCCGAAGGTGTAGATATTGCGGAACGCCATCGCGAAGGTTTCGCCGTTTAACTGGCCGCTGACGGTAAGGTTCGTTTCCTTTCCGAAGAAATCCTTGCTGTAATCGATGGATCCGTCTTCTTTTTCCGGCAGGTCCTTTAAATCCAGGGTCGTTACCTGGAACATTTCACCAGCGCCCTCGCAGTCGCTGCCGGTGATCAGGGGCGTGTGGACATAGACGAAGCCCTGCTCCTGGAAATATTGATGGATCGCGTAGGCGATCAGGGAGCGTACGCGGAATACGGCCTGGAAGGTGTTGGTACGGGGACGAAGATGGGTAATGGTCCGCAGGTACTCAAAGGTGTGGCGTTTTTTCTGCAGCGGGTAATCCGCGCTGGACAAACCTTCTACCGCAACCTCCTCCGCCTGGATCTCAAACGGCTGCTTGGCCTCCGGCGTAGCCACCAGGGTTCCTTTTACAAGGATTGCCGCGCCTACGTTTAATTTGGAAATTTCCGCAAAATTATCCATGGTATCATGGTAAACGATCTGAAGGGTTTCAAAACAGGATCCGTCGTTTAAAACAATAAAGCCGAAGGCTTTGGAATCGCGGATGCTGCGGATCCATCCGCCGACGCGGATTTCCTTATCGAGATATTTTTCTGGCTCTGCAAAGAGCTCTTTTACGGTTGTCAACTGCATATGTTTTCTCCTTTTGGTCAGCAATAGCGCCTGCGTCAGCGCCGGCGTTTATGACAGTATATCTTATTTTTCTTATAGATTCAAGGGGAGAGAGGCGGATATTGCAAAAGATGTGGCTGGAAAGCCGGAAAAACAGGAGAATAAAATTTAATGGAAATAAGAGCGATACCATATTGGAATTTGATATCGGGTGTGGTAACATGAAAAGTATCAGAGAAATATAGAAACGGAGGGCGATTTCTATGGAAAAACAGAAGGAACAAATTGTGGAAGCGATCGACCATGCGAAGGCGGATCTGGCTGGACTGTCAAAAAACATCCATGATAATCCGGAGCTGGGATTCGAGGAGGTAAAGGCGGCCGGTTTTATCAGCGATGTGCTGGAAAAGCACGGCTTCCAGGTCCAGAAGGGATACGGCGGACTTTCCACCTCTTTCCGGGCGGACGCAAAGGGGAAGGAGGGCGGCCCCACTATAGCTTTTCTCGCGGAATATGACGCGTTAAAAGGCGTTGGACATGGCTGCGGCCATAATCTGATCGCCACCTGCGCCGTGGGCGCGTTTTTGGGAACGGCGTCCGTTCTCAAAGAGCTTCCCGGAAACATCTGTATTATTGGGACGCCTGCGGAGGAAGGGGGAGCGGGAAAGGTAAAGCTTTTGGCCGCGGGTGCTTTTGACGACGTGGACTACGCGCTGATGATGCATCCCTCGTCCGGCGGCTCCAATCTAGTGGGACGGGGCGGAAGAGCCGCCTGTACCGTCAACGTGAAATTTTATGGAAAAGGAGCCCATTCCTCGGTGCCGAAAAATGGAATTAACGCGTTAAGCGCCGCCATCAGCGTGTTCAACCAGATCGATCTTGCGCGGCCCACCTTTGATCCTCAGGACAACATTAACGGCATTATCTCCGAGGGCGGAACGGCCGCCAATATTATTCCTTCTTTTGCCAGCTGTTCCTTCTGCCTGCGGGCAGATACCATGAAGCGGATCGAGGATCTGATCGCTTTGATCCGACAGTGCGTGGAGAACGCGGAGCGGCTGACCGGCGCAAAGGGCGAAGTCTCCTGGGACGATATTTCCGCGGAGCGGTATCCCAGCAAACCCATCTGCCAGGCCTTTAAGGATAACATGCATGAGCTGGGAATCGAGATGACCTGGCCGGATCCCAAGAAACAGTACGGTTCCTCCGACATCGGAAATGTTTCCATCAAGATCCCGGTGATCCATGATTATCTGTCCATTACGGACGATACCACCATCCAGGCCCATACGGTGGAATACGCGAAAGCCGCCGGTTCCCCGGAAGCCTTTGAGGTCTGCTTAAAGGGAGCCAAGGGACTTGCTATGACGGCCTTCGATATTCTCTCCAGCAAAGAGTTCCAGAAGGAGATCCAGGAGTATCACGAGAAGCAGATTCCGGAGTTTTATAAGTAGAAATTCTTATCTGAAAATAACAAGAATGCTTTGAAAAAGTACCCGTTATTAGTTCGTGAGCTGATAACGGGTACTTTTGTGATTTTAACAATTTTAGGCGTTGACTTTCTTGGGAATTTCTAGTCCATGGAACGGGTTATTTGGCCGGTATTTCATGGATGGTATTTGGTTTTATTAAATATGTACGCATTCCTTGTTCAAGCACATCCAAGCAGTGATCTATGGGAATTACGCCGAAATAAATATTGCGTAAGGTAAATCCCATAAAGCGCTCCAGCTGATACCGGTCGAAAATATCAAGTTCCGAAGTAGAATAGGTGTTTTCAATTGTTTGATCCATTAACCGAAACCAAGGATATAAATTTAGAATTTCGTATTCTGTATAAATCGGCTTGTGGGGCGTTGTTCCGCCAAGCAGAGTAAACAGAAACGCTTGCTGGTATCCACATGCCCATTGGATGTATGCTTCCGCGGCAGCAGGTTCCTTGCAGCTGGAAGGAATGGCTAAAGCGCCGCCGCCCAAGGTTCCAGTATTCGCTGGAAGGGCGGAAAACCCAAGAACACCGTTGATTGAATTTTGCTTGAGGTTAATTAATTTAGAAGCGTGTGAAGTGGAAGCAATTTCAATCGCGGTTTTCTCTTGTATAAAATTAGTAATATTAAAGTCACGCCGGCTGTTTTGAAAGGAAAGGGAGTAGGGCATTAAGTCCATTTGGAGGCGAATGGCCTGCAGCGCGCGATCTCGGTCAAGGAAAAAATCTCCATTACCATCTCTTAAGCAGCCTCCCAAGTTCATATAAATAAAGAGGAAATGGGAAAAAATCAAGGCCATATCGCCAGATGGACCGGTAGTGCCATAGGGCACTGGAGAATCTGGATTGACAGAACGGCAGAAAAAAGCGGCTACCTGATTGAACTCCTTGAAATCTTTTG
>DVFQ01000027.1 GCA_018713185.1 Candidatus Copromonas avistercoris (nom. illeg.) | reverse complement strand
CTGGACATTTGGCCGCCGTTTGTTTATGATAATATCAGAAACGCATCCGGCGGCGCGCCGGAAGAAGGAGGCTCACATGAACGAAGTAATTAAAAACATTCTGACCAGAAGAAGCATCCGCAAATTTACAGACCAACCGATCCCCAAAGAAACTCTGGAAGTGCTGGTGGACGCCGCTCTCCATGCTCCCAGCGGAAAGGGACTCCAGACCTGGAAGTTTACGGTGATCACCAACAAAGACGCCATTGCCCGCCTGGTGGCGGCCATTGGAACCGAGTTGAAGCGGGACGGCTACGACATGTACCATCCTGCCGCCATCATCATGCCCTCCAATATCACGGATGGAATCTGGAGCAAAGAGGATAACGCCTGCGCGCTGGAAAATATTTTCCTGGCCGCCCATTCCCTGGGAATCGGCTCCGTCTGGATCAACCAGATGCAGAATATCTGCGATGCTCCGGCGATCCGGGAAATCTTAAACGACTTCGGCGTTCCCGAAAATCACTCCGTCTTCGGTATGGCCGCTCTGGGATATCCCGCTCCTGACGCCCCCATCGCGCCGATCCGCCGGACGGGAACCGTAACTTATATTGAATAACGATTTTTCCAGGCCATTTTGCAAAAGGAGGATTTTATTATGGGACGAACCAAAGAAGAATTAAAAGAAGCTGCCTGCCGGGCCATCGACGCCCACCGGGATGATATCATCGCCTTTGGCGACAGCATTTTCGCCGAGCCGGAATTAGGCTATAAAGAAGTAAAAACCTCGGAAAAATTCCAGAAGCTTTTAGACAGCCTTGGCTTCGCCCACCAGGATCATGTCGCCCTGACCGGCGTGATCGCGAATTTCAAAGGAAAAGAGAGCAAAATGAAAGTAGCGCTCATGGGCGAGCTGGACGCCGTCGTCGTTCCGGCCCATCCCTGCGCGGATCCGTCCACCGGCGCCGCCCACGCCTGCGGCCACCACTGTATGATGGCGGGTCTGGCCGGAGTCGCCTATGCGCTCCACGACGCGGGGATCATGGAGGATCTGGCCGGCGATATCGCCCTGATGGCCGTTCCCAGCGAGGAATTTGTTGAGCTGGAATATCGGAACCGTTTAAGAGAGGAAGGCAAGATCGCGTTCCTGGGCGGCAAGCAGGAGTTTATCCGCCTGGGCGCTATGGACGATGTGGACGTAATGGTGATGCAGCATACCCAGTCCACCAGCGGCGAGCAGATCAAAGCCAACGCCGGAAGCCCCGCCAACGGCTTTGTCGGGAAGCTGGTTCGGTATATCGGAAAAGAAGCCCACGCCGGCGGCGCGCCCTTCGACGGGATCAACGCCTTAAACGCCGCTGAAATCGGCTTGGCCGCCATTCACGCGCAGCGGGAAACCTTCCGCGACGAGGATCATATCCGCGTCCATCCCATTATCACAAAGGGCGGCGACCTGGTCAATATCGTTCCCTCCGACGTCCGGATCGAGACCTACGTGCGCGGCGCGCGGGTAGAAGCGATCCTGGACGCCAGCCGGAAGGTCAACCGGGCCCTGGAGGCCGGCGCTTACGCCGTCGGCGCGCAGTGTGAGATTACGGAGCTTCCCGGTTATCTCCCCGTCGTTACCCACCAGCCTCTGGCGGAGCTTATGTATGAAAATCTTTGCGTGCTCATCGGCAAAGAGCATACGGAATGCATTTCGGCATCCAGCGGCGGCTCCACGGACGCCGGAGATATTTCCCATCTTCTTCCGACGGTTCACGCCTACATCGGAGGCGCCAAGGGCGGCGCCCACTGCCCCGATTACTTTATCGAGGATAAAGACATGGCCTATATCGTTTCCGCCAAGGCCCTGATCATGACCGCCATCGATCTTTTAGCCGACGGCGCTGAGACCGGCCGCATGGTCAAGGAAACCTTTAAGCCCGTCATGACGAAGGAAGAATACTTAAAGAGCTGGGGCCATCTTCAGTAAGAAATACAAAGAAAAGAACGCCGCCGTGCAGCCCGATGGATGAAGGCATTTCCGCAGGGCCGCGCGGCGGCAATTTTTTACAGATAGAAAACCATATCTTCGACCGGGATCCGGTCTGTATGGAGCCGGGACGGATGCGCTCCTTCCGCGGGGTATCCCACGGGAAGCAGCGCGATGGGCGTCAGTCCCTTCATCTCGGGAAACTCCTCCAGAAGCTTTTTCGGATCAAACATGCCGATATACGTCGTTCCCAGGCCCAGATCCGCCGCCTGCAGCATCATCTGCGTCACCGCGATCACCGCGTCGATCTCGCCGTGGTTCTTTCCGTCAAATTCCCGTTTCCAGGCAATCCCGGCGTCATAAGCCACCACCAGCATCACCGGAGCGTGAAAATGCATCGGCGTGCAGGCGTCCGCTTTCTCCAGCGCCTCCTTTGACTGAAGCACGAAAATCCTCTGAGGCTGGTTATTGTGCGCCGTAGGGGCGTTGTGGCCCGCTTCAATGATCTTTTCCAATTTCTCTTTTTCCACCGGAGCATCGCTGAATTTACGCAGCAAATACCGTTTAACGCAGAGCTTTTCAAAATCCATATCGTTCTACCCTCCAGTTTCCTCCTTGCCGGAAATCTCCGGCAGCATTACCATTTATCGCAGTGGTACAGATGGCGCGGGATTCCGTCCACCATGATCGGCGGCACGTCGCCCTGGATCAGCGGACGGACATAATTTAAAAATTCCTCCGTCACATAGTCGCCCTCTTCATTGATCCAGCTGCGGGGAACTACCTTCTCCACATTGGATACTTTATGGACATTCCGCAGGCTTGTGGTGCACTGGTACGGATCGTCCGACAAACGCTCCAGGATCACCATCTCGCCGGTATCTCCCTCGTCGGCCGCCTTTACCGCCGCGCCGCCTACCTGGAACGCCTCGATAATATCAATTCTGGAAACAAGATGGGAGGCCGCTCTCTGAAGCGTGGAAAGCTCGATTCCCCTCGCCTTGCAGTTTAACTCATTGGCGATCCGGCAGGCAAGATAGTTAGCCGTTCCGCTTAACTGCTTATGTCCAAATGCGTCCACATAATCCACGCCGTTGGTCAGCTCGCACACATATCTTCCGTCGGCCAGCCGGATCCCTTCGGAAACGGCGACCACCACCGACTGCTTCTTTTCTAAAAGGCTTTTCACCTTCTCAACAAATTTCTCCACGTCAAAGGGCAGCTCCGGCAGATAGATCAGATCCGGCCCTTCGCAGTCCTCGCCCTTGGAAAGAGCGGACGCGCCCGTCAGCCAGCCGGCGTTGCGGCCCATGATCTCAATTACCGTAACCAGGCCCTTTCCGTATTCCAGAGCGTTGCTGTCACGGATGATCTCCTTTGTCGAGGTTCCGATATATTTTGCCGCGCTTCCATAGCCCGGGGTATGATCCGTCAGCGCCAGATCGTTATCGATGGTCTTGGGAACCCCGATAAACTTTGTCTCATAGCCTCTTACGATCGCATAGTCAGAGAGCTTTTTGATCGTGTCCATGGAATCATTGCCGCCGATATAGATAAAGCTTTCGATCTGCAGCTTTTCCAGGATCGCGAAAATCTTTTCATAAACTTCCGGATCTTCGTGAATTTCCGGCAGCTTGTACCGGCAGGAGCCAAGATAAGCCGCAGGCGTTCTCTTTAAAAGCTCCACATCCAGATCATTGCGGATATGCTCCGACAAATCTACATACTTTTCATCCAGAAGCCCCTGGATTCCATGCAGCATCCCATATACCTTCGGTGCTCCTCTGTCAATTGCGGTACGATATACGCCAGCCAGGCTGGAATTAATCGCCGATGTTGGGCCGCCGGATTGTCCGACGATCACGTTTCCCTTCATATCTGTTTCCTTCCTTCTGCTTTTTTGCTGTATAGCCTCCCGGCCCTAAAGCCGGAGATTACTCCATCCGGTTTTCATATTCCTTCTTCCGGAACCACTGGTCCAATTTCGTCAGAGCCTGTATCAACACCCGTTTTTCCTGCCCGTCCAGCTTTTCCATCAGGGCGTCGATCATTTCTTTATGGAACCGGGCATGATGCGCATACGCGCGGCGTCCCCGGTCCGACAGGGAAATATACACGACTCTCCGGTCCTCCTGGCCGCGTTCCCGAACCACATACCCTTTTTTCACCAAGCTGTTCATGGCAATCGTAAGCGTTCCCACTGTTACGGACAGCTCCTTGGCGATCGCGGACATGTTTTTGGGCGCGCCAATCCCAATGGCTTCGATCACATGCATATCGTTATTGGTTATATCCTGATATTCCGAAGTAATAATGGCTTTTTCCTCTATGTCCATAATATCGCGGAAAAGGCGGACCAGGACTTCATTCAGTATTCCGTAGTCGTCCAATGGGGGATTTCCTTTCTCAAGCTCTGCTCATGGCCTATGCGTCCATTATACCTCACCGGACAAAAGCGTACAACTGGATTTTTCTGATTCCCACCGTTTTTGCGCTGTTTAAACCATTATTTAACCATCATTTCCGCCAGGATAATACTGGCCGCGATCCCTCCGGCGGTCGCCAGCAGGGCGCCGGGAAGCGTCCACCTGGTTTTTCGGATATGGGCCGCCATGAAATATACGCTCATGGTATAGAATACGGTTTCCGTGCATCCCATCATGATCGACGCCATCGTGCCCTCCAGGGAATCCGGCCCGTATTCCTTAAAAATGTCTAGGATCAATCCGACGGCCGCCGACCCGGACACGACGCGGACCAGGATAACGGAGATCAGCGGAACCGGTATCTGCAAAACAGCCGCCGGCCCTTCCAGCAGTTTTGCAAGAAAATCCAGGAAGCCGGAGGCCCGCAGAACGCCCACCGCCGTAATCAGGCCGATCAGCGTCGGCAGAACTCCGGCGACTGTTTTCATCCCCTCGGCGGCGCCCTTTAAAAAATCATCGAACACCGGCCTCCCGCTTAAAACTCCGAAGCCAACAATATAAAATACAGAAAGCGGCACGATAAACGCAGATAAAAAAATCAGAAAATCCATATTGGCCTGATCGTCCTTTTTTATCATTGTATTCATCGCCGGAATCAGATATACTGGTATTGATCATTCCGCGCTGGCCTCTGCCACAAACGCAGCGGCCGGAGCTGTCTAATGCAAAATAGGAAGGTGATTTTATGCAGATTTTATTCCTGGAGTATCCTCCTTGTTCTACCTGCCAAAAGGCAAAAAAATGGCTGGACGAGCATCATGTGTCTTATGTCAGCCGCCATATCAAAGAAAACAACCCATCGGCTGAGGAGTTAAAGGCCTGGCACCAGAAAAGCGGCCTTCCGCTGAAGCGCTTTTTCAATACCAGCGGAGTCCTTTATAAGTCCATGGCTTTAAAAGACAAGCTTCCGTCCATGACGGAAGAGGAGCAGTTTGAACTGCTTTCTACCGACGGGATGCTGGTCAAGCGTCCCATTATCGTCGCTGACAGCTTTGTGCTGGTCGGTTTTAAAGAGAAGGAATGGGAAGAAGCGCTTCTTTAACGCTTCTTTAAAGGGAGTTTAATCCTACTTCTTCTTTTGGCGGAACGAAAGCCTTACGGCCACAGCCGCCGCAAATATCGCTAAGAAGAACAGGCCGCCGATGGTGATCACGGTGCGCCGTCCCCAAAGCCATTGGAAAATCCTCTCCAGCATGCCCGGAGGGGATTTTTCAGGCTCTGGGGGCAGCGTTTCTTTTGGCAATTCTAAAACCGCTTCCGTCTCTTTTGGCGTCTCATCCGTCTCACTCTCCGTTGGCGCTTTGGTTTCCTCCGGTCCTGCTTCCGCTTCATAAATCCCGATATACTGCTTTCCCTCGACATCCGGCGTCCGGACCTGCCCGCCGTAACGGGCTAAAACATACCGGATCCGTCTCGCGCCGTAAGCCTTGGCGTCCCGGCAGTTCACCCCGTCCTTCTCATACGGCTCGCCCGTCCATACCACCCGGTCGATCCGATATGCCTCCTCCGGCAGATTTAAAAACGCCAGCAGCTCGCTTCCATATTCCGAAAGCTCTGCATCTCCCGGTATTTCATATTCCCCCAGCATAAACGAATCCGCGCCGTAGGATGAAACGGTAATCGGGAAGGTAAAATCCTCCTGCCAAACGATCTCCTGCTCCTTTGCCTCCAGCAGAGGAACCTCCCTCTGATATTCGGCCTCCAAGGTCTCGTCCCAGACGGTAATAACAGCCGTCTCCGGAGGCGCGTCGTTTCCCTCCAGCTCGCAGGAAAATTCCGACGAAAGGTAGGTAAGCTCCCCTTCTTTTTTCGCTCTCCTGATATTAGTGGAAACAAGGCGGTATGTGATACCGCCCTGCTCCAGCAGCTCTTTAGGCCGAAACGCCTCCCCGTCTCCTGTAAAAACCGGACTCTCGTATGTAATTGTTTTGCGCTCCGTCCCATCGCTCCCGCCGCCGGCCGCGCCCATCAGGAAAACGCTCGCCAAAACAAGACCCGCAACCGGCAGCTTCCGCCATTTCCTCTCCTTTCCGCTTCTTTTCTTATCTCCCATCACGCCTCCTTTTTATACAATACAGAATTCCGAAAAGTCCCGCGGACAATCCAAGAAGATCCCTTAAGGGGCTGTTGTGATCTCCCGTCTCCGGAAAATCCGGATAATACGTTCCAGGATGATCCAGCCTTAAGCGTCCGCCGTATCCATACGTCTTTTCATAAAAAGCAGTGATCGTTCCCTGGGTCTTCCGCGGGCCCGGTTCTTTGGGTTTTTCCGGCCGGTTTGGCTCGTTCGGCTCCTCCGGTTCGTCCGGCTCTGTCGGTTCCCCCGGTTCCGTTGGCTTCTCCGGCTCTTCCGGCTCCGTTGGTTCCTCCGGCTCTCCCGGCTCCTCCGGCTCTGTCGGTTCCTCCGGCTCCGTTGGCTCTTCCGGCTCTTCCGGTTTCCTCCGGTCCTCCATAACCACCCGCTGGATCTCGCCGTTTTCCGATACGGAAAAAGAAATGGATTCCGCTTCTTCATACCCGTCCGGCGCATACAGTTCCGTCAGCACGTACCGCTTTCCCGCTTCCAATACGCCCTCAATAAAATGCGGCTGATCTCCCGAAATCCAGGAGTCAATCTCTTTTCCATTTTCTTCTGTCAAGATCAGACGCGCCCCTGGAAGCTCTTCTCCCGTCGTCAAATCCCGTTTGCTGATCTGCACCCTGGTCTTTTCATCTTCCAGATTTATTGTTTCAATCTTTCCGTTTTCCCCCAGGCTGATTCGCATTCTCCCGAAGGAAAAAGCGGTTCCGTCCTGCATCCAGACGATCGTCTCCAAATAAACGTCTTCTTTTCCATCCCCTCCTTCGTCCAAGAGCGGAGTCTCTATGCTCCAGCTTTCCAAATGGCCGGGAATCTTCCAGCTTCTGATCATTTCTCCTCCGACAGCCGTTAATGCCAGCTCTGTTTCCTTGATCTTTCCGCATATTCTAAGAAGCCATTCTTCAAGCTCCGCCTTTGCCGTTTCTGACGAGTGGAAGCGGAAGGTCCAGCTGCCGGCCGGAGCCTTGTCCCCATTTTGAAATACCGTCTGCAGCCGTATGGTCAGAAGATCGCCGTCTGCAATCGCTTCCTTGGGAATCGGGTATCCGTCCCTTTCAATAAAATATTGAATTTCCTTGACTGGACTAGCCGTGATCCGGAAGCTTCCCTGCGGCAGCATTTCAAGCTCCAGCGGCGCGGCGGCTCCTGCGGTTTCTAATTCCCGGACAAACGTCCCGTCCTCAGAAAGCTGAAACCTGACGGGAAATGCCTTTGCGTATCCCGTCGGCGGCTCCTGCTCATAAAGGAGATAGCTGCCTCCGGCAATTAGCTTCCCGCTGATAAGATACGGTTCTGTCCCCGACGTCCAGACTGCCGCAGGCGCCCCGTTAACCGCAGCTTCCGTCACTCCGTCCATCATGGCTTCTGTCTCTCCTGCTATCACAGCCTCCTTCTCTCCGGCCATGGGATAAACAGCCAGACGCGCGCCTTCCACGGGTTCTCCCGTTTCCCCGTCTGTTTTAGAAACAAGCAATTCTGTTCTTTCGTCTTCGATCGTCAACTTATAAGAAAGCGGCCTGTTTTCCGTCTCCTCTCCCTCAAATTGGAAGCTCCAGACTTGATCGGTCCCTTCATACCCATCCGGCGGCCTTACCTCCCGCACCTCGTATTCATACAAGGCCCAGGTTCCATCTTCCCCTCGTTTTCCTGCTGGAAGAAGCGGAGAGACTGCCGTTCCGTCTTCACCGGTTTCCATCTGGAACTTGTCCCCGGTCTGGGTATTTTTGATTTCAAATCTGGCTCCCGCCAATACGTCCTTCGTATCTGCGTCCAGCTTTTCCAGCAGGAGCGTTCCTGCCGGTTCCTCCGGCTCCGGGATTCTGCGATTCTCCATTTCATATCGTTGGACCGCTCCGGATTCCTCGACCGTGATCAGCTTCGGCTCCGCAAGCCAATAACCCTCCGGCCCCTCCGCTTCCACCAGGACATAGAACCCCGCCGGGATCCGGTCGATCCGATGGATTCCGGCAGCCGTGTCATAGCTGCAGGGCCGAAATCTCGATTCTCCTCCCGGTTCTCCTCCCGGTTCTTCTGAACCAAGTTCCTGATAATGGAATTGGTACTCGAACGCATATTCCGGCAAATGGTTTTCATCCAGAGAAAGAGTCCGCCCATTCTTTACGGCGGTCACCCGCATGTTTGACCCATCCTCCAGGCTCCAAAGCTGCGTGACCGTCTCCCCGTTTCCCGTCGATGCGCTCTCTTTCAGTGTTCCGCGTCCCCAAACCGTTCCGTCTCCGTCTGCCTGTTTCCATGAAAATTCCTGGAACTCATCCCCATAAAGAAAGAACTGGGCCTCATATGCTTCCATAATGCGAAAATATTCTTCCGAAAAATCCGCGGACGTCCAGGAATCGATCCTCTGGGACTCCTGATATAGATAAGTTCCATTTTCCTCCACAGGCTTGCCTGTTTCATCCAGCAAGGCGGGATACAGTTCCAGCTTTGCCCCGTTGGATGCCGGAAGCGCTTTTTTATCCCCCGCCGTTCCTCTCTCATATTTTAGAATTTCCAGCTTCGTATGGTCGTTATAGAGGACAAAGCTCTGTAAGCTGTCTATGGGCTTTATGGTAATTTCCATCGAAGCCGGTAAAAAGCCTTCCGGTGCCTCAGCTTCCTCCAGAATATAGTCTCCGGCTGGAATCCCCTCAAAATATTTCGGAGTTCCGTCCGTAATCCACGAGCCCGTTACGGTCACCGAGCCATGACCCGCGGGATCCTCAGCGGTCCATACCGCCGGCGTTTCCTCCGCCTTAACGAGATAGTATCCTTTGGGATAGCGGCTGTAATCGGAAGTATATACACGGTCCGCCCGGTACAGAGCCAGCTTTGCCCCTGCGATCAGCTCCCATGTGTAGCTCCCCTTGCTCTCCGCCGCCGTCATCATTTGATCCGGCTCGTCCTTATTTTCTACAGGAACTCTCAAGTCCTTTGTTCCATCTGCCTTTAGGATCTCAACCTTGATTTTTTCGTCAATGACCGAAACTCTCTGGGTTTTCTCCTGCTCCTCCATATGGACGGCGGCCGGAAACGCTTTCGCGTATCCTTCCGGCGCTTCAAGCTCCTCCAGGATATAAGAGCCGGGAAATACTCTTCTTAAAAGATCCGGCTGTCCGGATGTTATTTGGGTATCCGTCGAATCCTGCGGCGAAGCGTCTCCTGAGATCCAGAGATTGGGGATTAAAAACGCCTCTCCCTTCCGGTGAAACAGCGGCGGATCATCTGCCGGATCCTCCGGATTTCCCACCTCATAAAGATCTTCCTTTTCTAAGATCTGCCAGGCCGCCCGGTTATACTGGTCCAGCCGGTCGTCGTACCCATAGCCGATGAAGTCTCCGTCCCGGTCATGGATCGGACTTCCCTTTGGATAGGAGGTTTCCTGCCGCCTGTAAAATTCCGCCAAGCCATAGGGATCTAAAGCCGGGTTCATGCTCTTATCAAAGGTTTCCGTCTCCGGATTCCAGGTTCCCGTAAGATAGGCGTTTTCTGTCCCGGCATTCACCTCTCCCGGCCGGCCTGTCAGGATTTTTCTCTGTTCCAGCACCACGCCGTTTTCATTGAGAAGCAGCGTAACCGGCCAGACAAAAAGGCGCCGTTCCTCTTCTCCATATTCATTGGGAACCGACTTTTCCACGTAAGCCAGTCCGGTATATGCGTCAACCTGAGCGTCTCTGCACAGATTCTCATCCAGATGATACAGCCTTGTATTTTCATCCAGCGCGGTAAACGCCTTCGCCTTCCCATCATAAACCGCCATGGAAAAATCTCCTCCGGAAAGTTCAAATACCGGCCTTCCCCCTTTTAGGGCATAAATGGAGCGGGTATCATATGTAATCCGCTGTTTTCTCCCATCCCGGTCATACCCGTACAAAGTCCCGTCTTCTCCCTGTTCCGTCACCGTAAGACCTCCCAGATCATAAAACAGAACCGGCGTATCCCCCCGAGGGATCTCCTTCATTGTCCATGTCCCGTCTCCGATCAGCCCTGGAAGGGGCGATTCTTCTTCTCCGCTTCCTTCCGTCCGTACATATTCGTACCGGCTCCCGGCATACCCCTCCTTTACCGTAATCGATTTTACGTTTCCATTTTTATCGCGGATAACCTCCACGCCCTCAAAGGCGGCGTCCTCGGTATCTCCGGTTTCCTTCACCTCAATGGCTTCATAAAGCGCCATCACCGCTCCCGGAACGTACCGGTTTTCGTGATTTCCGATTTCCAGCTCCCGGGTCACATATCCATAACCTTGAAACACGCCGTCTTCATATACGATTTCAATCCGCTCTCCTGCCTCCCTTCGTTTCTCCAGATACTCCAGCGTTCCTTTTTTCCAGCCGAAGCCCAGATAGGTTCCGCTGTCATTATAGGCCAGCTCCAGATTTTCCAAACCACAGACCTCTGCCAGATAAGCGGCCGTCCCTTCGACTCTTCCGGATATCTTCATGCTCCTTTGCAGATCCGCCGTCTTCTCCTTGGAAACCTCCAGGCTGGTGGCCGTATTATTCACATATATCCTGGCCGTTTCCACGATCCGTTCCGTCCCCGTCCCGCTTTCTTTCCCATAAGAATAAATGACCGCGGCAGTCTCATCCTCCTGGCTCCCGAGCGTATAGGTGATTTTGTCGCTGTAAATTTCCACCGCGATCGGAGCGCTGGACACATAACCCGACGGCGCTTTCAGCTCCGCCAGAACATACACTCCCGCTTCCAGCGGACTGGAAGTCACAAAATATCCCGCAGTCTGAAGGATGCCTTCTTCCTCTCCGTCCCATACCGTAGAAAACATTTCCTGGATTCCCGTTCTTAACCCGTTCTCATCCAAAAGCGCCGCCAGATCCTCTTCCCGGCATATGGGAGCGCCCGCCGGCACCGTCCCATAGCAGATGGTTCCCGGCGCCTGTCCGGTTTCAAAATTTCTCGCAAGCGGAGTGATCCGGCCAGCTCCCATCGCCTTTAAAAATTCCCGGCTCCCTGTGACAACTGTGTCCGTCTCATAACGCATCACCTCTCCGTCCCCGTCCGGACTTTCATTTCGTTCGGCCCGGTAAAGAGCGAAGATCCCTTCTTCATGAAAGATCGGTTCCCCCGTCTCCCTGTCCAGTTTTTCCACCCTCAGCTTCGCCTCGTAGGGATAATTCAAGAAGCGGCTGCGTCCATAGCCCTCTATCCCGCCGTTTCCTTCCTCCCGGGCTTCTTTCGGGTCCAAGACGCTCCAGGGAACCAGCATCGGCGCGTATTGTCCGTCATAGGCCGTCCGCATCCCGGTCATCACCGCCGTATTCCCTTCCATTCCTCCCTCTTCGCTGTCCGACCGGTAGTGATAATAATTTCCCACCGCCAGATTGCCATAGGGTTCGTAATGCCCTTCTGCGCAGGCTTCGCTCAAGCCATAGGGATATACTTCAAAATCGCCGTCATGCCCTTGGCCTTGTACGATATACTCATTCGGCTCCTGCTCTCCGCTGCCGGTCCATTCCTCATTAAAGCGAAGCAAGTATTTTTTCGCCAGCTGGATGGGACTGTCCTCTTTATGATAAATGTATTCCGAAGCCAGTTCATCCTGGTCATAAACAGCCGGAAGCGACAGTTCCCTCGGCTCATCGATTTTATAATGCTTATTGGCAAAATCCAGCCACTGGGGGCAATATGGCTGCTGCTCCGCCAGCACATAATCCCCATAGGGAAGATACCGCGAGATGCCATAAGCGTAAACGCCGCTATCCTCCTCCAAAGATACGGAAAGCGTCGAAGCGTCCCCATCGATCCCGCCGTCCGCTTCACTGTCCCAAGCAATCTCATAAATCGAATCCAGATCATATTGGAAGAATGGTTCCAAATAGAATTCCGCTTTCAAGATTGCCTGATAAAGCGCCTTGTCATATACTTCATCCGTATAAGAAATCCCCGTCTCCTCCGCCTCCGCGATCAGCGGCTGCGCCTCTTCTTCCAGATACCAGGTTACGGCAAACTGCCGGACCGCGTCGGAACGCTTCGCGTTTTCCGCCGCCTCCCAGGAGGTATTGATCCGATTTACAATCCCTGTTAAAAGACTTGCGGCCTCCGGCTTATAGGAAGTATTCTTTACCGTTCCCTGGTTATGCCAGCGATCGGTATCTGCCGTCCGGATCGCGTCAAAAAATTTTTCATAGTTCCACTTCTCCGACAGCAGCCCTCCGTCTTCATCCTCACTATTTTCCGCCGGCTCCAAAAGCCTCCGTTCCGTTCCCCTGGTATATAGTTTCTGTACCAGCTCTGGAAACGATTCCCGGTATTCGTTTATGTCAACCTCCGCTCCATTCCGGTCCAGCCACACAATATTCCCGTTTTCATCGCAAAACAACCGCTCTAAATTCGATTTCAGATAGGCCTTAAACCGGAAATTCCCTATGGCAGGCTCGCCCTCTATCTCCTTCTGGATCCGGATCTTCTGCTTGATCGGCCGGTCCAAAACCTGAGCCGGAAAATTCCCCGTCCCGCCGTCCTCGCTGACCCGGTCCTGACCCCGGTAGATCAGCTTTTTCGTTACGATATAGGTATCGGCCGCCGCTCCTGTGCCGGAAACATCCGCCGTCAGCGAGGCTCCCGCAAACCGCATCAGGTAATTGGCATACCCGATCCGGTCGCCGGGCCGATATCCATAAACATTTCCAGATCCCAAGGACTCAATGTCTTCCTCGGTCAATATTTGGTTCTTCCGCGGAAGCCGGATCATAAATTGAAGCGTAAGCCCTCCGTCCGTGTCCGAAAACTCTCGTCCAAAACTGTCTGTACCTTCTGTTTTCACATGGATTCGATAGGTTTTTTCTTCCGGATCATACGTTACATCCGAAATCCGCACGTCTTTTTCTACGGTTTCCAGCTCTGTCGTGATTTCGATTTTATCCTCCTGCCTTGTAAGCGGCACCCGGTAGCCGTTTTGAGGATCCCCGGACAGATAGTCCACAATCTCTTCTCCTTTTTTATGGTAGACCATCACCTGATGCGTGATCTCCTCAACCCCGTCCGGTCCCATCAGCACCGCGGGCGTCAATACCGCGTCCACATAATAGCGCCGTCCGTTTCCGCTTTCAAAATAATACTGCCGCTCAACCTGGAAGGAATAATCTCCCTGGGGATGGTATTCCTGATAGACCCACCGCATCTTGACCGGATCCTTCAATGCCGCGTAAATCCGGCCGACCGTCCTGGTTCCATCCTCCTGCGCCGAAACAAAAAAGAACGGATTTCTATTGGAGGAAATTCCCGCGTACAAAACAATCCGCAGAATGTTTCCCTCCCTCTTAATGGAATCGATCCCGCCGAAGGTCCAGTGGGAATTTTCCTGATACCAGGAAAGAAGTTCCCAGAGCATATCCTCCATCGTCATCGTATCGCTGATTTCGAAAAGGACCTCGTTTACCGCGGCGCCGTAAACCGTTTTCTCCGCCGGACTTCCCACGTCCGCCGTCATTCCATACTGGTCAGGTTCCCCTTCGCGCACACCTCTGCTGTAAACCGGCGCGTCCGGAAGAGAATACTGCCCAGCGGCTGTAACCGGCACTCCATAGCCATTTTTTAAAAGCACGCCTTCCAGAACCGCCTTAACCGTACGGTAAGCCAGATCCTCTTCCCCATCAAACGGGAAGTTCACAGCCGGCTGCGCCAGGATTTCTTCTCCAAATTCAAAGCGGAAATCCGTGATCGTCAGGCCGGTCTGCTCCGGAATCTGCTCCGCTCTCCGGATCTGCGGTTCAATGGCGCTGACCGGATTCTGCCCAATTATGTTTCCCTCGCTGTCATATTCCGGCTCATACCGGATATTGCTGTGATCGCTTTCCGCCTTCATCCATACGATATTCCCCGCCTCGTCCCGGACAATTACCTCCTCAGTTCCAGTTACATGGGGGCCCGTCACCTCCTCTTCTCCCGTATCCACGCGGTAGACCTCGATTCCTTCCGGGAATCCGGAAATCAAGATATCATAGCCGCCGTTTTCCAAATCCGTGTCTGCGGTTCCCGACGATGTAACCGAAAAGTTCAGCTGGTCATAGCCCGTTCCGCCGCCGTCCTCTCCTTCCATGGAAGCCGAAAGCTCCGGCAGGGCCAAAACCGCGGTTCCGCCCGCCGCCGACACAGATTCCGGCGTCTCCAGGCCGGCGCCGTAATTGGTCCGCTCCTGCTGCAGACCATTAACAGAAAGCTCAAAGCCCTCGCTTCTCGACAGCTCCTTTACATAGTAGCTTCCCAAGATCAAAGGCCGCCCGATCCAGTAATTCCCATTTTCCTCCTGATTTTCCTCATATCGGTTTTTCGGACCTTCCCAGGGACGGTCCGTCCTTTTCCTTATCCTTCCCTGCTCGTAATCATAGGTCATTCCCGGCGCCTGCGTATATACCAGGAAATCCGCGTCCCCATTCTTATCGGTTGCCGCGGTTGCCACCAGATCATCCTTTTGATATACGACTCCCGTATTGGTCCAGTTTCCGCCCGTCCCCACATCAGAATCCGGATGCAGGATATGCTCCGCCGCAAACAGGCCGTACACCGCCCCTTCCAGCGTAGCGTCTCCCTCCGCGTCCCCATAGGCAGAGTAGCTTTCCGACTCTTTTTGATATAGATCCAGCGACCGCTTATTGATATGGAGCCTTCCCTCCGTCCGATGATCATAGACGCGCCAGGCGCCGCCGCAGTCCTCCTCGCCGCCGCAATGGGAATACCGGTCCGGATCCCCTATCTCCAAATGCTGGATCCCATCCTCTTGAGCGCCGTTAAAAATGCTCTCAAAGGATTCTGCGCCAGAGCCTAAATCCCAGCCTTCATCGCTCATCTCCCGCTCCTGCATCCGCATCGAAAAAGCCATGCGCCGGTATGCGGCGTTGGAAGCAGTCGCCGTCTGCTCTCCCTGGTTCTCCTCTTTCGCATTGGAAGAGCTGGAAACATCCCGCACGCTGTTGGAAGGACTTTGCGGGCTTATCATGCCCGTCTCCTGCCGGTCTCCCGGCTTTTTGTCTCCCGCTTCCTGATCTCCCGATTTCTGAATTGTCTCCGCTTCCTGGGCTTCCGTCTCTTGGATCGCCTCCGCCTCCGCCTTATCCGCCCGGAACCGCCAGATTCCCAAGCTTTCAGCCGGCGAATGCCGCTGGGCCGCCGCAGCTCTTTCTTCCTGCCGCCGCTCCAATGTCTCCATGGATTCCGAAACGCCTCTGGAACCCATGTACCAAACATTTTCTTCAATTTCTTCACTGCTGCCTTCCAGACGGCTGCTGACCGCTCCCGCCTCCGAGGATACCGTCGTCACCATTTCGATCGGGACATCGTCCCGGTGAAGCCCATGAAGAATATACCCGGTTCTGGCCTGGATCTCTTTCCAGGTATAGGTAAACCGCAGATGGATAAAATTTTCGTACGTTTTCTCGCAGTCTGCCTTACAGCCGGAAGCTTCAAACGCCTCCTCCTTGCTGACCGGATTCATACTCCCTGTTTCGGAATCTCCGTCTTCTCCCGGTTCCCCGCTTTCCCCTGACGCTCCGCCGCCCGGTTCCCCGCTTTCCAGCACGGAGGCGACCTCGTCGATCAGGCCCTCGTCCAGCATCCAGTGGAAATGGCTGTCGCTCTGCTCCTGCTCCGCCTCGCAGGCCTGTACCCATTCCAGCCACTGCGCCGCTGCCGCCCGGTTATAATCCCTGGTCTGTTCCGCAGCGCCAGAATCCTCCGCAGAGTCATCCTCCTCCCCAGCGCCAAAGCCGTCCCCAGAGTCGAAATCGCCAGAGTCAGAACCGCCGGAATCTTCGGATCCCTCCCCGCCTTCCTCGGACGGTTCTTCCGATATCTGCGCCCATTGCGGGGCCGGATGCCCGTCGCAGTAGGTTTTGGAATAGACGTACTGTCTTGTGTCCCCATAAGAAATCATTCCGTTCTCGTCTGTCGTTCCTTCATAAAAAATCTGAAACCCGTCCCAAGGAAGAAAGCTTAAGTTTTCCTCGGCAAGCCCGCCGTCTCTTTGATCCTCTCCCAATTTTTCACCGTCTTCAAGCCGCTCATAAAGATAAAACTGGCTTCCTTTCAGCGGCATTCCCGTTTCATCATCATATTTTTTCAGCCTTACATTATAATGGGACTCAAAGGTCTCCTCATGACGGAATACGTTAAAACTCAGTTCCGGCTTCTTTACGGTTTCTCCCGGTATCTCCGGCACATCGCCGCCCTGCTGGCTGATCACAATATAAAACACCATGTCCGACGGCACGATCTGGATATCCGCCTTATACAGCCGCTGATGCTCCGGAGCGTTGACACAGGCTTTAAAATCCATCCATTCATGGAGATAATCCTCGTTCCAGCTGCCTTCGGTGTACCAGCCGGAATCCTGACGCATGGTGATTTTGTACCGGACCGTCGTTTTATTATATTTTTCCTCCTCCGACATATCGCTCCCCACGGCGTTGTCATTGGCGACTGCCGAACCGTTATTTCGGATTTTAATGGAATCCCCGCTCCAGGTAACCTCATAAAGCTCCTCGCCCATCGCCGACTTGGCGATATTTTTATCCTGGGACGCGTCCAGCCACCCAACGGTCCCGCCCGTGGAGCCGTTGTCCCAAACGCTCTGCGGCTCGATACTCGCAATATCCCGGATAAAGTCCTCTCCGAGAACAAATTCCGTATCCAAGGCTCCCGGGCCATCGGAAAAAGGCAGAACTTCAAAGGGAACCGCCGTTTCCTCAGAAGTCGCCTCCCGGATCGGATCCGGCGCTTCCTTACCGCCCTCGGCTCCCTCCGACGACATCTGCTCGATCGCTTCGATGGCCCGCGCCTCAATTTCCGGATTATCCGCCACCCATGCGAATTTCGTCCCGCCGTCGTCCTTCACCCGCTTTACGATATTCGCGCCGGAATACGTGGAGGCGATTTCCGCGTAAAGCTCCGGATCATGCACCTGGGCCGCCAGCTTTAACATGGACCAGTTTTTAGGATAAGCCCAGAAAAGCCGCTTCGCCTGCGTTTCGGAAAGAGGGGACGGCAGCGAATCATACTTATAATTTTCATAGCGGTCCACCTGTCTCCAGCCTTTTCCGCCGTCAATGCAGTAAAACGGCTCCGTCGCCTTCTGCGGCCAGATTTCCGACGCCTGAGAGGGCATTGGAAAGGGGATTCCCACACTTGCCGCCGCGGTCACAGCCGCAAGGATTCCAGCCGTTATTTTTTTCAGTCTTTTCTTTCCTGTCATAGTCCTCCCCTTTCCGCCGCCAAGCATAAACGCCTACTTTGTTTCCCGCGTCTGGACGACTCCGTTCACCGTCCATTCTCCAGAGCTGTTTACCGTATATCCGTCGGGCGTCGTAGTATCCGCCGCCATCGTTCCTTCCGGGCGGTTCATGTAATAGCATTTTCCATCGATCCAATGCCAGCCTACCGCCATCCTGCCGTCCGTTCCGAAATAGTACCAGCTGCCCTGGATCTGCCGCCAGCCCGTACACATATGGCCAAGGCTGCCGTCCGACTGGTCATGAAGGAAATACCAGCTTCCATCCGCGGGATCCTGGAACCATCCGGTCTTCATATGGCCGTTTTCATCGAACCAGAACCAGGAAGTGGTTTCCTGCCCTTCACCGGCATAGGGGTTATGGATATAAGCCCATTCCCCGGCAAACGTCCGCCCTTCGCTGGTAAAAAGCCATCTTCCGGCCCCATCCTGCACCCATACTCCCGTAACGCTTCCCTCCGGCGCTGGAATCGCGGTTTTCGTCGTTCCATTTACCGTGATTCCCGAAGAGGAGCCCGAACCTCCCGAACCAGAGGAGCCTCCGGAACTGGAGCTGGAAGATGCAGAACCCCCGGAGGTGGTTTTGTTTTCCATCTTAAACTTCAGCGTCACTTCCACTGTTTCCTGCTGCTCTCCCGCGGCCACTGTAATTGCCGTTTTCTTTTCCGCCGTATAGGGATACGTTTTCATTGCTTCCGCGATCCAGGCGGAATCCGTTATCGGAACCACGGCTCCGTCCCCCTCCATCCGAAGCAGCGCCGGATCCAGCTTCCAGGAAATAAGCGGTTCCCCCTCTGCTTCCTGATACCGCCTCTGAGGATAGGCCGACGCTTTTACCGTCTGCGCCTGCGCTCCCTTCCAGGTAAGCACCGGATTGCTTCTGGAGCCGGTTTTTGTAAGGGTCATATCAAAAAACAATTCTTTTTTATCCAGGACCAGACACTCTAAATCATAGGTCAGCGTTACCCGGCAGACTGCCGATACCTCCCGGTTCCCAGCCGCCCGGGCGGTGATAATCACCTCTTTTTCCCCATGATAAGGCGCTTCTTTTCCTGCTTCCTGGATCCATTTGGCGTCCGGCAAAGGCGTAATGACTCCTTCCTCCACCGTCACCGACGGATCGGAAGACTCCCAGATCACGCCTTGATCATAAGGCTTATATTCCTCGCCGTCTCCTGGCTGCGGAAAGATCCTTGCGGTCAGCGTCTGAGGCTCAAATCCGCGCCGCCCGGTTGTTTTAGAAGACGGGCCGCCTTCTTTCTCTTCGGTCAAGTTAAAATCCAGGCTTTCCTGATCCAGCCCGACCCGTTCCGGAAGGATCTCTGTCAGATCCTCTGTCTGAAATGTTACCGTGATCCCGCAGGAAGCCGTTCTGCGATTCCCCAGAGTATCTTCCGCCGTCACCGTCAAAAGAGCCTCCCGTTCTCCACTGGCCTCCCGCTTCTTATATGGATCTTCTTTAAAAGAAGCGTCCTCCGCTTCTATAATGTCCCGGATCCATTTCGTATCCGTCCGCGCACGGACCGCCGCGTTTTTATAGTCCTGTTCTCCGGCCTGGGCCCCATAGGTTCCGGCCTCCACAGTAGCAATGTTTTCATCGTCCACCGACCAGCTGATTTCCTTTTTATCGAAATAATCCGGCGTAAAAGACGCGGTCAGCGCCGCCGGTTCCGTCACGATCAGCTGCTCCGAAGGATGCTTCCGGTCTCCGGTCAATCGCCTTGTCACCGTAAAAGAAAGACTGTCCTGATCCAGAGAAACGTCCTCGGCGGCTACCCGGGTCCGGTCCTTGATCTGAAACGTAACGGAAATCCGGCAGTTGGCCGTCACAGGCTTTCCTTCAAAGCTGGCCGACGGTCTTGTCGAGGCCGTTAAAACAGCCACTCCTCCCAGCGTTCCATCTCCGTAAACCGTATCCGGGATCGGATACCGGTACTGCATATCCGCCTGGTTCTTTTCCGCTTTATTGATAATGCGGTTAAAGAAATCCGCGTTCAAATTCAACTCCAGCGACGCGCTCTGCTTCGTATATCCGGAAGCATCCTCGTCGGCATTTTTCTTTAAGCGGATCAGGTCGCCGTCATCAATGCTCCACCGTACCGCCTCGTCCGCCACGTCATTTTCCCGGTCAACGACCGCCTCCAGCATCACGTCCTGGACCTGGGTTCCTTCTTCTAGTTCTCCATTGATGTATCGGGCGATCAGCCGGCCGGCCGAATCCTTGACCTCCGTTACGGCCGACGGATTCTTCCGGTCCCCCGTCCGCTCCTGGACGACATGAAACTCATATTCTTCCGGCTGGATCCGCACATTTGCCGCTACTTTCCTGTAAACGGCGGAAATTTCCGTATCATGCTCCGGCATCACAAAGCTGTATGTACCTCCGGTCTGGTAGGTCATATCGACCCGGTTTCCCATTTCGTCGGTGTAGGTGGGAACTCCCTCCATCTGATACTTTTCTTCCTTCGTGTTTTTTGGCGCTGTCGCAACCGTTATCACGTCTCCGGGAGCGACAGCGCCCCGGCGGTCCTTATCCATTTCCCGGCAGTAAACCGACTCCCCGCGGGCTGTTAAAACCGCTACGTCATAATAATTCTGCACATTGGCCGCCGTATCGATCTGGAGGACGGAAACCAGATACCCTCTGACCGGCCGTCCCAGGGCGTTGGGCGCGAAATGGTCCGGTGCGCACGGAAATTCCCGCGCCGCTTCCTCCGTATCGATCACATGGAGCATTCCGTTTTCCAGCTCCTCATAAAAATACCGGTCCTCCACATCCCTGCGGCTTCGGCCCTGTACCAGAGAAAAATAATTATCACGGCTGTTCCAGAAGCCAATGTGGGCGTCGTAGGTATATTGATTGTCATCTGAAATTCCAGAGCCGCAGATTCCGGCGGCAATCTTCTCCTCCTGATCGGCGAACAGGTACGCCAGATCCGCCCCCTCCGATGTTCCATACCGGAAATGGAAACCGGCGTCCCGGGTGCCGATAAAGCATCCCTCCCTGGCCGCGCTTCCCAGTCCGGAGCTGGCGATCTCTCCCTCAAATCTCGCGACCTTCAATTTCCCCGACGCATATTTTCCAGTCACGCCGCCAATGGACTGGGAGCCGCTTCCTCCGATTGTTCCCATAACATGCACATTATAAATATCTGTGCCATTCTGGAAGCCAACGATTCCTCCCACATATCCGCCGCCCTGGATTCTGGCGCTTAGGCTGTCTCCGGTGTTGACGGTGCAGTCCAAGATCAGCGAATTTGCCGCCGTTCCGGCAATCCCGCCAATAAAGATCTCCTTCCCTTTTCCGCCATCGACCGCCGCATGATCCGCCGTGCAATTCTCAACGACGCTTTCCTCGGAAAGCGCCCCGATCAGGCCGCCTGCCGTCCCTGACGCCTGCAGGGTCCCCCGTACCGTTACATTGCGGATTTCCGAATGCTCTGCGCTTCCCGCTAAGAGTCCCGCCCGGTCCTTCGCGGTCAGAAGGTTTCCCGGCTGCACCGTTAAATTCTCCACCACAGCATTCTGCAAAGCTCCAAATAAACCTACGTTGCTCCATTCCGGCCGGTACATCCGGAAATTGGAGATTGTATGCCCGTTTCCGTCAAAATGTCCGTCAAACACGGACACCTTGTCCGCCCGCAGCGCCTCCTCGCTCTCATAAAAGCCAATGGGGATCCATTGGATACCGCCCAGGTCAATATCCCTTTCCAGTTCAAACCAGGCTCCGGAATAGTCGCCGGGGTTCGCGCCTTCCCCTTCCCGGATTTCCATTCCTCCGGCCGCCAAAAGAGAAAGCCCCATTAGATGCTCCTTTGTGGAAAGCTGATACGGCTTTTCCTGAGTCCCGTTTCCATGCGTTCCGTCTAAAAAGCCCAGATCCCCTGTCCATCCGCTCCAAAAATCTTTGGAGGCAGGCAGACGGGCCATCGCCCGGAGCAGCGCGTTGGAATCCGACTCAGGGGAAGCCGGAGATTCCGCGTTGGAATCCGATTCCAGGCTCGTTTGCCCCGCCGCGCTAGCTCTGACCATCCCGCTGGCCGGCAGGCAGAAAGCGGCCGAAAGCAGGAACCCGGCGGCAAGCATCCTCCATTTCCCAGCTTTCCTCTGACTTCCGCGTTTTTTTCTATCAGCCATATATTTCCCTCCTCTTTTTCACTATCTTTCTATTATCTTTTCAGGCCTACTATCTTTTCAGACCTACGGCGCCTGCGGCAGGCAGTAAGCTGGCCGGATGCCGAACGACGTGTCAGAAACGTCCGCCTGGCGAAGACATCCCCGTTCCAAATCCACCACATAGGAAGCCGTCCCATCCTGATAATTCCCTTCTGCATCCACGGAAAATCCCGGCGTCCTCAGCCAATATCCGCGGCTGTACGCGCTCCCGGTTCCCTTCGCTTCCCATGCCTGGGGATATTGAAGCGCCTCTTCCACTGAAAGAAGAAACATCCGGTCATTGATCACCTGCAGAGGGATTTCGTGTACGGAAAGTCCCTCGCCGCCCGATCCAAAAAAAGTCCCGTCCGCCGTTTTCCCCTCAAACGCCGTATTCACTCCAGTATAAACAAGGGACGGCGCCTCCGGCCCGTCTCCGGCAGCCTGCAAAAGCCATTGCCGGATCTGAGAATATTTATAATTGCTGTTTTTGCCAAACGGCAGGATTTCTCTTTGGGAATCCGTGCTTTCAATATCCGAACGGATCACGGTTTCGCACAAGAACAGTGCTTGATTTTGATAATTAGAATTGCCGTCTGCATAATCGTCGTCGATGCAGCAAAACCGGTACAAAACTCCATTGACCTCCCGGAGCTGAATATCGCCGGTCCTCCAGAAATTTCTTTCCGCTTCTCCTTCTGGATCCGGTACCGTTAAAACCAGTCCCGGACGAACCGCCTCGCCCGCTTTCCAGCCTCCCGGCTGAATGGGAACGCCCCCGGCGTCTAAAAGCAGCAGTTTCTGGCAGGCCGGTTTTACGGATATCCCGTTTAAGAATCCGTTCTCCAGCCACCACCGGATCCGCTCCTCTTTGGTTCCTTCGATTTCCTCCGCGGCTTTCAGAACCGCTTCTGCGGAAATCTCCTCAAGGCAGCCGTAAAGCATTCCGCCTTCATATTCCTCCTCCAGGCAGACAAAGGAAAGGGATCCGGGCTGGTTATCCGGCAGAATTCCGTCGTCCAGTCCTACGCGGATTTCATCACCTTTTCTCTGGGGAACCGTTCTCTGAAGACACCGGCCGCAGAGCGAGTCCCCGTCCTCGTCTTCATGGCCCAATGGCGCGAGACTTAATTCCTCCGTCACTTTACAGAGCGCGCACCGGGTCCGTATCCGGCCGTAGGACAGGCACCCGGCCTCTTCCAGCGTCGTTTCCTCCCACCGGTGGCTGCAGACGCCGGAACCGGAAAATTTCTCAAAACCGATCCGGCAGGTGATATACGTTTTTCCGTCTTTCTCCTCCGTGGCCATCCTGGTATTGGAAATCCGCTTTACTCCAGGAAACATCTGCGCGATCACCAGCGTCTCCGGCTCATAATCCTCCCCGGTCACGTAAAATTCCTGCCGTTCTTCTTCCGGCGCCGAAGAAACCAGCTCCATCAAAAGCCGCCGGCACTCCTGCCGCCCGGAAACCAAGTAAGAATTCTCCGCCCCCGCAGAAACTTCCCGCTCCGCAAAAATCTCCCATTCCGCAGAGGTTTCTCGTCCCGCAAAAGTCTCCCGTTCCACAGAAGTCTCTCGCTCCGCCGCCAGCACCATGCCGCAGTGCCCGCTTCCGCCGCATAAGATGCGGCCATCGATCCAGCTATTATTTCCCATACCTCCCCCGCCCATCCATCCGCCTGCCAGCACGGCAAACGCCCCGGACAGCGCGGCCCGCTTCCAGCGCTTCTTCTTTTTCATACGATTTTTCCTCCAGAATTTCCGGCAGAATCTGCCAAAGACCGCCTGATAACCAGTAGGATCCGCTATCAAGCCAACGATTTGATAAAGATTAGATCCCTAGATAGGATTGATACGTTCTGCCGAAATTATAGCATGACGCCCGTTTCGCCGTCCATGTCGGATCCATAAAAAAAGACGTCCCAAAACTGGTAAAACCGCCGGTTTTGAGACGCCAAAGTTCTATGAAATTTTACAGTCAGAAAAATATTACCGGGAATCTAAAATCCCCGTTCTTCAAGATAAGCCCCCAGCTCCTGGACGATCTGTTCCGGGCTTTTCCCGTTTTCCTCCACCGTTACGTCCGCGTATTCTTCGTAATAGGGAACCCGTTCTTCATACAGATCCCGCAGCGTCATCCCATCCTTTAAAACGACGCCCCGTTCCCTTGGATCCCCGATCCGCTCCGTCAGCTCCTCGAAGGAAAGCTTCAAATAAACGATCACCGCCATTTCCCGGTAATGCTCCATGGCCCGTTTCCCGTAAATCACGCTTCCGCCCGGAGCGATCACCGTCCGGTCTGCCTCATGCTCCCGGTTGATCCGTTCCTCCAGTTCCAGAAATCCCTGCTCCCCAAGCCCGGCGATCAGCTCCTTCAAAAGCTTTCCGGTCTTTTCCTGGATCACCAGATCCATATCTGTAAAGGGAACTCCCAGACGCTTCGCCAAAAGGGCTCCAACGGTACTTTTTCCGGCCGACGGCATGCCGATCAGCAGGACGTTTGTCTTCCTCATTCCCTGCGCCCTTTCTTCTGAACGCTGTATCCAAAAAAGCCAAGGCATTCCCCGAGGCCGTAATATCTTCCGTGGGAATACGCCAATGGCTTGGCGGCGGAAAGATGGAACTGGTCCTTCTCATCCATGTATTTTTCATCCACATCAACTGCCACCACCTGCGCGATAAACATATGATGACTTCCCAGCTCGTCCACCCGCAGTACCCGGCACTCCAAATTCACCGGACTCTGGCGGACCAGCGGCACGTTTACCACCGACGCCTTTTCCGGAGTCAGGCCGGTTTCCTTCCATTTATCCGTATCCCGTCCCGATTTTACGCCGCAGAAATCCACCGCCCGCACCAGCTCCTCCGTCGTCAGATTAACGACAAACTCGCCGGTCTCCCGGATCATATGGTAGGAATACCGCTCCGGGCGGACGCTGATGGATAACATCGGCGGATCCGAGCAGATCGTCCCTGCCCACGCCACGGTAATCAGATTGGAGTTTCCGTCCTTATCCGCCGCGCTTACCAGCACCGCCGGCACCGGATATAAAAGATTTCCCGGCTTAAACTGTCTTTTTCCCATAAAATCCAACCTCCCTGCTAAAATCAGTCTGCTACTGCTGAAGAGCCATAATGATCTGCGGCGCCAGCTGCTTTTTCCTGGAAACCACTCCCGGCAGGAAGACAATACCGTCGTGCTTCTCCAGTCCGCCCTCTTCCTCGTCGGTAATATGGAACGCGGAAGCAACCAGCTGCTCCGCCCCCTGGCCGACGCAGAGGACATCTGTAGACTCCGTCAGGATATTGGTCAGCATGAAAAACATCATGTCCGCGTTATGCTGCTCTCTGGCCTTTTCGCAGTAGGACAGCATCCTTCCCTTCAATTCCTCCAGCTCCGCCGCGTTTAACGAAGTAATCTGTCCGATCCCGAATACGGAATTTCCAACGGTAAACCGCTTGAAATCCTGATAGAAAATATCTTCATCCGATTTTCCCTTTAAATTGCTGGCCGCCGCGAACATCTTGATCGCATACGTCTCGATATCCAGACCGGCGATTTCCGCCAGCGCCAAGCCGGCCGCCTTATCCACCGCCGTACAGGTGGGCGAACGGAATAAAAGCGTATCCGAGATAATGGCGCTGCAAAGAAGTCCCGCCGTTTTTTTATCGATCTCGATCTTATTCTCCTGATACATCTGGTAAATGATCGTCGCCGTGCATCCCAGCGGCTGATTGCGGAAAAATACCGGCCCTAAGGTTTCCACGGTTCCCAGCCGGTGATGGTCGATGATCTCCTTAATATCCGCGCTTTCGATCCCCTCCACCGCCTGAGTCTTCTCGTTGTGATCCACTAGGATAATGCTCTTTCCGCGGGCGCCCAAAAGGTTCCGCCTGGAGATCATGCCCAGATACTTTCCATTGCTGTTCATGATCGGGAAATCCCGGTGGCGCTTGCTGGCCATGATATCCCGGATATCGTCCAGATAATCCTCCTCGGAAAACGTAATGATCTTTTCCGTCGTCATGAAATAGCTGATGGGCATGGACTGGTTGATCAGACGCGCCGCCGTATAGGTGTCGTACGGCGTGGTGATCACCGTACAGCCCCGCTCCTGAGCCAGCTTGCGGATCGTTAGGGAAACGCCGGCGCCCTCGCAGACGATAATACAGCCGGCCTCCATCTCAATGGCGCAGAGCTGGGATTCATAGCGGTTTCCAAGGATCACCAGATCATGCTTTTCAATATAATTTTCCATCAAATCCGGATTGGCGGCGGCAATCAGAACCTTTCCTTTGTCAAAATACGCCTCCGGATCGCCGATCACCATGGTTCCGTCCAGGGTATCCAAAATGTTGGCGTACTTGGTGCCGGCCTTGGAAATAATGCTGCTGTCATAAAGATTCATGTAGGATTTGGTAATATCGCCGATGGTGATAACACCCTCGAGGACGCCGTCGTCGTTGACGCAGGGAAGCGTCACCACGTTATCCTCCTGCATCAGGCTCCAGGCATTTCTTAAAGAAATCCCGCGGCCGACGCCCTTCGTCTTTCGGATCTCGATATCCTTTACCTGCGTCCGAACATTTTCTACTAAACGGGGCGGCTCCAGCTTAAAATATTTCAGCACGAACTGGGTTTCCGGGTTTAAATTTCCTGCCCGGCACGGCTCATACTCCTCGCCCGTCATTTTCTCCTTTAAATTAGCATAGCAAATCGCAGAACAGATGGAATCCGTATCCGGATTTCTGTGTCCCAGGACCAGTGTTTTCTGCCGGTTCCTGTCTCCCATTTTCTCATCCTCCGTTTCTCTGTTCCTCTCAGGCAGACCCTTTAGGCGGCAGCCAGCCGCCATGTCCCCGCGGAGCATAGCTCCGGAGGCGTGTCCGTCCCTCCCGAACAGTTACAGTTATTTTACATTTTGTTCACATTCTATTCATATTTGTTTTTTATACTAAGCGCATAAATCAAAAGTTACATAAGTATGCTGATTAGACAAATTGCACATAGATTTTTCATAATTGCCCCGGCTCTTGCAGCCGGGGTCTCCTCATTTTTACGGCTTCTCTGAGAAAACCGGAGGCTTTCCCGTCCGCATATAAAAGACAGGAAAGGCTCCGTTTTTTATTTCTCCAGCCAAAAATCAGCCAGCCCAAGAGCCAGCCAGCCAAAAATCAACTAGCCAAAAATCAGCTAGCCAAAAATCAGCTAGCCCAGGATCAGCTTCGCCGCTCCATAAATCCCCGCGTCATTTCCCAGCTCGGCAAGAACAATGTCCGCCTTTTTCGTTGCCATCGGCGAAAGCTGGTCATGATACGTTTTGATCCGGTCCGTAAGGAAAGTGCCCGCCCGGGAAACGCCGCCCCCGATCAGGTAAGCCTCCGGATCCAGCACCATCGTAACCGCCGCCAGCGCCCATCCCAGATAATAGCAGGAAGTGTCCAACGCCTTAAGCGCCAGCGCGTCCCCGGCCTTCGCCGCGTCCAGGACATTTTTCGCGTTGAGGTTCCGGATCCCTCTAAGGGAGGACGGCCCCTCCTCCTTTTCAAGAAGCCGCCCGGCAACCCGGGCGATCCCGGTGGCGGAAGCCACCTGCTCCAGACAGCCGAAGCCGCCGCAGTTGCACCGTTCCACTTCCCCTTCTACAATATGCATGTGGCCGATCTCTCCGCCGACGCCCTGCATACCGGTCCAGATCTTTTCATTTAAGATCACGCCGCCGCCGACTCCGGTCCCCAGCGTCACCATGACCAGATTCTTGTAGCCTCTTCCGCCGCCTTGCCACATCTCGCCCAGGGCCGCCACATTGGCGTCGTTTCCGCTTTTTACCGGAAGCCCGTCCAAAAGGCCGCTTAAGGTCTCCTGGGGATTCCCGGCCTTCCAGCCAAGGTTGACGCAGAACTCAATATGACCGTCAGGAAGGACCGGCCCCGGAAGGCCCATTCCAGCTCCCTCCAGATCAGAAAGAGCAAGCCCTTCTTCCGACAGCTGCCGCCGGATAGAAGCCGCAATATCCTCCAGGATATACGCGCCCCCGTTCTCCTTCCTCGTCGGAATTTCCCACTTTCTCAAAAGGGTTCCATCCCCTTGAAACAATCCCAGCTTTACGCTGGTTCCGCCGATATCGACGCCGATGCACTTCTGATCCATAACCCGTCCTTTCCTGATAAGCCGTTTTTATTTTACAGCGCTTTTACGGTCTTCACCACATTTTCCACAGTAAATCCGAATTTCTCGAACAGTTTGCCGGCCGGTCCGCTGGCCCCGAAGCCGTTCATGGTCACATAGCCGCCGTCCAAGCCCACATATTTTCCCCATCCGAATCCGGAAAGAGCCTCGATGGCCACTCTCTTTCTGACGGCCTTCGGGAGAACGGACTCCTTATACTCGTCGCTCTGCTCCTCGAACACATCCATACACGGCATCGATACGACGCGCACCTTCATGCCCTCCGCCGCAAGCTCCGCCTTCGCCTTCACCGCCAGATCCACTTCGGAACCGCTGGCGATCAGGATCGCCTCCGGCGTTCCTTCGCAGTCGTCGATCACATAGCCGCCCTTTAACGCTTCCCTGCTGCTTCCGGGAATCGGATTCAGGTTCTGCCTTGATAATACCAGCGCCGTCGGCGTCTTTTCGGAAGTCACGGCCGCCAGCCACGCAGCGGAGGTTTCCGTCGCGTCACAGGGACGGAATACATGGAAATTGGGCATCGCCCGCAGCATCGCCAGCTGCTCGATGGGCTCATGGGTCGGGCCGTCCTCGCCGACGCCGATGCTGTCATGGGTCAGAACATACGTTAACGGCATTCCCATTAAGGCCGATAAGCGGGCCATGGGCTTCACATAATCGCTGAACACAAAGAAGGTAGCCACATACGCCCTAAGGCCGCCGTGCAGCATGATCCCGTTTCCGATGGCCGCCATCGCCAGCTCCCGCACGCCGAAGTGGAGGTTTCTTCCGGACGGATCCTCCGCCGAAAAATCGCCCGCATCCTTCATCGCCGTCTTATTGGAGGGCGCCAGATCCGCGGAACCGCCGATCAGATTCGGAAGCTTGTCCTTTAACAGATTGATCATTTTTCCAGACAGGGACCGGGTCGCCTCCGCCTTTTCATTGGGCATCCACAAAGACGCGTCGTTTAACAGCTCTTCCTTCGCGGGAGCGCTGTGATACTGATCCCAAAGCGCTTCCATCTCCGGATACTCTCCGCAGTAAGCCGCAAACATTACATTCCACGCGGCCTCCGCTTCCGCCTTTTCCTCCGCCAGGCGGGAATAATGCTCGTAAACCTCCTTGGGAACAAAGAAGGGCTCCTCATAAGGCCATCCCAGGTTCTCCCGCAGCGCCTTCACGTTCTCTTCGCCCAACGGCTCTCCGTGGGCGCTGGCTTTTCCCTGCTTTGCCGGACAGCCATAGCCGATCTGCGTTTTGATCGTAATAAAGGACGGCCGTTCCGTCTCCGCCTTCGCCGCTTCGATC
The DNA here is from genome assembly GCA_018713185.1 of Candidatus Copromonas avistercoris (nom. illeg.). Lineage (GTDB taxonomy): Bacteria > Bacillota > Clostridia > Lachnospirales > Lachnospiraceae > Copromonas > Copromonas avistercoris. The sequence goes on along the minus strand of DVFQ01000027.1, from coordinate 11,148 downwards.
GCCATTCCGATGGCGGAAATATTATTGCCGTCTTCCACCGTAATGGTCTGGAAGCCGAAGGCCTTCATCCGTTCCTGCACATTCTCGCGGAACGCGATATCCGTGCTTCCCTCAATGGAAATCTGGTTGGAGTCATAAAGGACGATCAGCTTGCCAAGACCCAGCGTTCCCGCCAAAGAAAAGGCTTCGGAAGAAATGCCCTCCATCATGCAGCCGTCGCCGCCGAGAACGAAGGTATAATGATCCACCACCGGATAATTTTCTTTATTAAATACCGACGCCAAATGCTTTTCGGCAATGGCCATGCCAACCGCCATGCCCATTCCGGCGCCCAAGGGGCCCGTCGTCGCTTCCACTCCCACCGTATGGCCGTATTCCGGATGGCCCGGCGTTAAAGAACCCAGCTGGCGGAAGTTCATTAAATCTTCCTTGGTCAGCCCGTAGCCGAACAGGTGAAGAAGGGAATATAACAGCATGGAGCCGTGTCCTCCGGAAAGAATAAACCGGTCCCGGTTCGCCCAGGACGGATTCGCCGGATTATGGTTCATATGGTGCGCCCACAGCTCATACGCCGCCGCCGCGCATCCAAGCGGAAGTCCCGGATGGCCGGAATTGGCCTTCTGGATCGCATCCGCCGACAAGATCCTTATGGAATTAACCGCCAGATTTTCAATTGCATTCATACAGATTCCTCCTTTAAACTCCGGCGCCTTCTCGCGCCTTCAACAGTTTTCTCGATTTTTCGTCCTTTTCCGGCCCTCTTACCGCAGGCTGATTTCCTGCATCCGGTCGCTTCCCGCAATGATCAGGGAATTAAATCCCTTCTTCCCTTTGCGGACCAGAGAAACCGGAAAATCAAACCGCCCCTCAAACTTCTTATAGCCGTCAATATTATAAACCATACATGATTCCTCATTATACAGAATCACCTGGTCCCCGTCAATCAGCGCGCCGGAATATGGATAGTCAAAGGGGATACTTTTCTTTAATTTTCCGTCGGTCGTATAAATGTCCATCCGGTATGGATCCCCCGTCGGATTGTCCAGGATCATCGCGGCATAGCGTTCGGAGCTGCAGATGCTTTCAATATCCTCCTCCACCTCCACCGTGATCACTTCCGGATCCGGGATCACATTTTTCACGGAAATAAAGGTCAGCCCCGAATCAGAAAACGCGCATACCGTATCCTGGTTCAGATACCGGACGCGGGCCGCCATCTTCCCATTAAATTCCTCCTCGAAGCCTCCCACATACCGGTTGTTCACGTTCTTTCCGATCTCCGAGAAATCATAGAAAACCACCTTGTTTTTCAAAACGCCGCCCTCCAGATGCACCACAGACATAACGATCTGGGTCCCATCCGGCGAAAGCGCAAGATCCAGCGGATATCCGTCGCCGGACAGCAGCATTTTAATGTTGATGCCCAGCTCCTCGCCGTCCCTCCGGAAATAAAAAACATAGCTGGCCGTACCGTCCTCCACGACGGCCGCCGTCACACCGATGGAAGAAACCGCTGCCTTGGTGATTGGAAGCTGCGTTTTAGCGACTCCCGTACAGCCGGATGTACTGCAGATATAAATCTCATTGCCCTGCTGATCCGCGATCACCGCGTAATCCCCGTTCACATTGGCGATCGGCGTTCTCATCTCATAGCTGACGGTCCATACATTATTGCCGGAAGCGTCAAGATACGTCGCTCCGTCCTTGGTATAACGGATCATATTTTCGCCAAAGGGAATATACTGGACAAACTGGCTTCCCGCCCCTGTGGACTCCATTGAGCCGCCAAGCGCCAGTTGTTCTCCCTGGGAATCCGAACCCGCTCCTTCGGAAGCCGGATTTTCGGGATCCTGATCGGGATCCGAGTTTCCATCTTCGGACCCTCCGGCCGTCTCCTTGGTCCCGGCCCCGTTCTCTAAGCCGCCGTCCACATACCGCATCGGTTTCTCCCAGCGGACGCTGTAATCCGTAAACTCATGCTGGTAAATATAGCGGTACCCGATAAACAGCGCCGCGGCCAGAATGAATAGTACAAGGAACACCCGCAGAAATTTCTTCCTCCGGTATCTTGTGATCATCTCGTCGCCGTCAAATTCTTCTGGATCCGGCTGCCCGCCGGCCATATGGCCTGTCCGTTTTCCCGCCGCGCCTCCAAAGCGTCCGCCTGACGGAGTTCCGGAACGATTCCCGGCCTCGCCTCCTGTCCCGCCGCCGGTTTGGCTTCCGGTACGGTTTCCCGGCATGGGTACAATATTGCTTCTTAACTGCTTCTTCTTATTTTCCCTCTCTATATTGCGCATATCGCTCATGAAAAAATCTCCTGGAAATCCCTGTATAAGTCTAATATACATCATTTCCAGAAGATTCGCATTAATTTCTTTTTAAAGATTTCCTTACCATGATTTTTCCCGCCGTTTTTCATGGCAGAATCAGGCGCTGTCCCGCAAGAATATGATCCACATCCTCCAGCGCGTTCAGCCTGCAGATTTCCTCCAGACGGCTTAAATCCCCATATTCCTTCCAGCAGATTCCATACAGCGTTTCCCCTTCTCCGATCTCATAGATCCGATAGCCGTTGGCCTCTGCCGCGTCATAATCGACCGGCGGGAGTACATTCTCCTTCGCGTCGCCCTCGCCCAATCCCTCCTCCTGCTTTTCCGGCTCCGATTCCTTTCCCATGCCCACTAGATTATCTAACGGCGCTTGGGAAGCCTGTCCAGAAGAAAAAGCGTCCTCGCTGCTCATGGTTTCCGGGCTGGGCGTCGTTCCCGTTTCCGCGCCTGAGCCCGCTCCCATACCAGCTCCTTCCTCTGTTCCTTGTCCTGCTCCTGCCCCCGCTTCTGTTCCCGTCTCTGCTCCTGTTCCCAGATTATCTTGCCCGACCGCCGCCTGGCCGTTAACAGCTTGTCCTCCAGCTGCCTGTCCGTCAATTATCTGACTGCCAGCCGTCTGGTCATCGGCCGCCTGGCCGTTCGCCGCCTGGCTGCCGTCCTCCGTTCCCGCCGTTGGATAAACATTTCCCGGCCTCTCCTCAATGATAAAATCCGGCGCTTCTTCAAGCTCCTCCTGATATTCCTGCCAATCGGACACGCCCACCGGGAGGACCGACGCCAGAACCCCCTCCATCTGCCGCATTTTCTGATAATTATTCATAAGGACCACGCCTCCGGCCAAAACCGCAACCGATAAGATCCCGCAGGCCATTCCCAGAACGCCCGCCGTCCTCTGCCGTGCGCCCGCCTGTTCCTTTCTGGCCGTCATCCTCTGCCTAAAGTCCTTAATTACCTTTTCATGGGAACCCGACTCCACCCGCCGCACATCCTTGCGCGAAATCATATAATCCTGCATCATCTGGTTCCGCTCGTAATAAATATAGTGGCCCTTCAGCCGGTAAAATCCGTCCTCTGAAGTGACGTAAACCGCTTCTTCGCCTTCCAGACCATGATTCAGATACATTAATTGATTCTTGCCGGCAAAATACTGGCTGTGCTGTTTCCAGTAATTTAAGGGACTCAGCTGACTGGACGGGCCGCCGCAAAGGAACCAGCCCTGAACCGTGCGCTTGGGAAACGCCGTTTCCATGGCGGAATACAGCTTTTTCCAGGAGCTTTCAGAAAACAGGATCTTTTCGCCCTCCGTCTCCACATCCTCCAGCTCCATGGCCCCGTCGATAAAAATATACGGCGTTCCGTCATACTGCTCAACGCTTCCCAAAAGGACTCCCACCCTCATGGTCTGTCTTCCCGACGGATAAAGCCGTTTTAAATATGTATTCACATAGTCCTCTACATAAAGTCTCACAACCTGGTCCGGATCCCCGATCTGACGGACGTTCTTTGGCAGTTTCGGAAACGGATTGTACAGATCACCCATGCTTCTCACCTCGCTATATAATTTCCGCAGTCCGGAAGGCGGACAGCAAATCCCCTTCCTATTTCTGCGAAAGTATAGCACAGCATGTCTGCAAAACCTGTCAAAATGGGGCCGGTTCCCGCCAAAAGTTTTCGACACGTCTCTCCAGCACATTCATGCCAAGACAAATGCTCCGGCTGATACAATCCGCCAGACGCATGACGATGGAAAGCCGGATGCTCTGCAGCATCAGCGGATCTCCGCTCCTGGAGGAGCCAACGATCCCGGTAATAAAAATATCCCCTACCGCCTCCAGCTCCTTTTTTACCCCCAGGCCCGGCTTTAGGGGCCCGCGTCCAAGGGTTATAAAGCCCACATGCTCCGCATTGCCCACGGAAGCGTCCACCGCCACCACGAGAGCGTTGGGAAAGCTTGTCAGGAGACGCTCCATGCATGTCTCCAGATTCATCGCATGGACCGGATGATCCAATGTCCCCATGATCCTGGCATTCCGTATGCCTTTTTCCTTTAACTTATATCCAATCAAAGGCCCCAGGCTGTCGCCCGTCGACCGGTCCGTCCCGATACATAAAAATACGATTTCCGATTTTCTTTTCGCCCGCAGCTCCTCCATCAGCAAAAGCAGGAGGCGTCCCGCAAATTTCTCCGCTTCAAAATCCGCCACCGTATCATAATAATAAATGTCTCTTCCCGCAGCCCTCATTCTTTCGCCCCGTTCCCAATTTTCTGGTTCTATTATAGGCAGGCCGCGCGGGGATTATACATGGGGAAAATCAATTCGCTATTTTACCCTCATAAAAAGAGAGCGGTATGCGCCGCCAAGATCACCACTGGCGCCAACCGCTCTCTTCTTTCTCCTAACTTTTTAAACTTTAATACTCAAAATGCATATAGTCCTTCGTCGTAAACGCCGCTCCCCATGTCCAGCCATATTTGCCGAACGCTTTTAAAACGTCGCTGTCCTGGCTGATGGAATACGGATTCACGCCCGGCTCCCATTTGCTTCCAACTAAAACGGTTCCATCTGACCGCACCTGCGGATTCTGGTCCGGATTAATGTCAATTGCCAGTCCGGAACTGTGGTAGCTATTCAGCCCATTGCTCCGCCAGGAGTATCCGCCGATACTGTTGATGGGGAACTGCTCCGGCCCATTATAAATCTCCGTGAAAATCGCTTTCACCTCATCCGCAATCGAGCTCATAACCTGAACCCGGTCCGTATCCGGAACTTTCTGGCCGTTTACCAGCCGCCATACCGGAATCTCCACCCAGACCATTTCCTGAGCAGCCGTCTCCGCCGAAGGATTCGCGGCGATTCGGTTGTACTGTTCGTTTACCTTGTCATAAGTTTCCATGGACTTTCCGTCCCAGTTATAGTAATTGGCCTCATAATGGTAATATGCTTTATCCCCTTCGGAAAGCGTCTCATCATGCAAATACCATTCCGGATCATACTCATACCCGAAAAGCCAGCTATAAAAATCATCGTCATACCCGTAGGAATAGGAATCCTGGTCATCCCCATAGCTATACGACCCGGAATCTCCCGAACCGCCGGGGCCATAGCTCTGGCTTCCTCCGCCGTTCCTGGTTTGAACGATACCGTCCTGCACCCAAGCTCCAATCCCGTTTACCTGGCATCCGTCCGGCGTCGTCGTATCCGTCAGAACATAGCCGTTTTCGTCAAAATAAAAGCATTCCGACGCTCCGTCTCCGTCGCTGTCGATCCAGGCCCATCCGTTCTTCGGATAAGTGCCGTCGTCATTCTGATACCACCGCCCTACATGATCCATTTTCCAAACCCCTGCAAATGCCGTCACTGCCGACACACTGCAGAACACCGCGGAAAGAACCGCAATTTTCGCAAGCTGCTTTTTCATTCGTCTTTTCCTCCCTGTTTTTATCATTCGGTCCCGCTATTTTATTCCGCCGGCTTGATGTTTTTCGCCTTATAGCGGGAAACCGCCTCCGTAATACTCGCCGCCTCGCCGGTCCGGATCAACGTCTCCAGTGCCTCTAGCCGTTCCGTCGTCAAAAACTCCCGGCCTATATAGCTTCCATACGCGTCCGTTACAAAAAGGTTCTTTTCTTTCAAGCGGGCGCCGGTATCCCGCAGCTTATCAGAAATCCCGGTAAGGTCTGCTTCCATTTGATCCAGCTCTGCCTTAAAGCTTCCGGAAATTTCATCCGTGATGATCGTCTGCGTAACGGTTTCAAACGTATTCAGAGCCTCTTTTTTCTTTCGGTTCGTCTGATCCAAATCCTGCTGCAGCTGAGCCAGCTCATCATCAAATTTCTGCAGATTATAAAGCGCCTCATCCTTATCCCTCCGGATCGCCCGGCTGATTTTTTTAATCTGCCTTCGGTTTGCCCGGATCTGATCATGAAGCTCCCGGCCCTTCTGAAGCGTCTCTGGATGGCGCATTTTTGTCCGGTTTCCAACAGCTACGTAAAGCCCGCCGAAAATCAGAACCGCCGCCACATAGATCAAAACCAGATGCCAGGCTTGTCCGTTCGGGAGCAGGAAATAAATCCCGCATGGAACAAGAAGGAAACAAACCAACACCGTAAGAAATAAAATCCCTGCTTCCTTTACGCTCCCAGCAAAATAAAGGGCATAGTAAAAACTCCCCCGGCAAAAACCCGGGACATGATTGTTCCGGAACAAAGTCTTCATAGACTCTTTTAAATCCTCATTTTCTTTGCTGAGGCTTTTCGTATCCTCCGCGATCCGCTCCTTTATTCCCTGATTCTTGGCCTTTTCCCGTTTCGTACGCACCTTTTTTAACTGTTCCTGGGTTTTCGCCAATTCTTCATCATAGCTTTTTGTAACTTCCGCCTTCCGGCTTTTCACCGTCTGATTCACCATGTCCATCATCAGCTTCTGCTTGTTCTTTAAGGCGGCTTCCAGCTGCTTTTTCCGGCCCTCCAGCTGTTTCTCCTGAGCCCTAAGCTGCTCCAGCTCTCCCACTGCCTGCTTCGCATCGGCAAAAAAGGCAGCATAATCCAACATTGGCTGTGCCATCTTTTGTCCTCCTGGCTTAAGTGAAATCATCGTTATCTTTATACTATAGATTACTACAGATTTTCCGTGCGCACAAGGGGAGAATTGCAGAATACAGATCATTGTATTTCCAAAACACCGATTCTTTTCCCACTCCCGAAACGCATTCCCGAAACGCATTCCCGAAACGCCGATTCTTTCCTTCCCGAAGCGCCGATTCTTCCCTTTACTTGCCGGAGAAAATCGATTATACTGAAGCTGCCGGGCTCTGAACGATGCAAAGCGCCGGACAATTCAACCGTATCGGGAGGAAAACAATGTTCAGAATGTGGGGCAAATTATGGAAAGACAATCATCTGATCAAAGACATGGTCGCATGCAATGCCGATTACTCCATGTCAAGAACCGCTATGGTATTCCAGGCGCTGGATGAAATCTGCCATGAATTTGATCTTGGCCGCCCGATCTGGCTGGATTCCAACATCAAAGATTTTCAGCTCCATGATAAAACCCGGTTTACCAGCGACTGTTTTATCGAATCCATCGATTTTGATTATTTGGAGATTCAAGTGATCGAAGAATAAAGAATGGGCAGATCCGCTTCCGATTGGAAACGAACCTGCCCGTTTTTGTTTTCCATTTACATGATCAATTTACAGCCGTTTTAAAAGCGCTTCTCTCGCTTCCTCATATCCCGGCTTTCCTAACAGCGCGAACATATTTTTCTTGTAGCTTTCCACGCCCGGCTGATTAAAAGGATTCACTCCCAGCAGATATCCGCTGATGCCGCAGGCAAACTCAAAGAAATAGAAAAGCTGGCCTAAGCTGTATTCATCCTGACGCGGAATGTGTACCATCAGGTTCGGAACATTTCCGTCGGTATGCGCCAGAACCGTTCCGTTCATCGCGCTCTTATTTACAAAGTCTACGGTCTGTCCGGCCAGATAATTCATTCCGTCCGTGTCCTTCTCTTCCTTCTGCAGAACAATCTCCGCAGCCGATTCCTCCACATTCAGAACCGTTTCAAACAAAATCCGCGCGCCGTCCTGGATGAACTGGCCCATGGAATGCAGATCCGTCGTCAGATCCACAGCCGCCGGGAAAATTCCTTTCTGGTCCTTGCCCTCGCTTTCACCATAAAGCTGCTTCCACCACTCGGAAACATAATGGAGGCTGGGCTCATAATTAGCCACGATCTCGATCTGTTTTCCCTTTCTTAACAGAATATTGCGCACCGCCGCATACATAAGCGCGGGATTCTTCTCATATTCCGCTTCCAGCGCCTGCTTTCTGGCCGCCGCAGCGCCCTCCATCAGCCGGTCGATGTCCGCTCCGCTTACCGCGATCGGCAGAAGTCCTACGGCCGTCAGAACGGAGAACCGTCCTCCTACATCATCCGGCACCACAAAGGACTCATAGCCCTCTTCATTGGCCAGATTTTTAAGCGCTCCCTTCGCCTTATCCGTGGTTGCATAGATCCTCTTATTGGCCTCTTCCCTGCCATACTTGCTGATCAGCATTTCCTTGAACACACGGAATGCGATGGCCGGCTCCGTTGTCGTGCCGGACTTGGAAATAATATTGATGGAAAAATCCTTGCCCTCCAAAACATCCTGGAGATCTTTGATATATTTGCTGCTGATGCTGTTTCCTACAAAATAAATTTCCGGCGTTTTTCTGGCGCCCTTCGGAAGCACATTGTAAAAGCTGTGCGACAGAAACTCGATGGCCGCACGGGCTCCCAGATAAGAGCCGCCGATTCCAATCACTAAAAGTACATCCGAATCCTGCTTGATCTTTTCCGCCGCCTGCTTGATCCTTGCAAATTCTTCCTTATCATAATCCACCGGAAGATCGATCCATCCAAGGAAATCATTCCCCGCTCCGGTTTTTCCCAACAGGACGTCCTTTGCGCCTAAAACCGCGCCCTTCATATTTTTTATTTCCTCTTCCCGGATAAAACCAGACGCTTTTGAATAATCAAATACGATTTCATTTCCCATGATCTGTTCTCCTTCTCCTGCGTAACCATATCATTCTTTTACAACAGCAATCTTTTACGGCGGCAGCCGGTTTGTTTCTTGAAATCTCCCCAACTGCTTCCTGTCTTCATATTATAGCACTTTGTCAAGGATTTGACAATGCTCTGTTTTCGTCCTTTCTGCTTTGCCTGCTCTTCCTCTCCTGCCCCGCTGACTTCGTCCCTTCCGTCTCGCTGGCTCCGTTCCTTTCCGTCTCGTTGCCTACGTCTTACCTTCTATGTAAGATATTCCTGGAGCAATTCCCCTAAAAGCTTCAGATCCTCCTGCCTCCATTCTTTTTTCACCCGCTCCGACGGCGCTTTTTCCTGCGGCCTCGCAGCTCCATCCCGGCGGGCGAAATCTCTTCCGGCCGCAATCTGCTCCAGGCTTTGCCTTAAATATTCAATGCTTTTCGCAATTTCATCCTCCTGCGGCTGCAAAGCCTCCTCTTTCCCGAAAGCCGCAGGCTCCTCCATCCGCTCCGCCCTCGTCTGATCCCGGTTCCTTCCTTTGGAAAGATCGTTTCCCGGTTCCTTTCTTCGCGGTACGACGGACAGCCTTGCTCCCTGCCGTTCCCGGGGCTGTCCCGCCGTTTCCTCCTTTTCCTCGGCGCGCTCGTTTTTCTCTGTTCGCTCATTTTTCTCGGCACGCTCGTTTTTCTCCGCGCGCTCTATATAAAAACGGCCGGCCCTGTCTTTGGGCCCTTCCTCCTGCAAAAGCTCCTCCGTATCCTCACCAGCCGCCTGTTCGCTGACCGCCCTAAGCGGCTGCCGTTCCGCTTCCCTGCGCTCGGTTTCCCTTCCTCTTGGGATCAGCGCTCCCGCGGCTGCCCTGTTTCTTTTTTCGTAATCTGCCGCTGTGTTATCCACATTTTTATAAAAATGCGGAGAGTTTTCCACATAATCCACCAAACAATCCGCTAACTGTTGCCTTTTTAACCCGACATTGGCTCCGTTATCTACAAGAACCAAAAGCAATCCAAAAAGAACGCCCATCGCACCATAAAGGACAATATAATAGGAATCGCAGCGATACCAATACGCCCCGAAAGCGGCGGCGCCTCCCGTAAGGAAGCAAAGGATCATCGCTTGTAAAGACAGGTTGTCCCAATGATCCAAGGACAGGCGCAGAAACTGAAATCCATACAGCTGTTTTTCTATGTACGAATCCGGATTCCTGATCCCGTGGCTCACAAGGAACAGATTTTCCGTTTTCTGCTTCAGCGCTTTTAAATTTTTGTTTTTGGTTAACGCCATGTTTCCCGTTTCTTTTATTAATCTTTTGTAGAGGCTGCTTGTTACAAGCTTGCTGATAATTCCGAGAAGGCAGATCGCGCCAAGGACATACAGCATTCTTCCCGTCTGTAAAAATTGCAACATAAAAAGCTCCCCTTTCTTCGTCCAGATGATTCCAGATGATGGTTTTCATTATAATCACCTAGAATCATTTTGAGAAGATTGAGGAGCCGAAAATCGTTCGTCAAATAACGGGCCGATTCGAGTTTAGGACATTAAGAATCAATGTGAAAGCGCCTTCGCCATCGCCGTGACGAGCCGCACGGAATTGGCGGCGGCCTTCGCTTCAAACACATCATAATCCATATGCGCGCTGTCGTCCGCCTTGTCGGATATGGAGCGGATGATCAAATAGGGAATCTTGTTCAGCCACGCCGCCTGAGCGATGGCCGCCCCTTCCATTTCCGTACAGCAGGCGTCAAAGGTATCATGGATCCGCGTCTTCTTTTCCTTGCTGTCAATAAACTGGTCTCCGCTGGCAACGCGGCCGGTAAACACTTGGATCTCCGGGTTTACTCTCTCGCAGCATTCCTTGGCCAATGCCAGAAGCTTTTCATCTGCCGGAAATTCCCGGATTCCTAAGCCCGGAATCTCTCCCGGCGGATACGAGAAAACGCCGGCATCCACATCATGCTGAACCGCCGTAGAAGAAAGCACAATATCCCCAATATTAATCTCCGCCTTCAGCGAGCCTGCGACTCCGGTATTGATGATCTCCGTCACATGATAGCAATCCGCCAGAATCTGGCTGCAGATTCCCGCGTTCACCTTGCCGATTCCAGAACGCACAACCACCGCTTCCGTTCCCTCCAGCTTTCCTTTATGAAACTCCATCCCAGCGATCGTCCGAACCTCTGTCTCCGTCATCCGTTCATAAAGAGCCTCAACCTCAATATCCATCGCGCCGATAATTCCCAGCATGTAAACCTCCCGTTTGCCGTATTTCTATGATTCT
>DVFQ01000026.1 GCA_018713185.1 Candidatus Copromonas avistercoris (nom. illeg.) | reverse complement strand
CGTGGATGCAAAACGGGTGTATCAGGCGTTTATGAAAAAAAGCGATATTCTGAATGGCTATATTGTGCCGGAATATGAGATCCTGCATACTCAGAGTAAGGAATATATTGTAGATGAGCTTCTCGAAGTGATGAAAGAAAGAGGGGTGGAATTAGAGTTTCTGCACTTTGAAGGGAGTGAAGCAATATGAATGCGAATCCGATTTTACTTCAGAAAAAATACAGCCGTGTTATTGAGCAGTTTGCAAGACTGCAAGACATTTCATTGGACGCGGCGCTGGATTTTTTTTACAACTCCGAGGTTTATCCGTTGATGCGGGATGGCGTTTCGGATATGCATTGTATGAGCGACGCATATCTGGCGGAGGAGCTGAAAATGGAATATGAGCAAAAGAATATAGGAAAATAATGCGGGGATATCAATATGGAAGAAACACAGACGACAGCGGCGAAAGGAAAAAGAACGGACATCCGCACGCTTTGGACGCTGTTTAAGACTTGCTTTATTATCAGCGGTTGTACATTTGGAGGCGGCATGGTGATTATTTCCATGCTTCAAAAAAAATTTGTAGAGGAGCTGAAATGGATCGGCCAGGAGGAAGTGATGGATCTGGTGGCTATCGCTCAGTCCTGTCCGGGGGTAATGGCGGTTAATACTTCGATTATCATCGGTTACCGGATCGCCGGTGTGTTCGGCGCGCTTCTTACGGTGGTGGGGACGGTGCTGCCGCCGATGATCATTCTAACGATCATTTCTGCCTGCTATGTTCAGTTCCGCAGCAATCAGATCGTGGCTCTCATTTTAAAGGGAATGCAGGCGGGAGTGGCGGCGGTGATGATCAATGTTACGATCACCATGTCGGGAAATGTCCTGGAAAAAAAGGAAGCTCTTTCTGCGGTCATGCTGGCAGCGGCGGCTGTGGCTATCCTGCTGTTTGATGTGGACGTCATTCTTGTGATCCTTATCTGTGGATTGATCAGCGGCTTCGTCACCGTTGGAAAATTGAGGAAGGGGGCCGCGAAATGATTTATCTGGAGCTTTTTAAAACTTTTTTCCTGATCGGTATGTTCAGCTTCGGCGGAGGAATGGCCAATATGGAATTGATCCGGAGTCGTGTGGTGACGGATCACGGGTGGCTGACCAATACGGAGTTTACGGATATTATTTCGATTTCAGAGATGACGCCGGGGCCTTTGGGGATCAATATTGCATCCTTTGTGGGAACCAGGACGGCAGGGATTCCGGGAACTGTATCCGCCACGTTCGCGTATGTGCTTCCGTCGCTTGTAATTGTTCTGATCATGGCGCGGATCTATTATAAATACCGGAATCTGGATACGGTAAAGGGCGTTTTAAATGGACTTCATCCAGCGGTGGCCGCCATGGTATTCGCGGCTGCGGTGAAGCTGGTGGGGAACGCCTGGTGGGGCGGTATTGAGCTGGCAGACTTTGCCAATACGGACTGGATCGCTGTGGCGCTGGCGCTTGTTTTTCTGATCCTTCTCCAGAAGAAAAAGCTGGGGCCGGTTCAGTCAATCCTTCTAAGCGGGATCTGCGGAGCGGTTCTTTATGGCCTGAGTTCCATGGGAGCCGGAGTTTTATAAAATCGGAGCCGGCTTATGCAAAGATAAGAGCGGACTCATGAAAAATAGGAGCTGGTTTGTGAAAAAATAAGGACTGGTTTGTGAAAAACCGCTTGCGGAATGGAAATACTTGTGATATAGTTGAAAAGCTGATATTATGCACGTCTGCGGATTCCGAGAATGGTGCCGCGCGAAGGTTTCGGGCGGTCTTTGAGGGAGTAAAATGCAGGCGGATGAAAAAACCAAATGGAGGAAAAGAAAATGAGCGTTATTTCAATGAAGCAGCTTCTGGAAGCCGGCGTACATTTCGGCCACCAGACAAGAAGATGGAACCCCAAGATGGCTCCGTACATCTACACCGAGAGAAACGGGATCTACATTATCGATCTGCAGAAATCGGTTGGAAAGGTAGACGAGGCTTACAAGGCGGTAGCGGATATCGCTGCTGAGGGCGGCACCATCCTTTTCGTTGGAACCAAGAAGCAGGCGCAGGATGCCATCAAGACCGAGGCTGAGCGCTGCGGTATGTATTATGTAAATGAAAGATGGCTGGGCGGTATGCTCACCAACTTTAAGACGATCCAGTCCAGAGTTGCAAGACTGAAAGCGATCGAGAAGATGGCTGAGGACGGAACCTTTGAGGTGCTTCCGAAGAAAGAGGTTATCGCACTGAAGAAGGAATGGGAGAAGTTAGAGAGAAACCTGGGCGGAATCAAAGAGATGAAGAGACTTCCGGACGCGATCTTCGTAGTTGACCCGAAGAAGGAAAGAATCTGCGTTCAGGAGGCTCATACGCTGGGCATCACTTTGATCGGTATCGCGGATACCAACTGCGATCCGGAGGAGCTGGATTATGTGATCCCGGGCAATGACGACGCGATCAGAGCCGTAAAGCTGATCGTTTCCAAGATGGCAGACGCTGTCATCGAGGCAAATCAGGGCGAGGCTGAGGCTGCTCCGGAGGCTTCCGAAGAGGCTGAGGCTGTTTCTGAGGCTGAGGCAGAGGCGTAAGAAACTGAACATCTCCGCCGGATCTTGATCCGGCGGAACCATTTTTCTGATCAATTGGAGGAACGAAACATGGCAGCAGTAACAGCAGCAATGGTAAAAGAGTTAAGAGAGATGACCGGCGCCGGAATGATGGACTGCAAGAAGGCTCTTGCGGCTACCGACGGCGATATGGACAAGGCGGTTGATTTCCTTCGTGAAAAGGGACTTGCCGGCGCAGCAAAGAAGGCTGGAAGAATCGCGGCAGAGGGAATCGTTTACACCGTTGTTTCCGACGATGAGAAAAAGGCGGTTGCCGTAGAGGTAAATGCGGAGACCGATTTCGTTGCAAAGAATGAGAAGTTCAGAAGCTATGTAGCAGATGTGGCGGCGCAGGCGCTCCATACAACTGCGGCTGATATCGACGCGTTTATGGCTGAGAAGTGGGAGAAGGATCCGTCCTTGACCGTTGCGGAGGCTCTTTCCTCTCAGATTTCTATTATCGGCGAGAACATGAAGATCCGCAGATTCCAGCAGATGGAAGAGGCGAACGGCTTCGTTGCTTCCTATATCCATGCGGGCGGAAAGATCGGCGTTCTGGTTGACGTTGAGACGGACGTTGTTAATGATGCGGTAAAGGAAATGGCAAAGAACGTAGCCATGCAGGCAGCGGCTTTGAAGCCTCTTTATACCAGCGAGAAGGAAGTGGATTCCGCTTATCTTGAGAGAGAGAAGGAGATCCTGACCGCAGCGGCTAAGAACGAGAAGCCGGATGCCAACGACAAGATCATTAACGGCATGGTTATGGGCAGGATCAAGAAGGAATTAAAGGAAATCTGCCTTCTTGACCAGGTTTACGTAAAGGCAGAGGACGGAAAGCAGTCCGTTGGCCAGTACGTTGCCGAGGTTGCCAAGGCGAACAACGCGAAGATCACGGTTAAGAGCTTTGTACGTTTTGAGACCGGCGAGGGACTTGAGAAGAAGGAAGAGAACTTCGCTGAGGAAGTTGCGAAGCAAATGGGAAAGTAATTTCTTAAAAGAACGCTCAGTAAGCGAAGCTTACGTTCCCTGATACGGAAGCAATGAAATGAAATGCTGCAATTTGGAGCAGCGTACCACAGCTTTATAAAAAGGCCGTAAATCCTCCTTTAATGAGGGTTTGCGGCCTTTTTTATGTCTGAATACAGGGGATAAGGGTCTATTATAATTTTATTTCGCTTATCATAAGCCCGTAAATAAACGGCGGCGGATTCCGTGTCGGTATTTGTGCTGAAAAGACCGGACACAGTTTTGGGTTTGATATTAGGGCTATGACCGAAAGTTCCCTTGCTCCGGAATTAAGGGAACTGTATGAGGAGAAGACGGAGGAGACGGAAAGAAAATGGCAGGCGCAGCGATCTCGCCTGCTTTTTATTTGGCGGAGATTTCCATGGATTTATCCGCATCTGGCGGTATAAAAAATGGGCTTCCTGCAACTTTTTGGCATCGGAAATTATCTATATAAATAGAAAGGTATAAAATAGAAAAAGGAAAGGAAGAAGACGGAGCTTGGCGCTGCGAAAGACTCTGGATGAAGTGACATGAAATGGATGAAAAAGTGTTTGACATGCTTACCGCATATATCGTGGAAAATCAGAATCGCTTTTACAAATTGGCTTACAGTTATGTGAAAAACCGCGAGGACGCGTTGGACGCGGTGCAGTCGGCAGTCTGCCGCGCCCTGGAGCATGGAAAAAAGTTACGGAATGCTGAGGCGGTTAAAACCTGGTTCTATCGGATCCTGGTAAACGAATGCCTTCGCCTTCTAAAAGAAAGGGAGCGGTTTCCTGCCGCGGAGGAGGAAAAAGAGATTCCCTATGAGGAAAAAAGCTTTGAACCGTCGGATGACCTGGAACCGTTCTTCAGCTTTCTGGATCAGGATACCCGGACGATTATCAAGCTGCGTTTTTTTGAAGAGATGACGATTCCGGAGATTTCCAGGATTACCGGCTTGAATCCGAATACGGTGAAAGCAAAGCTCTACCGGGGATTAAAGCGGCTTAAAATAACGATAAAGGAGGCAGAAACATGA
>DVFQ01000025.1 GCA_018713185.1 Candidatus Copromonas avistercoris (nom. illeg.) | reverse complement strand
ACAGGCGGCGACTGTCAACGGCGGGCGTATGCCCGTTCATCTTGACCGTTGACTGCTGCTGCCTGTTTTGCTATCTCCCCTTTGGCTGTACGGAATAGCAGCGGGGCGGCTCTCCTTGTCTGTGTTTTGTAGTCTGCTTCTTTATTACCCATGAGCATTATCTCAGGGCAGTGAAACACCTGCCTATAAAAAAATGTGCCACTGATCTCTCAGTGACACATTAAATGATTTTGTCGTCATTCAACCCTATTCGCGAAATAAATAGTGCTTTTGTTCGCGGTATAAATAGAACTTAACAAACCTCTCCGCTCCCGGTACCCCTCTACAGAATGACCTTGGACGGACATTTCTCGGCGCATTTCCCGCAGCCCGTACATTTGGCGTAATCGATGACCGCCACGTTGTTGTCCATGTGGATCGCGTCGAATTCGCACTGCTTGGTGCAGAGCGTACATCCGATGCAGCCGGCATCGCACTTCTTCTTTACGTCGGCGCCCTTGTCATGCGAATTACACTGAACCAGGTGCTTGGCCTTATAAGGCACCAGCTCGATCAGATGGCGGGGGCAGACGGCCACGCACTGGCCGCAGGCCACGCACTTTTCCTTATCTACCACCGCAACGCCGTCCACGATATGGATCGCGTCAAACTGGCAGGCTTTTACACAGCTTCCGGAGCCGAGGCAGCCGTAGGAACATGCCTTGTCTCCCGCGCCGGGGACCACAGTAATTTTATTGCAGTCCTCGATCCCGTAATAATTGTACTGCACATTCGCCTTATCACAGGTTCCCTTACATTTTACAAAGGCAACCATTTTCTCCGCCGTGGACGCTTCGACGCCCATGATCGCGGCAATCTTTTCTCCTACCGGCGCTCCGCCAACAGGACACTGATTGACCGCCGCTTTTCCTTCCACGATGGCCTTGGCCAACGCGTCGCAGCCGGCGTAGCCGCAGCCGCCGCAGTTATTTCCGGGAAGCTCTGCGCGGACCAGCTCCTCCCGCTCGTCTACTTCTACCTTAAACTTCTCGCTGGCGATTCCCAGGAGTACGCCGATGACGATACCGACAATGCCCACAACGGCCGCCGCGATAATAATTCCTGTTACGTTCATCTTTGTCCTCCTTAAATCAATCCTGAGAATCCAAAGAATGCAATGGACATCAGGCTCGCAGTAATCAGAACGATCGGTGAGCCTTTAAACGCATGGGGCACATCGTTATGCTCGATCTTCTCCCGGATACCGGAAAGCAGTACGATGGCAATGGCAAAACCGGTGGAAATTCCGATGCCGTTCACAACGCTCTCCGCGAATCCGTACCCCTCCTGCACGTTGGTCAGGGCCACGCCCAGAACCGCACAGTTGGTGGTGATCAGGGGAAGATACACGCCCAGAGCCTGATAAAGACTGACCATATTTTTCTTTAAGAACATTTCCACGAACTGCACCAGAGCCGCGATCACCAGGATAAAGACGATGGTCTGAAGATACTCAATCCCCAGCGTCACCAGAATATGGTCGTAGATCAGGCTTGTGCAGGCCGAAGCGATCGTGATAACGAAGATAACCGCCACGCCCATTCCGGCGGCCGTCTCTGTTTTCTTGGATACACCAAGGAACGGACAGAGGCCGAGGAACTGGCTTAAAACCACATTATTTACCAGGGCTGAGCCGATGGCAATCAATAATAATTCCTGCAAAACTTACTCCCTCCTTATTCCTTTTTCTCAGACACGGCTTCGTCTGTTTTCGCTGCTTCCGCTTTCTCAGGCGCAGACTCCGCTGCCTTCGCTGCTTCCGCCGCCTTCTTAGCCGCCAGAGCCTTCTCCGCGGCTGCCTTTTTCGCCGCGGCCATAGCGGCAGCCTCTTCGGCTTTCTTCTCCGCTAACAGCATGTGATTTGCCATTCCCGCGCAGCCGGCGCAGTGGAGGCAGTCGCCGCCGCAGGCCAGATCCGACTTGGGCGCGTCGCCGTTGGTGGCGCAGGGAAGCTTTAATTTATTCTGGATCGCGGAAAGCATCGCCAGAGTTAAAAGAGCGCCCGGCGCAAGGATCAGGATTGAAATATGAAACTGCTCCGGAATGATCTCGATCCCGAAGAAGGAACCGGCTCCCAGAAGCTCCCGGCACATACCGATCACCGTCAGAGAGCAGGTAAATCCAAGTCCCATCCCCAGTCCGTCAAAGAACGATACCAGCGGCGGGTTCTTGCAGGCATAGGCCTCGGCACGGCCCAGGATGATACAGTTCACAACGATCAGCGGGATATAAATTCCAAGCGCTGAATAAAGCGCCGGCACATATCCCTGGATCAGCAGCTGCACGATCGTAACCAGGCTGGCTACGACTACGATAAACGCCGGGATCCGAACCCGGTCGGGAATAATGTTCCGCAGGGCGGAGATCAGCATATTGGAAAACATCAATACGGCTGTCGTGGAAAGTCCCATACCAAGGCCGTTGATGGCGGAGGTGGTGGTCGCCAGAGTCGGACACATCCCCAGCATCAGGACGAAGGTCGGGTTTTCTTTTATGATGCCGTTATAAATACGTTCTACACATTTATTCATAAACTCCCACCTCCTATTCCAAGTAATTATGCAGGTAATACAAAGCCGCGTTCACTGCGTTTGTCGTCGCTTCCGACGTAACGGTCGCGCCGCTGATGGCGTTGATCTCCGTCTCTGTGGCGGAACCGGACTTGGTCACGGTCAGAGCATCCGCGTTCTTTCCCACAAACTGATCCGTGTACTCCGCGTCCTGAGCCTTTAAGCCAAGGCCGGGTGTATCGCTGATCTCCCGGATTCCTACGCCGACGATGGTTCCTTCCATATCGACGCCCACCGACAGGCTCACCAGCCCGCCGTAGCTGTCGTTGGAATACGTATTGAGAACATAGCCTACCGGATTTCCGCTGGCGTCCGTCCCCTCAAGGACCGATTCCACTCCCACATTCCCATACCGGGAAAGCTCTCCGGAGGCATTGAGCACTGCCGCCTGCTCTTCGGAGCCTTCCACCGCGTCAAACTGACTGGCTGCGGGAAGCACCGCCTGATAGGTCGCGTTGTTGGCCGCGATGGTCGCCTGCTCGATGGGCCCCTTAGTGATCTCATAGACAAAGCCCAGGCAGATACCGGAAACCAGCGTGATCGCAAACAGAATAAAGGCATCCTTCATAAATCCAGCTTTACTTGCCGCCATGTTTTTTGCCTCCTTTCCCAAATGCTGTGGGAAGCGTCACCTTCTCGATCAGCGGAACCAGGATGTTGCAGAAAATGATCGCGTAGGAAACGCCCTCTGAGCTTCCGCCGAACAAACGGAACAATCCCGTTAAAATACCAAGGCAGATACCGAACATGATCTGTCCCTTCGGCGTGATCGGGCTGGTTACATAATCCGTCGCCATAAAGAAGGCGCCGAAGATCAGGCCGCCGCCGCAGATTTCCGCCAGCACGTAGCCCAGATCCTGCCTTCCGAAAATAAAGGCAAAAACCGCAAACGTAAGGATGTAGGTGCCCGGGATCCGGATGGAGATCACCTTCTTCGCCAGAAGATAGGCCGCTCCGATCAACAGAGCCAGCGTAGAGATCTCGCCGATGGTTCCGGGAATCTTTCCTAAGAACATCGCGGCAAGGTCATAGCTGCCGCCGTCCTTTAATACCGCAAGCGGCGTCGCGCCGGATACGGCGTTGGTCATCGGGTCAATAAAGGAATTCATGGAACCGGCAAAGGAGATCAAAAGGAAACACCGTCCCGCTAACGCCGGGTTCATAAAGTTCTGTCCAAGGCCGCCGTAAAGCTGCTTGACGACGATAATGGAAAATACGCCGCCTAAAACCGGCATCCAGATCGGGATGGACGGCGGCATATTGAGGCCCAGGATCATTCCCGTTACCAGGGCGCTCCCGTCGCTGATGGTAACCGGCTTCTTCATCAAAACTTCAAACACATACTCGCTGAGGACACAGGAAAGCACCGTTGCCGCTACCACCAGAAGCGAGTAAAGACCAAACTGCATCACTCCCCAGACCGTGGCCGGGATCATGGCGATCGCCACATCGTACATAATGTTCTTTGTGGTTACTCCAGAGCGCACGTGAGGTGAAGAGGACACGTTCAAAAGCTTATTCATGGATCGCACCTCCTACGCTTTCTTTTTTCTCTCTGCCATGACCGCCTTGCGCATTTCCTTAAATGCCTGGGTCAGGGGTCTGTGGGCAGGGCAGATATAGGTACAGCAGCCGCACTCGCAGCATTCCATACCATTCAGTTTTTCAAACAATGCCAGATCATGGCGCTCAGCCGCCGCCATCATCATCTGGGGCACCACGTGTCCGGGACATACCTCAACGCAGCGTCCGCACCGGATGCAGGCCGTTTCCGGGCTGGCCGCAACCGGATCCTTGACAAAGCAGGTCAGGGCCGAGGACGTCTTCATGACCGGAATATGTAAAGAAAACAGGGCTTGTCCCATCATGGGGCCGCCGGAAAGCATCTTTTCCGGCTCTTCCTTAAAGCCGCCGGCCGCCTCCAAAAGCTCCTCGTAGCTGGTTCCCAGACGAACCTCAAAATTCTGCGGCTCTTTTACCGCGTCTCCGGTTACGGTAATGATCCTGCGGATCAACGGGGTGGATTCACAGACCGCGTTGTAAATCGAAACCACGGTATCCACGTTATCAACAATGCATCCCGCGTCCGCCGGGAGCATGGACGAGTTGATCTGCCGTCCGCCCGTCACCGCATAGATCAAAAAGCGCTCGCCGCCCTGAGGATATTTGGTCTTTAAAGGACAGACCGTGATCCGCGGCTCATCCTTTACCAATTCCGAAAGCTTTTTGATCGCTTCCGGTTTATTCTCCTCAACCGCGATCACGCCCTTCGCCTTATCAAACAGCTGAAGCATCACCTTCAAGCCGCCGATCAGCCGCTCCGGCTGCTCCATCATGACCCGGTAGTCGGAAGTCAGATACGGCTCGCATTCCGCGCCGTTTACGATGACATAATCAATGGCATCGTCGTCCTTCGGCGTCAGCTTTACGCTGGTGGGAAATCCGGCTCCGCCAAGGCCTACGATGCCTGCTTCTCTTACGATGTCCCGGATTTCCTGCTTTGAGAGAGCCGTATGATCCCTCTTCTCTCCAAATCCGGGCACTGTCCTGTATTCTCCGTCATTTTCCACGATGATCGAGGAAACCATCGCTCCGCCAGCGGTCAGGCGCGGCTCGATCCCTTTTACCGTTCCGGATACGGAGCAGATCACGGGAGATGAGACAAAGCCTCCGGCCTCGGCAATCTTCTGTCCCACAAGGACGGCGTCGCCCTTTGCGACCACCGGCTTTGCCGGAGCACCGATATGCTGAGAAACCGGAAATACCAGCTCGCCTTTGGGCTGGATTACCTGGATCGGCTTATCTGCGGACAATTCTTTCCCTTCGTAGGGATGGACGCCGCCTATAAATGTGCTCAGACCCATTTTTCAAACCTTCTTTCTGTCAGATTTATCGCAGCCGTACATGCAGAAAGCGCGTCCGGCCCACGTGGATGTACAGACCAAAAGCGCCGCCTTTGTACGGTAAGCATTTATACATCATTGCATAGTATAGCACATTTCAATAGTTTGCACAATTAGGAAACCATTAGCATACAAAAGATTCCGTAAGGTTTTCATGAATGTACGAAAAAAAGAACAAAATATGGCTCATCCCGCTTAAGATTCTAAAGAAAGGCCGCCCCGGTGATCCTGCCGGAAGCGGCCTTTATCTGCGGGCCCCCAGGCCCTTCCCTATTCATTTCCCCAGCTGAACTGCTCGTAGTAAGTCGTTCCGCCGGCATTCAGATTAAATCCCTGGATGTCGGAATTGTACGCCCGGGAATTATTTTTCATGTACAACGGCACCTGCGGGCAAAGCTCGTTGATTGCCTTGGAAAACTCCGCCACAGCCGCCTCGTTTTCCTCCGGATCCAGCGTAGTCTGAACCTTTTCGATCAGCGCGTCGATCTTTGGATTATTCGTCCTGGTCTTGTTGGAAGAACAGTCTTCCTAAAAAATCATATCGTATTTACTGGGGACGATCCGTATCCGGAAGCTTTTTCCGGATCAGGAAAAAGCAGACGATATGCGCCGTCGCCGTCAGCACCCAGGACGCCGGATAGGAAATATACAGCGTAAGCAGGGTATGGCTCCACTGGAAGATCGTAAAGATCCAGATGATCCGGAACAGGCACGCGCCGGTGAGAGAAACGAGCATGGGAAGCACCGAATATCCGATTCCACGGATACTGCCCACCATGGTATCCATGATCCCGCAGGTAAAGTAGGTAAGGCCGATGATCTGCAGACGGGTCATTCCATAGGCGATGACCTCCGGATCCGAAGAGTAAATGGAAAGCAGGCTGGTTCCAGCCCCATAGGCAAGCACGCCGATGGAAAATCCCACTACGGAAACCACGCCGATGCAGATGAACATGATCCGGTTGATCCTGGAAAACTTTCCCGCGCCGTAGTTCTGGCTGGTAAAGCTTAAGTTCGCCTGGTAAACGGCCACCATCGCGTTATAAATAAAGCCTTCGATATTCTGGGCCGCCGTGTTCCCCGCCATGGCGATGGAGCCGAAGGAGTTGACCGACGACTGGATCAGTACGTTAGAGATCGAAAAGATCGCTCCCTGCATTCCCGCGGGAAGTCCCACCTTGACAATTCCCATAAGCTTCTCTTTATGGATCTTCAACTCGCCTAAACGGATCTTTAAACAGCTTTCATGGCGCATCAGGCAGCGAAGCACGCAGACCGCGGAAATTGCCTGGGAAATGATCGTTGCCAGCGCAACGCCCGCCACGTCCATGTGGAAAATAATAACGGAAATCAGGTTCAGAATGACATTCACGACGCCCGCGGCGGAAAGATAATAAAGGGGCCGTTTCGTATCGCCCACCGCCCTGAGGATGGCGCTGCCGAAGTTATAGAGCATATTGGCGGGCATTCCGATAAAATAAATCTGCATATACAGGACCGCCTTATCGATCACGTCATCCGGCGTTCCCATCAGTTCCAGAAGCGGCCTTGTAAGCGCCAGGCCCACCGCCACGAGGATCAGGCCGCAGACCAGGCTTAACGTAACGGCGGTATGGACCGTTTCGCTGACGTCCCGTTCCTTCCGGCCTCCGTAATACCGGGCCACCAAAACATTCACGCCGACGGAAAATCCCATAAACACATTGATCAAAAGGTTGATCAGGGCGCTGGTGGAGCCTACGGCCGCCAGGGACTGGCTCCCGGCGAACCGCCCGACCACGATCACATCGGCGGCATTAAACAAAAGCTGCAGGATTCCGCTTAACATTAATGGAATGGAAAAAATAAGAACCTTTCCCAGGATCGGTCCTTCACACATGTTGATCTCATAAGACTTTTTCATAGTGCCTTCCCTCTCGTTCTTTTACTTATCTCTCGCTCTCCCCGCAGCGGATCTATGCTGTTTTCAGTTTTCATGTACATTTCCGCTTATGTACTTTTTTTTATGCCTTATTTCGCCCTTATGCGCAAAT
>DVFQ01000024.1 GCA_018713185.1 Candidatus Copromonas avistercoris (nom. illeg.) | reverse complement strand
GTATGTAAAATCCAGGACCGGGAAGGCGGATGTGGAGCGCCGGAAGATGAAGAACGCGTTTTCCCACAGGCAGATGCAGGACGATGACGTGATCCTGCCGCCGACCTATAAGGAAAATACCGGCTGGCAGTCCATTATCAATATCGGCATCGGCTTGATCCTGGGAGCCGTCATGATCTTCTTTTTGGTGATCCCGGCCAGGGAGCGGTCGCTGAACTATGAGCACAATCAGGAAATGCTGTCCTATACGGACCGGCTGAACCTGGCGAACCAGGAGCTGGCGGAGCTTGAAAACGAGCTTTCCCAGTACCGGCAGCAGAATGAAGAGGCCCAGGCCCAGATCGCCGAGATGCAGGGAAATTCCAATTCGGTGCTGGCCCAATACGCCACGGTGGCGGAGATCCTCCAGGCGTACCGGAACGAGGATTTCCGGACGGCGGTCCAGCTGTATATCGATATGGACGCGTCGCTGATCACCGATGAAAATATGTTGAATATTTTCGCCGGGATCCAGGCGGATATGACGGCCAACGCGCCGGCCGAACTGGAGGCGATGGCGGCCGAGGCGGAGGCGGCGGGGGATCATGAGCTGGCGCTCCATTATTACGAGAGCTATATGGCGATCAACGACCGGAATCCGCAGATCATCTACAATATGGCGATGATCTATCAGGCCATGGGAGATACGGAGACGGCGGATCAGCTGTTTGGACAGGTGATCATGAATTTCTCTGACTCAGAGCTGGCGGCCCAGGCCCAGGAGCAGAGAGGATATTAACCGTAGAGAATACGGGACAGGCGAATCAAAGAAAAAGAGAATAGAAGTCAGAAACAAAAGAGACGCTGCGGAAACGATCTGCGGGTCTCTTTTTTTATTTCCGCTGGCAGCGAGCCAAGCGGACATGCTTGAGGAAGGAAAACAGGAGGGAAAGCGGATGGAGGAACCATTTATTTATGAAGCGAAGGAGCAGACGCTGATCATTCATCTTCCGAAGGAGCTGGATCATCATAACTGCAGGAATTTGAAATATGAAACGGATCTTCTGCTGGCGGAGAACTATATTACCCGGCTGGTATTTGATTTTTCGGATACCTGCTTTATGGACAGCTCCGGGATCGGGATCCTTTTAAACCGGTATAAGCAGATCCGCGCCGGAGGCGGCGAGGCATGCTTTTACGGGGCGGGGCAGCAGGTGCTGCGGGTTTTGAAGGTGGCCGGGATCCTAGGGTTGATGAAGCGGTATGAGACCAGGGAAGAAGCTCTTTGCGGTTAGGGGGATGGAAATGGAGAACAGGGAAAACAGAATGGAACAGGAAAGCATGACGCTTACGATGGACAGTCTTTCAAAAAATGAGGAGTTCGCCCGGGTGGCGGTGGCTGTATTTGCCAGCCGTCTGGATCCGACGCTGGAGGAGTTGGACGATATCAAGACCGCCGTCTCCGAGGCGGTGACCAACGCGGTGATCCACGGATATCAGAATGGGGAAGGGACGATCGAGATCTGCGCCAGGGCGCAGGCGGACGGGCTTTTCACGGTGACGGTAAAGGATACGGGCATTGGCATCGCGGATATAAAAAAGGCGATGGAGCCCATGTTTACAACCGCGCCGGAGGGGGAGCGGTCCGGGATGGGATTTTCCTTTATGGAAGCCTTTATGGATCAGGTGGAGGTGGTTTCCGCGCCTGGGAAGGGGACGGCCGTCACGATGAAAAAGAAAATCGGCAGGTGAAGGTATGGCGGATACGGCAGAGCTTTTAAAACGCGCGCACCAGGGAGATAAAGAAGCCAGGGACAGGCTGGTTTTGGAGAATACGGGACTGGTATGGAGCATTGTGAAGCGGTTTGCCGGAAGAGGATGTGAAACGGAGGATCTGTTCCAGATCGGAAGCATTGGGCTGATCAAGGCCATCGATCATTTCGACCTGACCATGGAGGTCCGTTTTTCCACCTATGCGGTGCCCATGATCACCGGGGAGATCCGACGGTTTTTAAGGGACGACGGAATGCTGAAAGTGAGCCGCTCCCTAAAGGAACTGGCGGTGAAGATCGGAGCGGCGAGAGAGCGGCTGGAGTTCAGCCTGGGGCGGGAGCCGACCATTGAGGAGCTGGCGCGTCAGGTGGGAGCCAGCCGCGAGGAAGTGGCCGCCTCCATGGAAGCGGGGGCCGAGGTGGAATCCCTTTACCGCCCCTTGGGAAGGGAAGAAGAAAATTCCGGATGCCTGATGGATAAGATCGCGGAAACGGTCTCGGAAAACGACCGGCTTTTGGATCGTCTGGCGCTGGGAGAACTGCTGGCCGGACTGGGCGAAAAAGAGCAGTCGATCATCCGGATGCGGTATTTTGAGAACCGGACCCAGACGGAGATCGCGAAAACCCTGGGGATTTCCCAGGTCCAGGTTTCCAGGCTGGAAAAAAAGATCTTATTTCAAATGCGGGAAAAGCTTTTGGAATAGAAATAAGGCGGCCGGCGCATACTACCGCTTAAGGAAGGTTCCAGATAAACGAAGGAAGGTGGATTAGATGAACACGCGCTGGCAGCGGCTGCAGATCCTAGCCGCGGTATTTTTGCTTTTGCTGGCGGTTTTTGCCGCATGGTATCTGATGTTTGAACTTCCCGGGCGGCGGGCCGCGCCGGAGGGGACGCTTGTATGCCTTCCGGGAAGGCTGGATCGTTTATGAACGGAAGAAAACTTGTTTATGTAAAGCTTTCCCAGATGACGAAAACGGGGAAACGGACGGTCTGCGTCGGCGATATCGGGCAGGTTTACTGCTCCGATCCGGCGGCAGCGGCAAAGGTTAAAGCCATCCGGGCGGCCTCCTTTCCCAAGGCCGTCCGCAGGACGGCCGTCTGCGGAGACATTATGGAGCTGATCCGGCTGGCCCAGGAAGCCGATCCCCAGATCCAGATCGTCAATCTGGGAGAGACGGAATACGCGGTCCTTTTTGAACCGGCTCCGGAAAGAAGCGTTGTGCTGCAGGGAGCCAAGACCGCTTTTGTCGCGCTTGTGGCGTTCTGCGGGGCCGCCTTCGCGATCATGACCTTTAATAATGACGCCAATGTGACGGATGTGTTCGGGACGCTGTACCGTCTGATCGCCGGGAGGGACGCGGCGGGTCCGACAGTTCTGGACGCTTCCTATTCCGTTGGGCTGGCGGCGGGGATCCTTTTGTTTTTCAATCATTTTGCTTCCTGGAAAATTACGGAAGATCCTACGCCGATCGAGGTGGAAATGAGTCTTTATGAGGAAAATCTGAATAAGACCATTATCCAGAATGGAGAAAGGAAGGGGGCGGATCCGGATGGCGTTTAGGCAGCTCCTTCTCCTATTCATCGGTTTAAGCGCCGGCGGCGTGATCGCCGCCGGTATTTTTGCGTTCCTGGCGATGATCGGCGTCCTGCCGCGGCTGGTGGGGGTGACCGGAACGAAAAAACAGATCCGGCTTTATGAGACGATGATGATCCTTGGAGGCGTTGGAGGCGTGACCGCGGACCGGTATCAGAATGGATTGACGGAGGCCTTCCGGTCCGCCGCTTCCCGGCTCCTGCTATTTGCAGGCGCCGCTGGCTGGGGCGATGGGGGAGCGGCCGTCCTTCGCTGCCTTGGCCAGATTTTTTTAGGAATTTTTGGATTGGCGGCGGGAATTTTTGTGGGAAGTCTTGTGATGTCGCTGGCGGAAACCTTAAAGGCGCTTCCGGTTCTGGGACGCCGCCTGGGGCTTGCCGCAAAGGGCCTTCCCTTTGTGATTCTTTCCATCGCCGCGGGAAAACTTGCAGGCTCCCTCTTTTATTTTTTCGGGTAGCGTTTGCCTTTTCGGGCAGCGTTTGCTTTTTCGGGCAGCATTTGCCTTTTCGGGCAGCGCTTTCTTTTTCGGGCAGCCTGCGCAGGATTACGGAGGAGTTTATGGAGATTGATAAGAAGGAATACGGAGAATATGTAAAGAAGGTTACGCCGGTACACAGCACGGCCAGGAATATCTTAAGAGCCTTTGTGACCGGCGGGGCGATCTGTCTGATCGGACAGGCGCTCACGGAGCTTTTTTTATTTCTTGGAGCGGAAAAAGAGGCGGCTTCGGCATGGACGACTCTTTCTTTGATCGGCGGAAGCGTTTTGCTGACGGGCCTTAATCTGTATCCAAGGCTGGTAAAGTTCGGCGGGGCCGGGGCCCTGGTTCCCATCACCGGCTTTGCCAACTCGGTGGTGGCTCCGGCCATTGAGTACCGGGCGGAGGGACATGTATTTGGGATTGGCTGCAAGATCTTTACCATCGCAGGGCCGGTGATCCTATTCGGAATTTTTTCCAGCTGGCTTCTGGGCCTGATTTCCTGGGCCGGCGGGGCGATGGGCTTTTGATCAGGAAATCCGTTTGAATGAAAAAAACAGGCGAGGTGAAAAAATGGGAAAGAAACAGAAGGGAAAGGCAAGCGTTCTTTTTGAATGTCCGCCGCTCATTACGGCGGCAGCTTCCGTTGTGGGAAAGAAGGAGGGAGAAGGGCCTTTAGGCCGGTATTTCGACCAGATAGAGGCGGATTCCATGCTGGGGAAAAAGACCTGGGAGGAAGCGGAAAGCGAGCTGCAGACCCGGGCCGCAAGACTGGCCTTAGCCAAAAGCGGGCTTTCGCGGGAGGAGATCCGGTATTATTTCGGCGGCGACCTTTTGGCCCAGCTGATCGCCACCTCCTTTGGGGCGGTGAACCTGGAGTTTCCCTTATTCGGGATCTACGGCGCCTGCTCGACCATGGGCGAGGCCATGGGACTGGGGGCGATGGTGGTGGAGGGCGGTTTCGCGGATCATATTATGGCGGCGGCTTCCAGTCATTTCGCCTCGGCGGAGAAGCAGTTTCGCTTTCCTTTGGAATATGGGAACCAAAGGCCTTATTCCGCCACCTGGACGGTGACGGGCTGCGGGACGGTGGTGATCTCTAAAGGGCGGGAAAACGGAGCGCAGGAAAATGCAGGACAGGAAAACAGGGCCATGGCGAAGATCACAGGCGTCACCACGGGAAAGATTGTGGATATGGATCAAAAGGATTCCATGAACATGGGCGCCGCTATGGCGATGGCGGCGCTCGATACGATCCTTGCGAATTTCCGGGATCTGGGTGTGGATGAAACCTGGTACGACCGGATCATTACCGGAGACCTGGGACAGATTGGAAGGCGGCTTTTAGTCGATTATCTTCTGCAGGCCGGCCATGATATCCGAAAGCGCCATCTGGACTGCGGGATTGAAATCTATGACAGCGAGGCCCAGGATACCCACGCGGGCGGAAGCGGCTGCGGCTGTTCGGCGTCCGTTCTCTGCGGATCGATCCTGCCTAAGCTTAAGTCGGGAGAGTGGAAACGGGTGCTGTTCCTTCCCACCGGGGCCCTCCTTTCTACTGTAAGCTTCAATGAGGGGAAAAGCATTCCTGGAATTGCCCATGGAGTGATCTTGGAGACGCCCAAGGGAGCGAGATAAAAGATAGAGATTAAGAATAGAGATAAAGGATCGACAAGAGATCAAAAAGAGATCGATGAGATCGATAAGTGAGATAAGACCGATAAGAGAGGAGATTGGAAAATGGACGGCTATATCAAAGCGTTTCTTGCGGGCGGGACCATCTGCGCGCTGGTTCAGATCCTGATGGATAAGACCAGGATGATGCCGGGAAGGATCATGGTAACATTGGTGGTCAGCGGGACTGTACTGGGATTTTTAGGGGTCTATGAGCCGTTTGCGGAATGGGCGGGCGCCGGAGCCACCGTCCCGCTTTTGGGATTTGGAAATACGCTGTGGAAGGGAATTTCCAAGGCCATGGCGGAGGACGGCGCTCTGGGGATCTTCAAAGGAGGATTTACAGCCAGCGCCGCAGGGATCTGCGGCGCGTTGGTGTTTGGCTATCTTGGCTCCTTACTCTTCCGCCCAAAAATGAAGCGGTAGAACATTTAGGATCTGTATTTATTCGTATCCCGGCCCCACCGGAACCACCACCATATCAAGGGGCGATCTCGGTGCGGAGGTGGAGGGAGCGATGGTTTCCTCCGGCTGGGTAACCTCCGGCTCAGTAGGCAGGATTACCGCCGCCTGGGTGTGGATAGTACAATAGCCGGGGATCCGGTAAGCGGAATCTGCCGTTGCTCCGGTTTCGCCCTCCGGCGTGATCATAAAGATCCTGGAGGTGCGAAGCTCTGCCGGACAGTACTGGGTCGGGAGGCCGCCGGATGCCGAGCAGACGGTGGTAACGCCATGGTGGTCGCAGACCTCCGTGGGTTCCGAACCCTTGGCAAAATACTCGGTGTACACCGCGCTGCCGCGGGGATCGTTTTCGCAGACTCCGGGGCTGGCCAGCTTTCCGGACTTCCGGCAGACCTGGGCCGTCGTAACCGAGGACGGAATGGAAAATCCCGTATCGGCCAAGCCCTCATGGACTCTGGTCATAATATTTTTCCAGATGATCTTATGGTAAGAGGTACTGCTGCCGATGGCGGAAATTTTTTGGTTGTTGTCGCAGCCGGACCAGATTCCCGCCGTATAGTAAGGCGTGTATCCTACGAACCAGATATCGTTGTTGCTGGTAGTCGTACCGGACTTTCCGGCGTTGGACATATTGGACAGGTTGGCGCTGGTGCTGGTGGAGTACAGGTTGCCGCTGCCGTACATACGGCTGCTTTCCATGGACTGGGACATGGCGTCCGTCAGCAGGAAGGCAGTCGAATCTTTTAATACTCGTTTGGTTTCCGGCGTGTTGTCCAGGAGAACCTTTCCGTTATGGTCCAGGATCTGGGTAAAGAACCGCGGCTTGGTATAGATTCCCTGGTTAGCGATGGTGGCGTAGGCCGCCGTCAGCTCCAGGTTAGATACGCCCTTGGTGATGCCGCCAAGAGCCGTAGCCGCGTTGTAGTCCGTATCGGTCATGGAGGTAATGCCGAAATTTCTAGCGTATTCCACGCCCAGCTGAGGCGTTACCGTTTCCATCATGCAGCGGACGGCTACAATATTCATGGAATATACGATTCCGTCGCGGATCGTGCTGTAGCCCATATAGCCCTTGCTGCTGTACCAGTTCCGGAAGGTTTTCGTTCCCACGGTAAAGGGAGCGTCATAATAAACGGTGCTTAAGTTGGCTCCGCAGGCGTCTATGGCCGGAGCGAAGGAGGTGATCACCTTAAAGGTGGATCCCGGCTGCCGGAGCGTCTCCGTCGCCCGGTTTAAGGAACGGCTGACCTCCTTGGTCCCCCGTCCTCCGCTGATGGCCTTTACCTCTCCGGTGGCCTGGTCCATGAGGACGAAGGAAATCTGCGGCTGGAGGACATAGTGGATCACCTCTCCCAAGATGGTGTCGCCTTCCTTTACCATCGCGTCCTTATAGAGAGAGATGGCCTCGTCTGCCTCCTCTTTGGAATCGAATAAGCCGTTGAAAGAAGAGCGGCCCAGATCGTTTCGGAAATAGGAGCCCATGGATTCGTCGGAATAATGGGTGGTGGTCCCGTCCGCATGGGTGACGGAGAGCTGATAATCTACGGAATAATAGACCACGTCATAATTATCCGGATTGTTGACCTCTTCGTCCACGATCGCCTGCATCTTCGGGTCCTGGGTGGTGTGGATTTCCAGGCCGCCGGAGAACAGGAGGTTTGAGGCCTGGGTTTCCGTATAGCCCAGCTCCTCCTGCAGCGCTTCCATGACCTGGGTGATCAGCTCGTCCGTAAAGTAGGTGTAGGGGGATTCATTTTCCTGAGCCGTCAGGTTTACGTTGGTGATCCTGGAGTAAACGTCGTCGGCCAGGGCCTCCTCCTGCGCCTCCTTGTCGATGAGCCCCTGTTCATACATATACTGCAGGATGACTCGTCTTTTTTCTTCGTTATTCTTTCGGCCGTTTTCCGTTAGGGGGTTATAGCGGGTCGGCGCCTGGGTAATCCCGGCGATGACCGTCGCTTCGGAAAGCGTCAGGTCGGATACGTCTTTGTTAAAATAGCGCAGAGCGGCAGCCTTGACTCCCAGTGTATTGTTGCCGAGATTAATGGTATTCAGATAGTTTTTCAGGATAATTTTCTTATCCATGATCTTTTCCAGCTGGACGGCCAGATACTGCTCCTGGATCTTACGCTCCAGCTTTTCGCCGAAGGTATTTTCGTTTCCGCCTTCAAAAATATTGTTTTTGATCAGCTGCTGGGTCAGGGTGCTGCCGCCTCCCGCCGATTCCCCGGTAATAACGCCTACGGCCGCGCGGAGGATCGAACGGATATCGATTCCCTTATGGGACCAGAATCTGGAATCCTCGATGGCCACAAAGGCGTCGATAAGGCACTGGGGCAGTTCTTCGTAGGTGGCCTCTAAACGGTTGGCTCCGGATTTTACCAGAGTTTCCGTAAGATTTCCTTCCCTGTCATAGACCATGGTGGCATAACCGCTGGGCTCGATGCTTGCCACATCGATCTCCGGCGCTGAATCGATAATTCCCTTCAAAGCTCCGTATCCAAGGCTGGCGGCGAAGGCCGCCATCAGAAGGACCGCCACAAGGATCAGCTTCACAAACAAGAAGATCATCCGCGAGGTGAGCTTCTCGGTCTTAGAAGAAATTCGGCGGAGCTTTCTGGATACTTCAGTTTTTCCGTAATTCATTCAGGAAGCCTCCTTTATCATTTCCTCATTATAACAAAGTTTTTTCCAATAATAAATAGTTATTGTGGAAAAGTTTGGTTTGTATTATGATATTTTTGACAGTGAAGTGGGAAAATATAAGCGGAGGGGGACGGAATATGGCGGACAGTTATAAGATCCTTTATCAGGGAGGGGAAAGCGAGACGGTGGTAAAGAAATCCCGGTTTATCGCAACCCTAAAGCCGGTGGAATCGGAGGAGGAGGCGGCGGCCTTTCTCTCTCAGATGCGGAAGAAATATTGGGACGCCAGCCACAACTGCTTTGCCTTTACCATCGGAAGGAATCATGAGCTGACCCGGTGCAGCGACGACGGGGAACCGGCGCAGACCGCCGGCCGGCCTATGCTGGAGGTCCTTTTGGGAGAAGATGTTCACAATGTCTGCGCCGTCGTGACCCGGTATTTTGGAGGAACGCTTTTAGGGACCGGCGGGCTGGTGCGGGCTTATTCCGGGGCGGTAAAGGAGGGGCTTCTCGCGTCGGCCGTGGTGGAGAAAAAGCGGGCCTTCCGGATGGAAGTGGGCACGGACTACGCGGGCGTGGGAAAGATCCAGTATATTCTCGGGCAGCAGGGGATCACGGTCTTAGACAGCTCCTATACGGACCGGGTGGACTTTTCTCTTTTGGTGCCCGCGGCGGAATGCGAGGGCTTAAAGGAAGCCATTACGGAGGGAACCAACGGCGGCGCGAAAATCCAGATCGGCGATGAGGTCTGGTTCGGCGTCTATAATAAGGAAGTCATCCTGTTCCCTTAATTTTTCTTGCAATTTAGAAAACACAATGCTATAATCATTACCCGGTAAGAACAGGAAACAAGCCCGGCGCAGGAACGAAATCCTGTTATTGGGGGATTTTTTTGCGGGAATCCGGGAGTTATAGAAACAGACAGGAAAGAGGATGAACATGAAAATCAAGCGGGAAGATGTCAGGAATGTGGCGATCATCGCCCATGTGGATCATGGAAAAACGACGCTGGTGGACCAGCTTTTAAGACAGAGCGGCGTATTCCGTGAAAACCAGGAGGTCGTGGAGCGGGTTATGGACTCCAACGCGATCGAGCGGGAGCGGGGCATCACGATCCTTTCCAAGAATACCGCCGTAACCTATAAAGGGATCAAGATCAACATTATCGATACGCCCGGCCATGCCGACTTCGGCGGAGAGGTGGAGCGGGTTTTAAAGATGGTAAACGGAGTCATCCTGGTGGTGGACGCCTTTGAAGGGCCCATGCCCCAGACCAAGTTCGTGCTGCAGAAGGCGCTGGAACTGGATCTGCGGGTGATCGTCTGCGTGAATAAGGTAGACCGGCCCGAGGCCAGACCGGAAGAGGTGGTGGACGAGACGCTGGAGCTGTTTATGGATCTAGACGCTTCCGACGAGCAGCTGGACTGCCCCTTCGTTTTCGCTTCGGCCCGGGCGGGATTCGCCAAGAAAAATCTGGACGATCCCGAGGTGGATATGAGTCCGCTGTTTGAGACCATCGTCGAATACATCCCCGCGCCGGAGGGAGATCCGGAGGCGGACACCCAGATGCTGATCAGCACCATCGACTACAACGAGTATGTAGGGCGGATCGGCATTGGAAAGATCGATAACGGTTCCTTAAAGGTCAATCAGGAATGCGTGATCGTCAACCACCATGATCCCGATAAGATGAGACGGGTAAAGATCGGAAAGCTGTATGAGTTTGATGGATTGAACCGGGTGGAGGTTTCCTCCGCGACCATCGGCGCCATTGTAGCGATTACCGGAATCCCGGAGATCCATATCGGGGATACCCTCTGTTCTCCGGAGCATCCGGAGGCGATCCCCTTCCAGAAGATTTCCGAGCCGACCATCTCCATGAATTTCATGGTCAATGACAGCCCGTTGGCCGGTCAGGAGGGAAAGTACATTACGTCCCGCCACTTAAGGGACCGTCTGTTCCGAGAACTGAATACGGATGTAAGCCTTCGGGTGGAGGAGACGGATTCGCCTGACTGCTTTAAGGTTTCCGGACGCGGGGAGCTGCATCTGTCGGTGCTGATTGAGAACATGCGCCGTGAAGGCTTTGAATTTGCGGTGAGCAAGGCTGAGGTCATCTATAAATACGATGAGCGGAACCGGAAGCTGGAGCCGATGGAACTGGCTTATGTGGATGTGCCGGAGGAGTATTCCGGTTCGGTTATCCAGAAGCTTACCAGCCGCAAGGGTGAACTGCAGGGAATGAGTCCGGCCAACGGCGGATATACCCGTCTGGAGTTCGCGATTCCGTCCAGAGGTTTGATCGGCTACCGCGGTGAGTTTATGACGGATACCAAGGGAAACGGGATCTTGAATACAATCTTTGACGGCTATGCCCCCTTTAAGGG
This sequence comes from Candidatus Copromonas avistercoris (nom. illeg.), assembly GCA_018713185.1. Taxonomy (GTDB): domain Bacteria; phylum Bacillota; class Clostridia; order Lachnospirales; family Lachnospiraceae; genus Copromonas; species Copromonas avistercoris. The sequence goes on along the minus strand of DVFQ01000024.1, from coordinate 18,517 downwards.
CGAATTAAGCTACCGGAAAAACGGCTCCTTAATTGCCTTTGAGGCGGGAGAGTCCATTACCTACGGCCTGTTTAACGCCCAGGAACGGGGAACCTTGTTTATTGGACCCGGCGTTAAGGTGTATTCCGGAATGGTGGTCGGCGAATGTCCGCGATCGGAGGATATCGAGTTAAACGTCTGCAAAACAAAGAAGTTAACGAATACGCGTTCCTCCAGCGCCGATGAAGCGTTAAAGCTGACGCCGCCGAAGGAGATGAGCTTAGAGCAGTGCCTCGATTTTATTGATACGGACGAGCTTTTGGAGGTTACTCCGAAGAATTTAAGGATCCGGAAAAAGATCCTGGATCCGACCCTCAGGAAGCGCGCCATGATCAGCCGGAAAATGAACGGATAGGAGAAACGGCCGCTAAACCTTAGTAGAATCATGAATAGGGAAGAAGGATCCATGCTGCAGATTTTAGTGAGCGCCTGTCTGGCGGGAGAAAACTGTAAATGGGACGGCGGCAGCAACCGGAATGAAGCGGTCCTGCGCTTTATGGAGGAGATGAAGGGAAAAGCCCAGTTTCATCTCATCTGTCCGGAGCAGGACGGCGGGCTTCCCACGCCCCGCCCGGCGTCGGAGATCCGGTTTCCGGAGGAAACGGTTATCAATACCGAGGGCCGGGATGTAACGGCGGAATTTCTTTTGGGAGCGGATTACGCCCTCAGGGAAGCGAAAAAATACGGCTGTACCATCGCCATCCTAAAAGACAGAAGTCCCTCCTGCGGGACAAGAGAGATTTATGACGGAACCTTTACCCATAGGAAACGCCCGGGCATGGGAAAGACGGCCAAGCTACTGGACGGATATGGGATCCGGGTTCTGGGAGAGGAAGACCTCCCCTTATTGGAGAAAGAACTGAAAGAAATTTAACCGACATGGCCTAGGGCCATAGGATGTAAAAAAGGCGGGCCGCACCGGTTATAAGGTGCTGGCCCGCTCTTTGATGTTCTGGTGGAAATTGATGACGTTATGGTCATATTCAGCGTTCATAAGCGGCGAGGTGATCATAAAATCAGCCGTCGCCTTATTGTTGGCGATGGGGATGTCATAAACCTGGGCGATCCGGAGCAAAGCTTTTACGTCCGGGTCATGGGGCTGGGCGGTCAGGGGATCGGAGAAGAAGATAACGAAATCCACCCGTCCTTCTACGATTTTCGCGCCGATCTGCTGGTCGCCTCCAAGAGGGCCGCTGTTGTAGCCCTTGACCGGCAGGCCGGTGGCCTCGGTGATCATCCGCGCGGTGGTTCCCGTTCCGCAGAGGAAATGTCCCTTTAAAATTTCTTTATTGGCTTCGCACCAGTCGATCATTTCATGCTTTTTGCTGTCATGAGCGATGAGGGCGATATTTTTCTGCTTCCCGATGGTTAAGGTCAGATATTCCATGATGATTCCTCCTTTGCTGCCATTTTTGTTTGCGGTATATCCATCTGCATCATGCCATAGAATCGGCGGCTTGTCAATTCCTAGTGCTGTTTTTCTTTCCCCGCGTGTGCGGGCGCTGCTTTTTCTGCTCTGCGTGCGGCGCGCTTTTCTTGCCCCGCGCCGGGTAAAAAATAGGCTGGAGAACGCCGCGGGAAAAAGGCGAAGAAAAACAGCAGCAAAAGTGCTTGACTTTTTAGGAAAGGATGATTAAGATGGACGTATCGGAAAAAAAAAGAAAAGGCGCAGAAGGTGTTTCAGATCCCTGTTTTCCAACAGAGAATGGATGTCGTCGGCTGGAAGCATCCAGGGTTCAGGCAGGAGATTCAATTTCGCACCGGAGCCGCATGGCTGAACATAAAAAGTAGGCTGTGCCGTAATGCCGCACGTTACGCGGCCAAAGATGCCTGCCGAAACGGCGGGAATCGGGGTGGTACCGCGGGTAAGCTCGTCCCTGTGTGAAAACAATCACGCAGAGGCGGGCTTTTTTGCTGGGAAAGCCCCGGCAAGCGGCGGCGGGAACCGTATGCTTGCATACAGGTTCCCGCAGACATTTGCCGGGCAAGGGAGCATGAGTATGTAGGGCGAAAGCCCGGAATACGAATGCTGCCGCCGGCTGCGGGAGTGCGAAGCACGGAGCGGTCGGCTTTCCCAATAAAAGGTTGGGAAAGCAAGCGCTTTCCCGAGAAGGGAACATAGAAATAAAGGAAGGAAGAAAGCAATGAAGGAAAAGCTGGAAAAAATCAAGGCGGAGGCCCTGGCCCGGATCGAGTCTGCCGACGCGCTTGAAAAACTGAACGATATCCGGGTGGCTTATCTGGGAAAAAAGGGTGAGCTGACCAGTGTACTGAAAAGTATGAAGGATGTGGCGGCGGAGGACCGCCCCAGAGTGGGACAGATGGTCAACGAGGCCAGAGAGCAGATCGAGGCCAAGTTAGAGGAGACGAAAAAGGAGCTGGCCAAGCGGGCAAGAGAGGAGCAGATGAAGCGGGAGGTCATCGACGTAACGCTTCCGGCAAAGAAGGCCAATACGGGCCACAGCCATCCCAACACCATCGCCCTGGAAGAGGTGGAGCGCATTTTCGTCGGTATGGGCTATGAGGTTGTGGAAGGCCCCGAGGTGGAGTACGACGCCTATAACTTTGAAAAGTTAAATATTCCCAAGGGACATCCGGCCAGAGACGAGCAGGATACCTTTTATATCAACGATACGATCCTTCTGCGGAGCCAGACCTCTCCGGTCCAGGCCCGTGTCATGGAGCAGAGAAAGCCGCCGATCCGCATTATCGCTCCGGGACGGGTTTTCCGTTCCGACGAGGTGGACGCAACCCATTCCCCGTCCTTCCACCAGATCGAGGGCCTGGTGATCGATAAGAATATCACCTTTGCCGATCTGAAGGGAACGCTGGCGGAGTTCGCGAAGGAGCTGTTCGGCGAGGATACGAAGGTAAAATTCCGTCCCCATCACTTCCCCTTCACGGAGCCCAGCGCCGAGGTGGACGTCAGCTGCTTTAAGTGCGGCGGAAAGGGCTGCCGGTTCTGCAAGGGAAGCGGCTGGATCGAGATCTTAGGCTGCGGAATGGTTCATCCCCATGTTCTTGAGATGTGCGGCATCGATCCCAACGAGTACACCGGCTTTGCCTTCGGCGTAGGACTGGAGCGGATCGCCCTGTTAAAATATGAGATTGACGATATGCGGCTTTTATATGAAAACGATATCCGTTTCTTAAAGCAGTTTTAAAGTGATAGGAGAAGAACAGTTATGAATACAGCATTATCCTGGATTAAGGCATATGTTCCGGATCTGGACGTGACGGCGCAGGAATATACGGACGCCATGACGTTATCCGGAACCAAGGTAGAGGGCTATGAAAAGCTTGATAAAAATCTGGAGAAGATCGTTGTAGGACAGATCCTTTCCATTGAAAAGCACCCGGACGCGGACAAGCTGATCGTCTGCCAGGTGGATATCGGAACGGAGAAGATCCAGATCGTGACCGGCGCGCCCAACGTCCATGTGGGCGATAAGGTTCCGGTGGTATTGGACGGCGGCAAGGTGGCGGGAGGCCATGACGGCGGCCCGCTTCCGGAGGACGGGATCCGCATCAAAACAGGAAAGCTCCGGGGCGTGGAGTCCTGCGGCATGATGTGCTCCATCGAGGAGCTGGGCTCCGACCGGAACATGTATCCAGACGCTCCGGAAAGCGGGATCTATATCCTGCCGGAGGATACGAAGGTGGGTTCCGACGCGGTGGAGGTCTTGGGGCTTCATGATACCGTATTTGAGTATGAGATCACTTCCAACCGGGTGGACTGCTACAGCGTGATCGGAATCGCCAGGGAAGCGGCGGCTACCTTCGGAAAGAAGTTTTATCCGCCGGTTGTGAAGATGACCGGAAATAACGAAGATATCCATGATCATCTGAAGGTGACGGTGGAGGATCCGGCTCTCTGCAAGCGGTACTGCGCGAGAATGGTGAAAAATATCCATCTGGCTCCGTCTCCCCAGTGGATGCAGCGGCGGCTGGCGGCCTCCGGCATCCGGCCCATCAACAATATCGTTGATATTACCAACTACATTATGGAAGAATACGGACAGCCCATGCACGCCTTCGATTACGACCTTTTGGCGGGCCATGAGATCATCGTAAAGTGCGCCAAGGACGGCGACACCTTCCAGACGCTGGACGGACAGGAGCGCAAGTTGGACCATACGGTTTTGATGATCAACGACGGCGAGAAGGAAGTCGGCATCGCCGGTATCATGGGCGGTGAAAACTCGAAGATCACCGACCAGGTAAAGACCATGGTGTTTGAGTGCGCCACCTTCGACGGCACGAACATCCGTCTCTCCGCGAAGAAGGTGGGACTGAGAACCGACGCTTCCGGAAAGTATGAAAAGGGACTGGATCCCAACACGGCAGAGGAGGCGGTCAACCGCGCCTGCCAGTTAATTGAGGAGCTGGGAGCGGGCGAGGTAGTCGGCGGCATGATCGACGTTTATCCGGTCCACGCGGAGGAGTCCAGGGTGAAATTTGAGCCGGAACGGATCAACGCCCTTCTTGGAACGGATCTTTCCGCCGAGGAGATGTTAGGCTATTTTGAGCGGATCGATCTGCGGTATGATAAGGAAGCCGGGGAGATCGTGGCTCCCACCTGGCGGCAGGATATTCACTGCATGGCGGATCTTGCCGAGGAGGTGGCGAGATTCTACGGCTATGACCGGATCGCGACGACCCTTCCCACCGGCGAGGCGACCACCGGAAAGCTTTCCTATAAGCTTCGGGTGGAGGAGATCGCCAGAGAGGTAGCGGAATTCTGCGGCTTCTCCCAGGGAATGACCTACTCCTTTGAGAGCCCCAAGGTATTCGATAAGCTGGCGCTTCCGGAGGACGACCCCTTAAGAAAGGCCATCGTGATCAGCAACCCGCTGGGCGAGGATTTCAGCATCATGCGGACGCTTCCCTTAAACGGAATGCTGACCTCTCTGTCCACCAACTACAACAGAAGAAATAAGAACGTGCGCCTGTATGAGCTGGCCAATGTTTATCTTCCCAAGAGCCTGCCCCTTACGGAGCTTCCCGACGAGCGGATGCAGTTCACTCTGGGAATGTACGGGGACGGAGACTTCTATACTATGAAGGGCGTTTTGGAGGAGTTCTTTGATAAGGCCGGAATGCATAAAAAGCCCCACTACGATCCGGCGGCAGGAAAGCCCTTCCTTCATCCCGGCAGACAGGCCAATGTCCTCTATGAGGGCCAGGTGATCGGCTATCTGGGCGAGCTGCATCCGGACGTGGCGGATCAGTATGAGATCGGCGAGAAGGCGTATGTGGCGGTCCTTGATATGCCGGCGGTGCTTCCGTTCGCGAGCTTTGACCGGAAATATACGGGAATCGCCAAGTACCCGGCGGTAACCAGAGACTTGAGCATGGTGGTGCCGAAGAATATCCTGGTGGGCGAGATCGAGGCGATGATCGAGCAGAGGGCCGGAAAGATCCTGGAGGATCTGACGCTCTTTGACGTTTACGAGGGCGCTCAGATTTTAGCCGGCCATAAATCGGTGGCCTACTCCATCACCTTTAGGGCGAAGGATCACACGCTGGAGGAGAAAGAGGTTGCTTCGGTGATGAATAAGATCTTAAACGGCTTAAAGAGCATGGGAATCGAGCTTCGCGCATAAAAAGGGAGAAAATGGCTATCCTTACAGTATTGAATCAGCTGTAAGGAGGCCATTTTTTTATGGATATGAACTATGAGATCGTAAAGGTGCAGGGGAGGGAGATCCTGGATTCCAGGGGGAATCCTACGGTGGAGGCCGAGGTCTGGCTGGAGGGCGGAGCCATGGGACGGGCTTCGGTCCCGTCGGGCGCGTCCACCGGAGCCTTTGAAGCGGCGGAGCTTCGGGACGGCGGCGGGCGCTACATGGGAAAAGGCGTGAAAAAGGCGGCGGAGCATGTGGGGAACGAGCTGGCGGAGGCGGTCATGTTCGAGTCGGTTCTCAACCAGCGCCGGATCGACGGGCTGCTGTTGGAGGCGGAGGGCAGCCCCAATAAAGAACGAATGGGGGCCAACGCCGTGCTGGCGGTGTCCATGGCCTGCGCCAGAGCCGCGGCCAACGCGCTGGGAATCCCTCTTTACCGCCATTTGGGCGGGGTTTTCGGCAGCCGGCTTCCGGTTCCTATGATGAATATTTTAAACGGCGGAAAACATGCGGACAACACGGTGGATCTCCAGGAATTTATGATCATGCCGTCGGGCGCGGAATGCTTTTCCGAAAATCTCAGAATGTGCGCAGAGATTTATCATACCTTAAAGGGGCTTTTAAAAAGGGATGGCTATGGGACCGCCGTGGGAGACGAGGGCGGCTTTGCCCCCAATCTGAGCAATTCAGAGGAGGCGCTGGAATACCTGGTCCGGGCCATCCGGGAGACGGGCTATGAGCCGGGGACGGACGTAAAGATCGCCATCGACGCGGCGGCAAGCGAGCTTTATGATAAGCAGACGGGACTGTATGAATTTCCCGGCGAAAGCGCCATGAGCGGCAGGCGGATCTGCCGGACGGCGGAGGAGATGGCGGAGTATCTGGAACGTCTGGCGGACAGGTTCCCCATCTGTTCCATCGAGGACGGGCTGGCGGAGGAGGACTGGGACGGCTGGCAGCTTCTTACAAAGCGTTTGGGAAGCCGGATCCAGCTGGTGGGAGACGATCTGTTTGTTACCAACTCAAAGCGGCTGGCAAAGGGGATCGGGCTTCATGCCGGGAATGCCATTTTGATCAAAATGAATCAGATCGGCACCCTTACGGAGACGATGGAGGCGGTTGCCCTGGCAAAGCAGGCGGGATACAAAACGATCATTTCCCACCGCTCCGGCGAGACGGAGGATTCCTTTATCGCGGATCTGGCGGTGGCGGTGAATGCCGGACAGATCAAGACCGGGGCGCCCTGCCGGGCGGAGCGGACGGCCAAATACAACCGGCTGTTAAGAATCGAAGAAGGGATTGGAAAAACTGAGAAATAACAGTTGTATTTCAAAAAATAATATGGTATGATAACCTCGTCTGTAAACAGGAGGTGGGAGTGTGCTCAGGATCATTCTTACGGTCATTTTCGTGATCTTATGTATCGCGATGACGGTTATCGTATTAATGCAGGAAGGAAAATCAGCAGGTCTTGGAGCGATCAGCGGAGCGGCTGAGAGCTACTGGGGCAAACATAAAGGACGTTCCATGGAGGGCAATCTGGAGAAATTCACAAGAGTTTCGGCCATCCTGATCTTTGTTCTGGCCCTGGTTTTGAACCTGAAGGTACTTTAAGACAACGGACACTCTTGCAGCGGACTGCAAGGGTGTTTTGTTTTATTCCGGGGATAAGGATCCCCTAAAAAACGGTAAGGAGCGGGATGGAAGAGAATCAGATGAAGGAAAGAAAGGAAATGATCCTTTCTTTGATGAATGAGCCGTCGTACGTGCCGATGAAAATAAAGGAGCTGGCGATCCTTTTGGAGGTTCCCAAGGAGCGGCGGGAAGAGCTTAAGGAGGTTTTGGACGCCCTTTTAGAGGAGGGCAGGATCCTCGTATCGAAGAAGGGAAAATACGCGAAGCCGGAAATCCTGGCGCAGAAGGGGGTTTTTACGGCCCATCCCAGGGGCTTCGGCTTTGTTTCCATCGAAGGGCGGGAGGGAGACGTTTTTGTCGCACCGGATCATAAAAAAGACGCCATGGACGGGGATACGGTCCAGGTTTTGGTTACGGAAAGCGGGAGAGACGGCCGGCCGGAGGCGGAGGTTTTAAAGGTTTTAAAGCGGGCCAATGAAACGGTGATCGGCCTGTTTGAGAAGAACCGCCGCTCCGGCTTCGTGATCCCGGACAATCCCAGGATCCTGTCCGATATCTATATTCCCCAGGGAAAGGAAAAGGGAGCGGTTTCCGGCCATAAGGTGGTTGTCCGCCTGGATTCCTACGGCGGGAAGGAGAAAAGCCCGGAGGGACATGTGATGGAGATCCTGGGCCATATCAATGATCCGGGAGTGGATATCCTATCCATCGTCCGGGCTTACGGCCTCTCGGAAACGTATCCGAAAGAGGTGATGGACGAGGCGGAAAAAATTCCGGAGGAGCTTACAAAGGAGGAAATCCAAAAGGAGCTTGATAAGGGGCGGATGGATCTGCGCCAGGTTCCCATGGTGACCATTGACGGGGAGGACGCCAAGGATCTGGACGACGCGGTCAGTATTTCCAGAGAGTTTCTTAACGGAGAGCCGGTTTACCATCTGGGGGTCCATATCGCGGACGTTTCCCATTATGTGACGGAAAAAAGCGCCTTGGACCGGGAGGCGTACCAGAGAGGCACCAGCGTGTATCTTGTGGACCGAGTGCTTCCCATGCTGCCCCACCGGTTGTCCAACGGGATTTGTTCTTTAAACGCCGGATGCGACCGGCTGGCCTTAAGCTGCCTGATGGAGATCGACCGAAAGGGCAATGTGACCGGATACCAGATCTGCGAGTCGGTAATCCGCGTAGAGAAACGGATGAGCTATCCGGCGGTGAATCAGATCCTTACGGGAGGAGAAATACCGGAGGGCTATGAGCCCTTTGTGCCGATGCTCATGCTTTTAAACGAAGCCGCCGGACATTTAAGGGAAAAGCGGATGGCGCGGGGCGCCGTGGATTTCGATTTTCCGGAGTGCAAGATCGTGCTGGATGAAAAGGGCCGGCCCAAGGAGATCAAGCCTTATGAGCGGAACGCGGCGACGATGTTGATCGAGGATTGTATGCTGGCGGCCAATGAAACCGTGGCGGAGGACGCGTACTGGCAGCAGATTCCCTTTCTCTACCGGAGCCATGAAAAGCCAGACGGGGAGAAGATCCGCCGGTTCGCTATTTTTGTCAATAATTTTGGATATTCTTTGCGGCTGTCCAACGGAGAACTCCATCCCAAGGAGATGCAGAAGCTTCTTTTAAAGGCGGCCGGGACGCCGGAGGAAGCGCTGCTTTCCAGGCTGGCGCTCCGCTCCATGAAAAAAGCCGGCTATACCACCCGGTGCGCCGGTCATTTCGGCCTGGCGGCCAGCTATTATACGCATTTTACTTCTCCGATCCGCCGGTATCCGGATCTGCAGATCCATCGGATCATAAAAGAAAACCTTCACGGCGGCCTGGGAGAGAAACGGCGCGTTCACTATGAGAAGCGTCTCGACGAGGCGGCGGTTTGGACCTCCAACCGGGAGCGGCTGGCGGACGAGGCGGAACGGGAGACGGAAAAGGCGAAGAAAGTTCAATATATGGAGCGCCATATCGGCGACGAGTATGAAGGCGTGATCTCCGGCATGAACCACTACGGATTTTTTGTGGAACTTCCCAATACGGTGGAGGGAATGGTCCGGCTGGGAGAGCTGGACGGGGATTATTTTGTGTTCGATGAGGAGCATTACGAGCTTACGGGCCAGAGGACCGGGCGAAAATATAAGCTGGGCCAGCCGGTGCGGGTGCAGGTGGTTTCGGTGGACCGGTATTTAAAAACCATCGATTTCCGGCCGGTGGTCCCGTTATAAAGGAGAGGTCATGGGGAAAAACAGTATTAAACTGATCGCGAACAATAAAAAAGCATATTTTGATTACTTTATCGACGATAAATTCGAGTGCGGGATTTCCCTTGCCGGGACGGAGGTGAAGTCCCTGCGGATGGGAAAATGCAGCATCAAGGAGTCCTTTGTCCGGATCATCAACGACGAGGTGATGATCCTGGGGATGCATATCAGCCCTTATGAAAAGGGAAATATTTTCAATAAGGATCCGCTGCGGGATCGGAAGCTTTTAATGCACCGGTACGAGATCAATAAGCTGAAGGGGAAGATCCAGGAAAAGGGCTATACGCTGGTGCCCCTGCAGGTTTATTTTAAAGGAAGCCTGGTGAAGGTGGAGATCGGGTTGGCCCGCGGAAAGAAGCTTTATGACAAGCGGGCGGATATCGCCAAAAAAGACCAGAGAAGAGAGCTGGAAAAGGATTTTAAGGTGAAAAACCTGTAAAGTCCTTGACGAATTCCGTTTTCAGAGGTATGATCTAACTAATGCTTGCTTACACGCGTTAAAGCGCAACGCTGTAACGCAAAAAAAGAAAACGGGAGGAATGGATCATGAAAAAATCAATGGCAATGGCGGCGGCCGCAATTCTTGCTTTGTCTTTAGCGGGCTGCAGCGGACAGGGAAGCGAGCCGGAGGAAACCTCGGCGGCTTCTGTGGAGACGGCGGCGGAGACGGAAGATACAAAGGCGGAAGATACAGAGGCCACAGGCGAAGCCTCTGAGGAAAGCGGACAGGCGGAAGCAGAGGACTCCAAGGCGGAAGCAGGAAGCGCGTCTGGCTCGGAAAGTGGAGAAACCTATGAGATCGGGATCTGCCAGCTGGTGCAGCATCCGGCGCTGGATTCGGCGACGGAAGGCTTCCAGGCGGCGCTTACAGAGCGTTTGGGCGACCGGGTGGACTTTGATCTTCAGAACGCGGCCGGCGACTCGGCGACCTGCGCGTCCATTATCAATCAGTTTGTATCCTCAGGCGACAGCCTGATCCTTGCCAACGGAACCGCGGCGCTTCAGGCGGCGGCGGCCGGGACCAACGAGATCCCGATCCTCGGCACTTCGATCACCGATTATGCGACGGCCCTGGATATCGACGGCTGGACCGGAACGACGGGAACCAACATTTCCGGCACCTCCGATCTGGCGCCCCTTGACGAGCAGGCCCAGCTGTTAAACGAGCTGTTCCCGGAGGCGAAGAACGTGGGCCTTCTTTACTGCTCGGCTGAGGCCAATTCCGCGTACCAGGTCAACACGATCCGCGGATATCTGGAAGAGCTGGGATATACCTGCACGGATTATACCTTTGCGGACTCCAACGATCTGGCGTCCGTCGTTACCAACGCGGCGTCGTCCTGTGACGTGATCTATATTCCGACGGATAATACGGCGGCTTCCAGCGCGGGAATCATCAACAACATCTGCCTGCCCGCCGGTATCCCGATCATCGCGGGAGAAGAGGGGATCTGCGGCGGCTGCGGCGTGGCGACGCTGTCCATCGACTACTATGATATCGGCTACGCGGCCGGTGAAATGGCTTACCAGATCCTGGAAGAAGGCGCGGACGTATCTTCGATGGAAATCGCTTATGCGCCTGAGGTGACGAAGAAGTACAATGCCGATATCTGCAGCGAGCTGGGAAGCGAGGTTCCCGAAGGGTATGAGGCAATCGCCGCCGCCGAATAAGAGGCAGAAGGATCTTTTAGGAGGAAGCAGTCTTGGAGTTAAATATCATCAATCTGTTCAACGCCATGCCCGGCGCCTGCGCCCAGGGGCTGATCTGGGGGATCATGGCCATCGGCGTTTATATCACTTATAAAATCCTGGATCTGGCAGACCTGACGGTGGACGGGACCATGTGTACCGGAGGGGCCGTCTGCGTGGTTATGATCTTAAACGGATTTCCGGTTTGGATTTCCCTGCTTTTCGCATTCCTAGCGGGTGTTATCGCCGGGCTGGTCACAGGCCTTCTCCATACGGCCATGGGGATTCCGGCGATCCTTGCCGGGATCCTGACCCAGCTGGGGCTTTATTCCATCAACCTGCGGATCATGGGCGGAAAGGCCAATCAGGCTTTGAATGTGGATAAATATGACCTGCTGGTTTCGCTGCGCTATATTAAAGGCGTTCCCATCAGTCAGAATACAATCCTGGTGGCGGCGGTGCTGGCCCTTTTGCTGATCGGGATCCTGTACTGGTTTTTCGGAACGGAGCTGGGCTGCGCCATCCGTGCCACCGGCTCCAACTCCAATATGTCCAGGGCCCAGGGAATCAACACGGACCGGATGAAGATTTTCGGATTAATGCTGTCCAACGGAATCGTCGCCTTTGCCAGCGGGCTCTACGCCCAGTACCAGGGCTTTTCTGAGATCAACGCGGGCCGGGGCGCCATCGTGATCGGTCTGGCGGCGGTGATCATCGGCGAGGTGATTTTCGGAAAGATCAGTCCCAACTTTGCATTTAAGCTGCTGTCGGTGGTTTTGGGCGCGATCATTTATTATCTGGTGCTGCAGGTGGTTTTGTGGCTGGGATTAAACTCCAACGACTTAAAGCTTTTATCCGCCGTCGTGGTGGCGGTGTTCCTGGCGGTGCCCTATATGAAGGGCCGGTATTTTTCCAAACCGGTAAAAAAAGGAGGCGGATCCCATGCTTGATCTGAAGGATATCAGCAAAACCTTCCATGCGGGAACGGTGAATGAAAAAACGGCTTTGGACGGCCTGTCCCTTCATCTGAACGAGGGAGATTTCGTTACGGTGATCGGCGGAAACGGCGCCGGAAAATCGACCATGTTAAACGCGGTAGCCGGCGTTTGGCCGGTGGACGAGGGAACCATTGAGATCGACGGGGTAAATGTTACAAAGTTTCCCGAATATAAGCGGGCCAGCTATCTGGGACGGGTATTCCAGGATCCCATGAACGGAACGGCGGCCACCATGCAGATCGAGGAAAACATGGCTTTAGCCTCCCGCCGCGGAAAATTCCGTTCCTTAAGAAAGGGGATCACCTCAAAGGAGCGGGAGTTTTACAGGGAACAGTTAAAAACCCTTGGCTTGGGCCTGGAGGACCGCATGACCTCGAAGGTGGGTCTTCTTTCCGGAGGCCAGAGGCAGGCGCTGACGCTTTTGATGGCGACTTTAAAGCGTCCGAGGCTTCTGCTTCTGGACGAGCATACGGCGGCCCTGGATCCCAAAACGGCGGCCAAGGTGCTGGAGCTTACGGATCAGATCGTTCAGAGGGACCGTCTGACGACGTTGATGATCACCCACAACATGAAGGACGCCATTACCCATGGGAACCGGCTGATCATGATGAACGCGGGAAAGATTATTTTTGACGCGTCGGGAGAAGAAAAGAAGCGGCTGACGGTTCAGGATCTTTTGGTGAAATTTGAAGAGGCCGGAGGCGAGGACGCCTTAAGCGACCGGATGATCCTGGCATAGAAAGAGCGAAAGAGAGAATCGGACGCGGAACCAAACGAAACCGCCGCATACGAACGGGGAGAGCAGACGCGCTGGAAACAGCGGCTGCCTGGAACCGGACGTATGCGGCGGCGTTTTTATTGGATTGTAAGCTTTTATTTTTGTAAATTTTTATTTTGTTCCGAAGATCCGGTCCCCGGCGTCGCCGAGTCCGGGACAGATATAGGCGTGGTCGTTTAACTCCCGGTCCACATGTCCGATGTAGATCTGGACGTCAGGATGGGCCTCATGGAGCCGTTTTACGCCCTCGGGAGCGGCGATGACGCACATAAACTTAATATGGCGGCCGCCGTGGGCTTTAATAAAATCGACGGCGGCGACTGCGGAGCCGCCGGTCGCCAGCATGGGATCCGTTACGACGATGGTGCGCTGTTCGATGGGGCTCGGAAGCTTGCAGTAATATTCGTGGGGCTCATGGGTCTTTTCGTCACGGTAAAGACCGATGTGGCCCACTTTGGCGGTGGGAACCAGGGAAAGGATCCCGTTTACCATTCCCAGGCCGGCCCTTAGGATCGGCACGATGGCCAGCTTTTTTCCGGCGATGACCGGCGTCATGCAGCGCTCCAGCGGGGTTTCTACCTCTACCTCCTCCAGGGGAAGGTCGCGCAGCGCTTCGTAGCCCATCAAAGTGGCGATTTCCTCGATCAATGTGCGGAACTCATTGGTTCCCGTATTTTTGTCTCTCAGCCGGGAGATCTTGTGCTGTACCAGAGGGTGGTCGATAATCGTAACATTTTCCATATATCATGTACCTGGCCTTTCGTAGAAATTGATGATCTATCCTCATCCTATCAGAAAAAAGGACGAAAATCAACCTCGCTTATTTTGTGTCCGGCGTGTAGCGCACGATGGCGTAGTCGCCGAGGGCGTGGCTTACGGGAAGGACCATGTAGATATCCCCTTGATTCTCATAGGAGAAGGACTGGGGGAAGGTTCCCTCGCTTACGGAGGTGAAATCGCAGGCCTTTAAAATATCCGTAAGAGCGGTTTTGTCCATGGCCTTCAGCTCGGCAAGGACCTCATCGGAAGCGGAGGGATAATAAAGCCGGCATTCGTCGGAGAGGATGTATTCGGCCATCGTCTGGGCGTCGGCGTAATCGGAAAAGCCGACGAGAGTTCCCAGATCCAGATCCACCGTCGTCGTATAGAACAGCGCCTGGGGATGGGCCGCGCCTTCGGCCATCATCGAGCCTTCATAGGTAAAGACGGCCCGGGAACGGTCCAGAGACAGGATATTGCAGGTGACGGCCACCGTATCCGTTTCCGGATCCAGTTCATAGTCGTTTATGATCCGCGTCGCCTGGGTCTTGATCAGTTCATTGACCGCATCGGTTTTGGAGCTGTCCCGGAGATTGGAGAGGATCGGGTATTCGATGGAAACCTTTCCGTTTGTTTCCGTGGCGATCTGGGAACGGACGCTTAAAGCCTGGGCGGAGCTGGAGCCGGAGGATTCCCCGCTTCCTTCGCCGTCCTGGGCGTTTCCTTCTTTGCTTTCTTCCAGGGTTTCCGCAGGATTTTCCTCATCGCTTTCTTCGCCCGCCGCATTGGTGGCTTCCATGGTTTCGCCTTCCGTTTCATGGATCCCCGTCAGATCGACGGCTTCCCTCTTTTTGCACCCGGAAAGGGAGGAGAGGGCAAGGAGCATCGCCGCGGCCAGGATATATAGTTCTTTTTTTCCTCTATTTTTCTTCATGAAAAGTTCTCCTTTCTTGCTTTCTTCTGATTATAGACGATTTTCGACGGGAAGTATATGGAGAGTTTCTGTATAAATTCTTAAATTTCTGTAACGGTTTTCCATCATAAGGTTTCCAAGGGAGCGAAAGTGTGGTATCATGAAGCTATCGGAAGACTGAAATGAGAAAGAAGAGAGGAGGCCGCTCCCCTTTTGGGGAACGGAAAAAGCATGAAATTATTGTCATTAGCAGAAGAACTGAAGAGCAATTCTTATCCCGGAAGAGGGATTGTCCTTGGAAAATCGGAGGATGGGAAAACCGCGGTTGCCGCTTATTTTATCATGGGCCGCAGCGTCAACAGCAGAAACCGGATTTTTGTTGAGGACGGCGAGGGGATCCGCACCCAGGCTTTTGATCCGGCCAAATTAGTGGATCCGTCCCTGGTGATCTACGCACCGGTCCGGGTGCTGGGAAATAAGACCATTGTAACCAACGGCGACCAGACAGATACCATCTATGAAGGAATGGACAAGCAGATGACTTTTGAGCAGTCTCTGCGGAGCCGGGAGTTCGAGCCGGACGCTCCCAACTACACGCCCCGGATTTCCGGAGTGATGCACATCGAAGGCGGAAAATACAATTACGCCTTGTCGATTTTAAAGAGCAGCGATCAGAATCCGGAGAGCTGCAGCCGCTTTACTTTTGCCTATGAGAAGCCCATTGCCGGCGAGGGCCGTTTTATCCATACCTATATGGGCGACGGGGATCCGCTTCCCAGCTTTGAGGGCGAGCCGAAGCGGGTAAAGATCGAGGGCGATATCGATTCCTTTACCAAGACGGTATGGGAGAGCTTAAACGAGGAGAATAAGGTTTCCCTGTTTGTCCGCTTTATCGACGTGGAAACCGGAGCGTATGAGACGAGGATCGTTAATAAAAATCAGAAATAAAGATCAGGGCGGATAAGTCAGACGCAAAATAAGCCCTGCCGGTTTGCTGCGGCCGGCGGTCTGGAAAAATATGAAAACGAAAGGAAATGGATCATGAAGGAAATGGAATTAAAATATGGATGCAACCCGAATCAGAAGCCGTCCCGGGTGTTTATGGAAAACGGCGGGGAGCTTCCGATCACGGTATTAAACGGCCGTCCCGGCTATATTAATCTGTTGGACGCTTTCAACGGCTGGCAGCTGGTGCGGGAATTAAAGAAGGCGACGGGACTCCCGGCGGCAACTTCCTTTAAGCACGTATCGCCGGCCGGCGCGGCGGTGGGCCTCCCCATGGACGAGGTTTTAAAGAAAACTTACTGGGTGGCGGATTTAGGGGAGCTTTCCCCGCTGGCCTGCGCCTATGCGAGAGCCAGAGGAGCGGACCGGATGTCCTCCTTCGGCGATTTTATCGCCCTTTCCGACGTCTGCGACGTGGATACGGCGCGGCTGATCAAGAGAGAGGTTTCCGACGGCGTGATCGCTCCGGGCTACGAGCCGGAGGCGCTTGAAATGCTGAAGGAAAAGAAAAAAGGCGGATATAACGTGATCCAGATCGATCCGTCCTATGAGCCGGATCCCATCGAGCGCAAGCAGGTATTCGGTGTGACCTTCGAGCAGGGAAGAAACAATCTGGAGATCAACCGGGAGCTTTTATCCAATGTGGTAACGGACAATAAGGAAATTCCGGACGCGGCGATGATCGATCTGATGATCTCTTTGATCACGCTGAAATATACCCAGTCCAATTCCGTCTGCTATGTAAAGGGCGGACAGGCCATCGGAATCGGGGCCGGACAGCAGTCCAGAGTCCACTGCACCAGGCTCGCGGGTCAGAAGGCGGACAACTGGTTCCTTCGCCAGGCGCCCCAGGTATTAAACCTGCCCTTTATTGATAAGATCAAGCGGGCGGACCGGGACAACGCCATCGACGTTTATATCGGCGACGAGTACATGGACGTTCTGGCGGACGGCCAGTGGCAGAAGGTGTTTAAGGAGCAGCCGCCGGTATTTACCAAGGAGGAGAAGCAGGCTTGGCTGTCGAAGATGACGGACGTATCCTTAGGCTCCGACGCCTTCTTCCCCTTCGGCGACAACATCGAGCGGGCGCATAAGAGCGGTGTCCGCTATATCGCTCAGCCGGGCGGTTCCGTGCGGGACGACAACGTGATCGAGGTCTGCAATAAATACGGACTTGCCATGGCCTTTACCGGAATCCGTCTGTTCCATCACTAAATTTGAATCCTGTTTTTTGGGCAAGAGGATAAAATCGGAAAAATCTGCTTGCAAATATGCCGGACATATGATAGACTAGTATCCGTTCGATACGTACTATTTCGCGCCGGCATGGCGGAATGGCAGACGCATCAGACTCAAAATCTGACGGGGGCAACCTCGTGCCGGTTCAAGTCCGGCTGCCGGCAGGAAAAAGAATATGCGGGCATAACCTGCTCCCCTTTTATAAAGGGAATGGGTTATGCCCTTTTTCATGCGGAAAGGATGGAATCATGGAAAAGAAGAGAAAATTGCTGACGGTCCTCCAGGGGATGATCGTAGGAGGGACTATGCTGGTTCCCGGCGCCAGCGGAGGCTCCATGGCGATGATCCTGGGAATTTACGACCGGCTGATATCTTCGGTCAGCTCATTTTTTAAAGATGTGAAAGGGAACTTTTTGTTCCTCGCGCTGTTTTGCCTGGGCGGCGGCGCGGGAATCCTGGTGTTCGCAAGGCCGCTTTTATACCTGATCGAGCGGTTCCCGATGCCGATGATGTATTTCTTTTTGGGAGCGGTGGCCGGAGGCGTGCCCCTTATTTTTTCCCAGGCGGAGATCAAAAAGGTTTCCTGGAAGGTGATCGTTTATATCCTTGTCGGAATCTTCGCGGTCTGTTTGATCGGCCTGATTCCCGAGGGAAGCTTCCAGTCGGATATGGAAGCGGGAATGGTCAGCTATCTGATGTTGGTGTTGGCGGGAATTTTTGCGGCGGTGGCCCTTGTGCTTCCGGGAATCAGCGTGTCCTATCTGTTTTTGGTCATGGGAATGTATGATGAGATCATGCGGTCCATCAGCACGCTGTATCTGCCCTTCCTTCTTCCGCTGGGAGTGGGACTTTTGCTGGGCGTGATCCTTACGACCAGGGTTTTGGAGACGGCCATGCACCGGTATCCCCAGGCGACGTACCTGATCATTCTTGGATTCGTATTCGGCTCCATGGTCCAGGTTTTCCCGGGAATCCCGTACGGAGTGAATTTTGCGGTCTGCATGGCCACCTTCGCGGCCGGCTTCTGCGCGATCCGCTATCTGTCCTCCAAAGAAAACTAAAACCGGCGTTCGTTGGCCTTACAGCCTAAAAACGCCGGTCCTGACCCTTACGGGCGGGCGATTACTCGATTTCTTTTACTGGAATTTCGGGGGCGGCCACCAGGGAGTAGTTGGTGTGATACACCACGAACCCGGGGGCGGCTCCCGGAACTTTTTTTAGGTTCTTTTTCTGGATATAATCGATCTCAACTTTATCCTGGCCGCGGCCGCGGGAATAGTAGGCGGCCAGGGCACCGGCCTCCTCGAAGACCCGATCGGGCAGCTCTTTTCCCTCTGTCTTTACGATGATATGGGAGCCGGGAATCCCCTTGGCATGGAACCACCAGTCGTTTCCGGAGGCCAGTTTAAAGGTCAGCTCCTCATTCTGATAATTGTTTTTCCCGACGTAAATATGGAAACCGTCGGAGGACAGATAGTGGAAGGGACGGCTGACCGCTTTTTTTTGCTTTTTCCCGCCGGAAAAATGGCGCTTGATGTAGCCGTATTCCGTCAGCTCTTCTTTGATCTGAGCCAGGTCTTCTT
>DVFQ01000023.1 GCA_018713185.1 Candidatus Copromonas avistercoris (nom. illeg.) | reverse complement strand
CAGGGAAAAGCCTGCGCCGAGGAAAAATGCAAAATTTTCCAGATATGAAAAAAGCTCATATACAGACAATCCAATTCTATCTGTATATGAGTCTCATTCATTATGGCTAACCCAGGCTGCAATATACAGTCGGTGATTGTTGACTTAGCCCGCAATACATTCCACTATGCGGAATTACTCCCTCATCTGTACCAATATTCAACTTATCATTAACCTAGCACAAATTATTTTACATGTCAAGGCTGTTTAAAAAATTTTATTGATTTTTTGCGACATTTCTGACAGGGCTCCGGCATATTCCAAAAATGTGCAGAAAACAGGCGCAATTATTGCTCCCCGTCAAGAGAAGCGCCGCCGGTATTAGCCTCATATAAAACGATTTCTCCCTGTTCGCATGTTTTCTTTACATCAATGATCCGCTGGTTGGAGCTGCCGACCCAGTGAAGAGAAGTATCCTTTAATTCCTCTACAAACCGGCCGTCCACCAGCACGTCGATCTCCCTTATGAACGGCAGATCCCGGATCTCCTCCCAGAGATAGCCGGTGTAGACCCAGATGGTCTTTTGGGGGAACCGTTCCCGGATTTCCCCGATCAGTTCTCCCGTTTCCTTCCGGTTCCTTTCATGGAGCGGATCGCCGCCGCTGAAGGTGATTCCGGAAATATAGTCGGGCTCAAGCGCCTCCATCAGCTCTTTTTTCGCCGCCTCATCGAAAGGAATCCCGCCGCAGATATCCCAGGTAATGGGGTTCTGGCAGCCCTTGCAGCCATGGCTGCATCCGGCCACCCACAAAACGGCCCGCAGGCCGTCTCCATTCAGCATATCGTCCTTGGTGATATTATGATACCGCATTTTGCTCTTTCTCCTATTTCGTCTCCCATTCCATTCGTCATCGGGCTCTTTCTGATGCTTCACTCAAGCCCCTGGTCGTTCGTCGCCCGATGACTCATGTAGGGCTGCACCCTGCGCCGTCGCAGTCTTCATCTCCCACGCCATGCCATTCGTCATCGGGCTCTTTCCACTGTTTCACCCAAGCCCCTAGGCTTCCATCGCCCGATGACTCATGTAGGGCTGCGCCCTATAGTCAAGCACTCTCGTCAATTCCTTAGAAAGCAAGCTTTCCAAGGAATCTCCGTGAGTGCCTGACTGCATGGCTTGGCTAAATCACATGCTTCTCCGTTCGGCGATTTCGGCCATTTTCGCGTCGTTTAACCGGGTGTCGCCTTTTACCCGGGAGTAGCTTAAATATCCGTTCATCCGGTCAATTTTCGTTAAGTTTTTACTTCCGCAGACCGGGCATACGTCCATGTTTAACTCCTCGTGGCCGCAGTCGTCGCAGTAGGACAGCGATAAGTTTACGCCTTCGTAAAAGCCCATTTTCATTGCCCTGCGCACCAGGGATTTGATGGCCTCCCGGTTGTAGCCGATGGGATATTTTACATACTGGATCTTGCCGCCGTTGGAAAGCTCCCAGAACCGGTATTCCAGATTCTGCTTTTCGATGGGCGTAATGTCCTCGGTCACATGGCAATGGAAGCCGTTACTAACGTACTCCCGATCCGATACGTTTTCAATGATTCCGTACTTCTTTCTGAACTGCTTAACCTGAAGCCCGCAAAGGTTCTCCGCGGGCGTCGCGTAAATAGCGTAAAGGTTCCCGTCTTCTTTTTTAAACTGATTGACCTTGTCGTTAATATGCTTTAAGACTTCTAAGGCAAAGGCCCCGTCCTCCACCAGGGATTTTCCGTTGTAAAGCCTCTGGAGCTCGTTAAAGGCCGTAATTCCAAAGGAAGCCGTAGCCGTCTTAAGAAGCGGCTTGATCTTATCATGAAGGCCCAGATGGCCGCCGTAAAAGCCGCCCTCGCAGTAAGCCAGCGGATTAGTGGAGGCCCGCATTTCGCCCAGATAGGCGTAGGTGCGGATATGGATTTTCCGGATCAGCTCCAGATAGTAATCCAAAACCTCGTAAAAGTCCCGGCTTTCCTGTCTCGCCTTCGCCAAGATCATCGGAAGATGGAGGCTTACGACTCCAATATTGAAGCGGCCGGTAAACACAGGAACGTCATTCTCATCCGCCGGCTCCATCCCGCCCCGTTCATACCAGGGAGAAAGGAAAGCGCGGCAGCCCATGGGGCTGATGATCTTCCCGTACTTTTTATACATGCTGGCGATATAGCCCTCTCCTGTTAAAGAAAGCCAGTCCGGATACATGGTCTTCGCCGAGCAGTCGATGCCGGCCTCAAAGACATCCTCCAGCTCCTTTCCCGGCCCATGCAGATTCTCATCATAAAGGAATACGATCTTCGGGAACAGCACCGGCTTTCTATGGCCTTCTTTTCCCTGCCCCTTTTTCCTGACGTTTAACATGGTGATGGTGGCCATCTTCGCGAAACGGCCCCGGCCCGTTCCAGCCGTCACCGTAATAAAGGGATAATCGCCGCGGCTGGAGGAAACGGAATTGAATTTATACTCCCAGCCCTGGAAGCCCTGCTCCATCTCCCGCTGCACGTCGTTCCAGGCGATTTCCTTCGCCTTTTCCTCATCCAGCCCAAGATCGATATACTTATTGAGCGCTTTCGCATAGGATTTTTCCGCGTAGGGCTCTAAAATGTTCTCCACGCTGGGCACCGTAAACCCGCCGTACTGCTGGCTGGCCGCGCTTAAGACAATATCCCCGATCACGTCGAAGGCCACGTCCAGAGTCTTGGGCTCGTTATACCAGATATTTCCCATTTCAAAGCCGCCGGTCAAAACCTCCTCAACGTTAAACAGGCAGCAGTTCATCGTGTCTCTCCTGGCGGACATATCGTGAATATAAATATATCCGTCCCGGCACGCCTGCAGCTCTTCCACCGTCATGAAGAATTTCTGATAAAGGGATTTATTTAATTCATTAAAAATCAAGCTCCGCTTCGTGGATACCAGCGCGCTGTCCGTATTGCTGTTTTCCTTATCGCCGATATACATGATGGACTGGCTCTTCTTATAAACCTCATCCAGCATCCGGACAAAATCCTGCTTATAGTTGCGGTAGTCCCGGTAGCTCTTCGCCACCTGCGGGTTCACCCGCTCCAAAGCTCCCTCCACGATATTATGCATCTGGGCGATGGGGATTTCCGCCACATCCATGCTCTCCGCTTTTTCCTCCACAAACTGGCAGATAAAATTGATCTCCGCCTTGGAGAACCGGATCATGGCGCGCTCCGCCGATTTATTCACCGCCACAACAACCTTCTGGACGTTGAACTCTTCCTTTGTTCCGTCCTTTTTAATTACTTTGATCTCACTGCATCTCATGATCCTGTTCCTCCTGACCATTCTCCCGGGGCCCGTTTTCTTCTCCGTCAGGCTCCGCCGTCTCGCCCGTTTCCATCGTCCCGTTCGGCTCTTCGCCTGCTTCCGGCCTCGCTGCCGTCCCGTCTCCAGTTTCTAAAATCCGCCCGTCAACATCCAATTTCAGCTTCAGCTCTTCTTCTACCTCTGTCCGGATCTCTTCCCTCTGGCTAAAATCCATCTCCGGAAGCTCTTTTGCGGAACCGACGCCAAACCGGCGCAGAAACTCCTCCGTTGTCGCAAACAGCGCCGGACGGCCCGGCGCGTCCAGCCGCCCGGCCTCATAAACCAAATTGTATTCGATCAGCCGGTTCACCGCATGATCTGATTTTACCCCGCGGATCTTTTCAATATCCGCCTTTGTCACCGGCTGTTTATAGGCGATGATCGCCAGCGTCTCCATGATCACGTCTGTAAGCACCTGTTTCTTCGGCGTCGCCGCTACACGGATCAGGCTGCCGTAATATTCCGCCCGGGTACTCATCTGGTAGCAGTCCTCAAGCCGCAGGATCTGCATTCCTCGATTTTCCTCTTCATAGCGGCTCTTCAGCCGCTCCGCCGCGGCCTCCGCTTCCTTTTCCCCGCACTCTAAGGCGGCAGCCAGCTGCCGGATCTCCACGGACCGGCCCATGGTAAACAGCACCGCCTCCACCACGGCTTCCTGCTCTCTTAACTCCACTGTCATCCTCCAACTTCTATCCGAACGCTCGGGGCGTCCTTCTCCTCCAGCGTCTCGATCTGCATATCGTCAAACAGGTGATCCTGCGTTAAATGGATCTTCCCCACCTTCATAAGCTCCAGCACCGCCAAAAAGGCCACCACCACGGCCGTCCTGTCTGTCTTTTTTTCCAGCAGCTGGCGGAAACTGAACCGCTTATGCCGCTTTGCGTAAGCCATAACCGAATCGATGGTTTCCTCCAGGCTTACCGGCTCCTTTTTAATTGTTCCGAACCGGCTGCGGATGGGATCGATCTTATCCTGCTGGCGCTTCATCACTGACTCGAAGATCTTCTTAAGCTGAGTCAAGGTTACTCCGTCCAGAAGGCGGTCCAGATCCACCGGCTGCTCATACCGCTCCACCTCTCTCGGGATCGTAGGCTCCTTAAACAGGATCCGTTCCGCGTCCTGCTCCAGCTCCTTAAGCTCCTCCGACCGGATCCGGAAAGCTTTATATTCCAGAAGCCTGGCCACCAGCTCCGCTCTGGGATCGCTCTCCTCTTCCTCCTCGTTTTCCTCCTTGGGAAGCAGCATCCGGGCCTTAATATCCAAAAGCTCCGCCGCCATCACAAGAAATTCGCTGACCAGATCCAGATCCTTTTCTTCCATATGGCTCACATAATCCATATATTGATCCGTGATCTTGGCGATCGGGATATCGTAAATATTTACTTTATTTTTTTCGATTAAATGAAGAAGAAGATCCAACGGACCCTCAAAGCTCTCCAGCTTATACTGCAGTTCCATCCATACCTCGCTTTTCCCAGTCAAAGACCCAGACACAGCAAAAAAGAGCCCCGGCCCGGAACTCTTTCCCGCCGATAAACCCTGCGGAGCTTAAACCGTCTGTCCCTGGTTTTTCAGTATAACAGACTTTGCCTCCTCTGTAAATAGGTTTATCAAAATATTGAATTGGATGCAACTTTAACCACTACAACTTGTGGTTTGTTATTCAATCGGAGATTCACCGAATGGGTTCCAAGGCCGCGGCTTACGATCATGGACCGGTCCTTTTTAGGATCTCGGAAACAGCCGCCGCACCACGGATAAAAGAACTGATATTGGGGCGTCATAACGCCGCCAAGAACCGGGATCCGGATGGTGCCGCCGTGGAAGTGTCCCGAAAGGGTAAGATCCGCTCCCCAGTCTGCGTACTGAGGAAAGAAGCAGGGGGAATGCGCTAACAGGATCGAAAAGCGGTCAGGATCCGCCTTTCCCAGTACAGCCTGGATATAGCCCTCCGGCAGCGTCCCTCCGCCGGGCCGGTACACTTCATCCGGCAGATCCAGGCCGTAAACCGCCGTATCGCCGCCAATAAACGCCCGCTGGTCGGAAAGATAATGAACCCCGTTTTCTTCCAGCGCCTGCCGGTACTCCTCATAGAGCGTCCCATACCGGGAGGTTTCCCGCCGCATCCGGCTCTCATGATTCCCATTGGCGCAGTAAACCGGATACCGCTTCGCCAATTTGGAAAGAAGCGCCAGGGAAACCGACAGATCCGCCGTCCCCTTCGCCACCATCATGTCGCCGCCAATAAAAACCGCGTCCGGATCCGCGCCGGAAACCGCCTGCAAAAGACGGCGGTTATCCGGCCCGAATTCCTTATCGTGAAGATCGGACAAAAACACAAAGGTTTTCTCCTTCCCCGTTATCTTTGGGGAACGGATCACAAATTCTTCTGCCGAAAGGCAGTTCCTTTCATACTGCGACCGCAGCAGGAATGCGGCTCCCATAAGCCCCATTCCCGCAATTATCTTTGATCTACTGAACCCAGACACCATCTGCCCCCACGTAATACTGATTATCGATCAGAGCGTTTTTCACGATCTTTCCGTCCGTTCCCAGATAGAACCATTTTCCGGCGTCCTGCTGCCAGCAGCTTACGGCCATCGCTCCGCTGCTCTTAAAATACCGCCACTCTCCGCCGAACTTCTGCCATCCGGTTACCATGACCCCGCTGTCGTTGAAGCCATAAACAACGCCGCCGATCTCATATAAACCGGAAGCAAGGTAAGAGCCGTCCGCCTGCCGGTACCGCCATACAGAACCGTCCTCGATCCAGCCGGTCTGAGCGGCGGACGTCTGGGCGCCGGTCTGTCCCGATGCCTGGGAACCAGTCTGCCCGTTTAACTGCCCGGCCGCCGCAAGCGCGTAGCCATAATCCAGCATCGCCTTCGTATCCGTATAATGGGTGCCGCTCGCCTTCATAACAACGGCGATAAGCCGCACGCCGTTCTGCTCCACGCAGGTTACGAGCGTATTTCCCGCAAGAGAGGTATAGCCGGTCTTTCCGCCTAAAATTCCCGAATAATATCTGGAATCCGTCGGATACAGCATTTTATGTCCCGGCGTTATGGTCCGGGCCGCCGCCTTCTTTGTCGCCGGGAACGTATAGCTTAAGGTCGAGCTGATCTCCCGGATCGTCGGATTCTCAAAGGCCGCCTTCGCAATCTTCGCCATATCGCGGCAAGTGGAATAATGATCAGGATCGTTGAGTCCGTTGGGATTTACAAAATGCGTATTGGTGCATCCGAGCGCCGCCGCCTTCTGATTCATCAGATCCGCGAACGCCGAAACGCTTCCGGATACGTACTCCGCCAGCCCGTTGGCCACCTCGTTGGCTGACTTCAGCAGAAGACCGTACATGCAGTCCTTGACGGAAACCTTGTCGCCCTCCGTCAGGCTTAAGGTAACCGCTCCGGACTCCAGATTGGTCGTAGCCGCCTTAGAAAACGTCACCGTGTCGTTTAAATTTCCGTGCTCCATAACAAGAAGCGCCGTCATCAGCTTGGTGATGCTGGCCGGATACAGCTTCTCATCCGCGTTCTTTTCAAACAAAAAGACATTGTGCGTCGCGTCGTAAAGGACTCCGGCCTCCGCGGAGATTTCCGGCTTCTGGACAGCCGCCGTCTGCGTCCCGGTTCCCGTTCCGATCTGGGTTCCGCCCCCCGCGGACATTCCCGGTTCCTGAACGCCGGTTCCTGTCTGAACTCCGGCCCCCATTCCGATATTCGTCCCGGTCTGAGTTCCGGTTCCCGTTCCAGGCTGGATCCCGGCTCCCATTCCGGCGTTCATTCCGGTCTGCGTCCCGGTTCCTGTTCCGATTTGGGTTCCCGTTCCTGCCGCCGGCTGGCCGTTCGTGACCCCGGAGGTTCCCTGCTGGGAAGATGTCCCGCCGTTATATCCCGGCCCTTCCAGGGCAATCTGCTGGTTCCCCGGAAATCCGGTGGCGTTTCCCGTCTGGCCGCCGGTCTGCGCATTGGAGGATTGCTGATTCTCCGTAACCCCCGGCCCTCCGATCTGTCCCACGCTCAGCGGCGAGATCAAGGCCGCCTGCGCCGCCTGGGATGTCATAAGCGAAAACGCCAGCGCCAATGTCAATATCCGTATCCGTTTTTTCATCTCTTTTATCCTGCTCCCTTTATCTTTTCTCACAGTAATTCCTGTCCACTCTGCATTATAACATGACCGTCCTTCTAAAACCTTACGTTTTTCTTTCGATTTTGGCGCAAAACGCGGGCACATCCAAGCCTGGAGAAAAATCCCCCCGGAATGATCCTCACAGAAAGATTTCCCCGGAATGATCCTCACAGAGTTATTCTCCCAGCACCTTGAGAAGCTCTTCCTTCGTAAGCCCCGCGAAGGAGCCTCCCGCCCCGGCGACGACAGAATCCGCCAGCATCCGCTTCTGCTCCTGGAGCTTTAAGATGTTTTCCTCGATCGTATGCTTCGTGATCAATTTAAAAACCGTCACCTGGTTTTCCTGGCCGATCCGGTGAGCCCGGTCCGCCGCCTGGCTCTCCGCGGCCGCGTTCCACCAGGGATCATAAAGGATCACCATGTCCGCCGCCTCTAAATTTAACCCGGTCCCTCCGGCCTTAAGCGAGATCAAGAAGATGGGAACCTGATCCCTCTTAAAGGATGCCGCCATCTGCATCCGCTCTTTGGCCGGGGTCGCTCCCGTCAGCATATAATAATCCAGTTTTTCTTTTTTCAGCCGTTTTTCTATGATCGAAAGCATGGAAGTAAACTGAGAGAATAAAAGGATCTTATGGCCTGCCGCCGTCCCGTTCTGCAAAAGCTCCATGCAGGTTTCCAGTTTCGCCGATCCGCCTTTATAATTTGAGTAGCAGAGGGACGGGTCGCAGCAGAGCTGACGCAGGCTCATGAGATCCGCCAGGATCTGCATCCGCTCCCTTGCCTCCAGCTCTCCCGGTGTTTCCAGCGCCTCCTTCAGCTTTAACGCTCCCGCCGCGTAAAGCTTCTTCTGCTCTCCTTCCATGCTGGAATACAGCACGGTTTCCAGCTTGTCCGGCAGCTCCTTTAGCACATCCTTCTTTAGCCTCCGGAGAATAAAGGGGCCCGTCAGCTTTTTTAAAAGGGCCAGCGCTTCCGGATCACCCTCCCGCATCACCGGCGATTCAAACCGCTTCTTAAACTTAGCCGCCGTAAACAGAAAGCCCGGCATCAGAAAGTCAAAAATGCTCCACAGCTCTCCCAGATGATTTTCAATGGGCGTTCCCGTAAGGGCGAACCTTGTAACGGAGCGCACCGCCTTGACCGCCTTTGCCGCCTGCGTCGCCGCGTTTTTGATATACTGGGCCTCGTCGATGATATGGAACCGGAATTCCATCTCCTGATAAAGGCCGATATCCCGTTTCAGCAGATCATAGGACGTGATCAAAACATCCGCCGGATGGTCCCGGCATTCCTTTAGCACTGCCTCCCGCTCCTCCTGGGTTCCGGCGATCACCTTCGCGCAAATTTCCGGCGCGAAATTCTGGAATTCGCTCTCCCAGTTATAAATAAGAGACGCCGGGCAGACAATGAACGACTGCCCGCCTTCCTTAAGCTTCTGGTCCAGTAAAAGCGCGATCACCTGGATCGTTTTCCCCAAGCCCATCTCATCCGCGAGGATCCCGCCGAAGCCATAGGAATCCAATGTTTTCAGCCAGCGAAAGCCGGCCTTTTGATATCCTCTTAAAATCGGGACAAGGCGGGCCGGAAGCTCAAAATCACTGTCCTCTACATCCTTCATCCCCCGGACCACCGTTTTAAACAGCCGGTCCCTGTAGGCAGGAATGCTCCGGTCCTCTTTGAGCGCGCCGTCCAAAAACAGCGCCCGGTACATGGGGAGGGTGATCTGTCCGGAATCCAGGAACTCCTTTTCTGCCTCCAGCTCCTTCGCCAGCCGGGACACCGTCCAAAGGCCGCCTTCTCCCAACGTCAGGAAATCGCCGTTCTTCATCCGGTAATAGGGCCGCTTTCTCTCATAGGCCGTAAGGATCTGCTTTAGCTCCTCCCTGGGAATACCGCCCAGATCGACGGACAGATCCAAAAGCCGGCCCCGGGAATGAATCTGGACGGAAGCTCCCGCCGAAGGAAGCAGGCGGATCTTTTTTAACGCGTCGGAAATAAAGACCTCGCCCAGCTCCATGAACCTGGGGATCCCCACGGAAAGAAGGCGGTAGATGGCGTCGTCGTCCTCCCGGATCACAAGATTTCCGGTTCCGTCCTCTTTCATCTTAAAATATTCCGTCACAAGACGGCTGATCAAAAACTCTCCCGGCACATCCCGGCAGATCTCCTTCGGCACATTCTCATCCGCCAGCGGATGGAAGGAATAATCCCCGTAGGAAAGCTCCGGCTTAAGAAGGACGATCCCCGGCGAGGGACTATCAAAATAGAACCTGGCCTTTAATTCCTCGGGCCGGTATGCTTCCAAGTCCACATCCCGAACCTTAAGGAGCTTTAAAAGCTCCAGCCTCTTTAAAACACGCTCATAAAACAGGGGCACGTCCCTGTCGTTCACCGTGATCTCATATTCCGGTATCGGATCCATCACCGTATATTCCATCAGCACCGTAAGCGCGCGGGTATAGTCCCGGCCGCAGAAATAAAGCGCCTCCCGGTTTCCGATAAAGAGTCCGTTTTCCCCATGAAAAGCAAAAAGCGACCGGTCGATGGAAATGCGGAGGCCGTCTTTTCCCGCCCGCTCCACGCAAATCTCCAGGTCCGGATTCTCTCGTTTTATTTCCAGCGTCCGCCGCTCTCTGGAAAACACCTCAAACTCAGCCTTCCGGCCCTCCAGGAGCGTAAACAAGCGCTCCCTGGCCGCTCTCCCTAACGTAAGCTCCTTCAGGGGCGGTACAAGTCCCGCCGCGTTCCTTGACGCCTGCAGATACTGCTCCCGGTAAGCCGCCGCCCGCTCCATGAGAAAAAGCGCCAGGGGACGGTCCTTCTCCTCAAAAGCGTCCAGGCTGTGATGGAAGCCGAAACCCTTTCCGTACTCTCCGTAAGCGCCGGACTCCATCTTTTCGGCAAAATCGGCCAGATCCCGGATGGGAAATTCTTTTCCCCTCCATACGGAAAAGCCGGCCTGCACACGGCCGCCGGAGACAGAAATATGGGGGAGCAAAGACACGCTTCCCATCTCCTCCGCTCCCAGGATCCGGCTGACCTCCCGGTTCGTATATTCCCGGATCATAAACCGGACCCGCGGGGACGTCGATACCGGCGGCTTTTTCGCCTCCGTTTGACGCCGCTCCCATTCCTCAAACAAGGCTCTCGCATGAGGACACAGCCCGCTTACGGAAACCGCCGTTTTTGTCCCGGGATTCTGCGGCGCCTGACTGCACACCGTCCGGGAACCATGTTGATCTACATGCGAACAAGAGTAGTCATAAATCTGACTACCCTTGCTTAAAATCCGGACCCGGTAAAGCTCGCCGTTCTCCTTTACCGTCCCCTTTAATTCCATTTCGCCCTTCCAGAAGGTATTTACGGAAAGCTCTGTTACTTCCAAAATATTCCTCCCAATTACATCCGCTCCGGCGCCTCAAAGCCTAAAAGATCGATACAGGTCGTAAGGACGTCCCTGGTCAGCGTCACAAGACTGATATAGCCCGCCTGCCGGTCCTTATTTTCCTCGGAAATAATCTTCGTCTCATGGTAAAAGTGGTTGAGCGCGTTGGAAAGCTCAAAAATATAAGCGCAGATCTTATGAGGAGCCAGCTCCTCGAAGCTTGCCAGCATCACTTCCGAAAATCTCGCCAGCGCCAGCATCAACGTCTTTTCCGGCTCCGTCTCGGGCGCCTGGATCAGGCCGCCCTCCTTTGTTCCGGAAAGCTCCTCATATTTCTTTAAGATCGAGTTGATCCTGGCGATCGTATAGAGAATATACGGCCCCGTATTTCCCTCGAAGGACGTAAAGCGGTCGATATCGAAAACATAGTCCTTCGTCGCCTGATTGGACAGATCCCCATATTTTAACGCGGCGATCCCCACCAGTCTCGCGGTATCCTTGGCCTCATCCTCCGATACGGTCCTGTTTTCCATGATCCGCTTGTAAGCGGCGTCCGTGATCTGCGCGATCAGATCCTCAAGGCGCATGACTCCGCCCTCTCTTGTCTTAAAGGGCTTTCCGTCCTTCCCGTTCATCGTTCCGAAACCAACAAAGTCCATCTTCCGCTCCGGCGGAACGATCCCCGACTTTTTCGCCACCCGGAATACCTGGGTAAAGTGGAGATCCTGACGTTTATCTACGACATAAATATAATGATCCGGATGGAAATCTTCTTCCCGCTCCACGATCGTCGCCAGGTCGGAGGTGGCATACAGGGAGGCTCCGTCCGATTTCCGGATAATACACGGAGGCAGCTCCTTGGTATCTCCTTCCTCCGCGATATCGACTACCAGCGCTCCCTGGCTCTCATAGGCCAGGCCCATATCGATCAGCTTCTGGATCATCCCCGGAATATACGGCTGGGCGTCGCTTTCGCCCTTCCAGAGATCAAATTCCACATTCAGATTGGCGTAATTCTTTTTCAGATCCGCAAGGGATACGTTCATAATATGCTTCCAGATCGCCCGGTACGGCGCGTATCCGTTCTGAAGCTTAAAGGTCGCCTCCTGAGCCCGCTCCTTAAAGACCTCGTCCACTTTGGACTTGGCGCTGGCCGCCGGATAGATCTCCTCCAGCTCGGAAATCGTAAACGGAGCCTCCTTCGGATATTCCCCGGAAAAGCTCTCATCGAAATACGGAAGATCCGGCTGACGGTCTTTTAATTCCTCAATGATCAATCCCATCTGAAGGCCCCAGTCTCCAAGATGGACATCTCCGATCACCGTATGGCCCACGAACCGGCCCATGCGCTTAATGGCTTCTCCGATCACCGCCGCCCGCAGATGCCCCACATGCAGCGGCTTGGCCACGTTGGCTCCGCCGTAATCCACGATCACCGTCTGCGGCTGCGCCACCTCGTCCATCCCGTGCTTCTTTCCGGCCTTCATCTGATCCATATATCCGGCCAGGAAACCGGCGCCGATCTTTAAGTTGATAAAGCCCGGCATCACAGCATCCGCATGTTCAAAAACCGGATCGTTCTGCAGCTTTTCCACCACCGCCTGCGCGATCTCAATGGGTTTCTTTTTATAGGCCTTTGCCGCGGCCATCGCCCCGTTGCACTGATATTCGCATAAATCGGGACGGTTGGAAAGCGTTACCTTCGCGTAGCCCTCGTCATAGCCGCATTCCAAAAACGCCTGCTTCATTTTTTCTGTTATTACATCCAGCATTGTTTTCATCTGATCATTCCCCTTAAATGGAGCCCTTCGGCTCAGGTTTTCATCAGCCGCCCGGCATCCTTCCTGCCCCGGCGTACTGTATCAAACTCTACCATACTTTCCGGCGGTTGACAATATCTGCCGGTATTTTTTCTGCCTCTATTTCAGCTCTATTTCATGTCCGTATCCTTCAGCCCCTACGGCTCCGGTGCTTCCCTCGGCTCCTGCGCTTTTTCCTCCTTCAAAATCTTCATGGCAAAGTTCACAGAAGCCATGGCGTCCTTGCAGTAGGCGTCCGCTCCGATGGCGGCGGCATATTCCTCTGTCAAAACGGCGCCTCCCACCATGATCCGCGCCCAGGGAGCCTCTTTCCTGAGGAGCTTAATGGTTTCTTCCATCGCGGGCACGGTCGTAGTCATCAAGGCGCTTAAGCCCACTGCCCGCACATGGCCCTTCACCGTTTCCTTGGCGATCGTCTCCGGGGCCACGTCCCGGCCCAGATCCAGCACGCGGAAACCATAATTTTCCAGCAGCACCTTAACGATATTTTTCCCGATATCATGGATATCGCCCTTTACGGTGGCGAGAAGCACGGTTCCTGCGCTCTCCTGCTCCTGTCCGCTCTCCTCCATCCGCTCCTTTATCACCGCAAACGCCGCCTTTGCCGCCTCGGCGCTCATTAAAAGCTGAGGGAGGAAAATCGTTCCCGCCTTAAAGCCTTTTCCGGCCTCGTCCAAAGCCGGGATCATCTCTTCGTTGATGACCGCAAGAGGCTCTTTGCAGATCAGCGCTTCCTTCACCGCCGCCTCCGCGTCTTTCACAAGCCCTTTCAGAATGCTTCTCTTTAACGGAGACTCTTTAAGCGGGGAAGCTTTGAGCGGGGAAGCTTTTAAGGAAGAAGCTTCCGGCAAAGCGCCTGCCGGACCGTCCGCTGGCCGCTCCGATAAACCAATCGCCCCGCAATCTCCTGCCTTTTTCTTATTTTTCGCCTCCGCTTCCAATGGGGCGTAAATACCGACGTAGCGGCTGCAATTTTCATCCTGGGCCGACAATACTAAAAAGCTGTCGTAAGCCTGCCGCATCGCAGGAAGGTTCGGGTTCACGATTCCCGCCGATAACCCGTTCTGCATCGCCATCAGGAAAAAAGCGGCATTGATCTGCTCCCGCATGGGAAGTCCAAAGGATACGTTGGAAACTCCAAGAACCGTTTTCCCGCCCAGCTCCTCATGGATCCGCCGGACCGTCTCCAGCGTCGTCAGGGCGCTCTTGGGATCCGAGCTGACTGTCATGCAGAGGGCGTCGATTAAAAGATCCTCCCGGCCGATCCCATAGGACTCGGCGGTTTCATAAATCTTCTTTGCCACGGCGATCCGGCCCTCTGCCGTTTCCGGGATCCCGTTTTCATCCAAGCACAGAGCGACCGCCGTTCCGCCATAGTGCTTCATTAGCGGAAAGATCCGCTCCATGGATTCCTTCGTTCCGTTGACGGAATTTAAGAGCGGCTTTCCGTTATAAATCCGCATGGCCCGCTCCATCGCAGCCGGATCCGAGGTATCGATCCCCAGCGGCGTCTCCAGAACGCTCTGCAGCTCCCGCACCGCCATGCACATCAGTTCCGGCTCGTCGATTCCCGGAAGCCCCACGTTTACATCCAATACCTGGGCGCCGTTTTCCTGCTGGGAAATCCCAAGGGAAAGAAGATAGGAAAGGTCTTTATCCTTTAAGGCCTGCTTAAGCCTGGGCTTTCCCGTCGGGTTGATCCGTTCCCCGATCAATACCGGCGGCCCGGAAAACTCCACCGCCTTCATCCCTGAGGAAACCACCGTCCGGCGCTTTTTTTCCAGGACCGGAAGCGGGATCCCCTGGCACCGCTCTTTCAGCTTCCGGATATGCTCCGGCCTGGTTCCGCAGCAGCCGCCCAGAAGCATGGCCCCCGCTTTCGCCATCTCGGCCATCGCCTCGGCAAAGGCGTCCGCATCAATATCATAAACCGTCTTTCCGTCAATACTCTTAGGAAGGCCCGCGTTGGGATTTACCAGCACCGGAACGGAAGCGATTTCCGTCATTCTCCTTAAAAAAGGCAGCAGCTGAACCGGCCCAAGGCCGCAGTTTAACCCGATTCCGTCAACTCCAAGACCCTCTAAAAGCGCTGTCACCGAATCCACGTCGCCTCCGGTCAGCATTTTCCCACGCTCATCCAAGGTCACGGTGGCAAACACCGGCAGGCTGCAGGCCTCCTTCGCGGCAAGGACGGCCGCTTTTAACTCATAACAGTCCCCCATGGTTTCGATTATGACCAGATCGGCTCCGGCCGCCGCGCCCGCCTGTACCACTTCCTTATAAGCGCTGCAGGCTTCCTCAAATTCCAGGTCGCCATAGGGCTTTAAAAGCTTTCCAGTTGGCCCCAGGTCAAGAGCCATAAGGCCGTGTCCGCGGTCCTGAATCGCCCGTCTCGCGCAGCCGGCCGCCGCCTCTACAAGCGCTTTCGGCGTTTCCCCATTTTCTCCTTTAAATTTAAAGCGGTTGACCCCGAATGTATTCATGGTGATCACATCCGCGCCTGCGTTCAAATATTCCCGGTGCAGCTCCTCGATCACCTCGGGCCGCCGCAGGTTCCAGGTTTCCGGGAGTTCGCCCGGCTTTAATCCCCGCTCCTGCAGAAGGCTCCCGGTTCCGCCGTCAAAATAGACCCTTCTCTGCTTTAATAATTCCAGTATTCCCATGGACTCCTCCAAACTTCCTTGCTCCCGTCTCCTTCACTTGCCGCCTCATCCACCTGCCGTCCCCTTCATCTGCCGCTCCGTTCATCTGCCGCTCCGTTCATCTGCCGCCGCTCACCCGCTGACTCGTTCACCTGCGAAATAAACAGTCCTTCTTCTCGCAGGATGCGCATCCCTCCAGCACGCATTCCTGCGGCGTCCGGCTGACGCCAATGACAGCCGTTACCGATTTTGACGGCGTCATTAAAAAGCCGTCCGTCAGCCCGATCCCAATCCGTTTTCCGGCCTCCAGTCCTTCTATAAGCGGCTTCTGCAGCGATAATGGAAGATCCCCGTAGCCCGGAGAAAACCGGGGACGAAGAAAAAGCCCCTTTTTTCTATACGTCTCCTCCCACTCCCGGTTCCACCGATCGCAGGCCTCTTCCATCAACGCCGCAAGGACCGCCTGCAGTACGGCCGCCCTCGCGGGAGAAACCGCCTGCGTCCTATGAAGAAGCCGGTCCGCCTCAATCCCCAGCGTGGCGGCCATAAGAAGAACCCGAAAGCAGCCGGAAAGATTTCTCGCCAGACTGACGCTCTCCGTCTGAAACAATCCCAAGTCCAAACGCTCCCCCAAGGGCGTATCCTCTTTCGTAAACGGAAATTCCCCCATGATCACCCGGGGACGGATTTCTTTTTCCGCCTGGTCAAAGCACGCAAGGAGCATTTCTTTCGCCGCCTCGTCCGGCTCACAGCCCTTGTATCCAAGATACCGAAGCGCCTCCCGCCAGGTTTTACCGCCGTCTTCCTTCATCCGCTTCCTCCCGTTCGCTTTCTCTGCCAGACGCTTCTTCCCCGTCCGCTTTCTGCGCCAGCCGCTTCTTCCTGTCTTCTTACTCCAAACGTCCCCGTCAGATCAGGATCTCCGACAGGCTGCTTTTAATCTGCGCCGCCACCTCCGGCTTATTCATCGTGTAAACATGAACCGCATGAATGTCGTTGGCGATCAGGTCGATGATCTGTTCGGTGGCGTAAGCGATCCCCGCCTGCCGCATGGCCGCCGGATGATCCCCGAATTTATCTAAGATCGCCTTAAACCGGGACGGCAGATAGGTGCCGGACATGGAAAGGATCCGCTTCATCTGCTTTGCGTTGGTCACCGGCATGATCCCCGCGATCACTGGAACCGTAATCCCCTTTTCCCGGATCCGGTAAAGGAAATTATAAAGGATATTATTATCAAAAAACATCTGCGTCGTTAAAAAATCGCAGCCGGCCTCCACCTTCTCTTTTAAATAAAGGATATCCTGTTCCTTGCCGGGCGACTCCGGGTGCCCCTCTGGATAGCAGGCGCCGCCAATGCAGAAATCCCCCATCTGCTTTAAATCCCGCACCAGCTCGCAGGCATAATGATAATCCGTTTCGATCCGGCCGTCCGCAGGAATATCC
This sequence comes from Candidatus Copromonas avistercoris (nom. illeg.), assembly GCA_018713185.1. Taxonomy (GTDB): domain Bacteria; phylum Bacillota; class Clostridia; order Lachnospirales; family Lachnospiraceae; genus Copromonas; species Copromonas avistercoris. The sequence goes on along the minus strand of DVFQ01000023.1, from coordinate 389 downwards.
CCTCTTAACGCCAGGATATTTTCGATCCCCAGCGTTTTAAGCGTCCCGGCCGCCTCCCGCACCTGGTCCTTCGTCGAGGTAACGCAGGATAAATGCGCCAATGCCGTAACTCCATAGTTTTTCAAAAGTCCGGAGGCAATCTTAGCCGTATATCGGCTGGTGCCGCCGCCCGCTCCGTAGGTTACGCTCATAAAGGACGGAGAAAGCTTGGCGATCTCCGTCACCGCATGTTCCACCGCCTCATAGGCGTCCTCCTGTTTAGGCGGAAACACTTCAAAAGAAAGCACAGGCTTCTCCTGTGCAAGAATTTCTTTGATCTTCATGTCCAGTCCCTTCCTTAATGATGTCGATGCTCCTGTCAAAAGCTATATGCTCTCCAGTTTATTCGC
>DVFQ01000022.1 GCA_018713185.1 Candidatus Copromonas avistercoris (nom. illeg.) | reverse complement strand
CTCGTAATCGTGACCAGGATATAGTATATTGTATCAAAAACATACAGCCTTTACTACATTTTTTCAAGAAATAAATTTTTTTAATCAGCAACTCCTACTCCACCCTCTTCTCATAGCTCTCCGGCGTATAGTGGATCACTCGGGTTCCGCTGTTTTCAAACTTAAAGGGCACGTACAGAAGATTTTCCATGGCTTTATGGACGCTTTCCTGTTTATCCTCCTCCACATAAAACAGCAGGAATCCGCCGCCGCCGGCGCCCAAAAGCTTCCCGCCCAACGCCCCGGCCTCGATTCCTTTTTTATAAAGACCATCGATGGAATCGGTTGAAATCCGGCCGGAAATTCCCCGCTTTAGCTTCCAGGTATAATCCAAAAGCCGCCCGAATTCATTCAAATCCGTCTTGGAGGTCAAAACCCGCTCCGCGTCGTCCACCAGCGACAGCATTTCCAAAAGTCTGGCCTGCTCGTCCGCCAGCGCTTTCTTGGTCGTTTCCTGGATATCAAAGGAAAAGCGGGAAAATCCGGTAAAGAACAGCATCAGATTGCGGTTCAGCTGCGCCTTCCGCTCCGGCGCGATGATCACCGGGTTCACCTCGTATCCATTCTCATTAAAATTGATCCGGTTCAGCCCGCCGAAGGACGCCGCGATCTGATCCTGCACGCCCCCGCTCTCGTTGCAAAGAACCCGCTCCAGGTAAATGGCCTCGTCCGCCAACCGCTTTTTGTCCGCATACTTTCCCTTTAACGCGTAAAAGGCATTGAGCATCCCAACCGCGAAGGAACTGCTGGTTCCCAGTCCGGATCTGGCCGGAAGATCTGCTTCATAGGTCAGCCGAAGTTCATGCATATCCAGCATCTTCATCGCTTCCCGAACCGCAGGATGTTTGATATCCTCCACATCCGTCACCCGCTCGATCACAGAATAAGAAAGCTCCGTCGAATAGTCAAAAAACCGGGGAAGATGGCGCACATTCACATAGCAGTATTTATCAAAGGTGGTGGATATGACCGCTCCCCCATGCTTTTTATAAAAATCGGGGAAGTCCGTTCCCCCGCCGAAAAACGACATCCGAAATGGCGTCTGTGTAATGATCATAGCTCTTCTCCCTCCAGAATCTTTTCCACCGCTTCCAATAAATCCTCGCACACCAGTTCCGGCAGGACATCATATTTTCCGTCGCTCCCCGCCTTCCCGGTTTTTACAAGCGCCGTATGCATCCCTGCGTTGACTCCCGTTTGGATATCCATGGTCATATCGCCCACCATCCAGGAATGCTCCAGGTCAATATGGAACCGCTTCGCCGCCGCTTCGATCAATCCGGTCTTGGGCTTCCGGCACGCACAGTCGATCTTATACGCCGGATTCTCCTCCGGGTAACCCTTGTCCGGGTGGTGCGGACAAAAATAAATCCCATCCAGGTACACGCCCTCCCGGCCCAAAAGCGTCTCCAGCTTTCTGTGGATCCGGCGGACATCCTCCATCCCGCACATTCCCCGCGCCACCACCGGCTGATTTGTAATAACCACCGCCAGAAAGCCCGATTCATTGATCTTCCGGATCGCCTGGGCCGCGCACGGCTCCAGTTCCAACTCCTCCTCCCGGGCGATCAGCCCTTTATAAACATTAATGGTTCCGTCCCGGTCCAAAAAAATACATTTCTGCTTTTTACTCAGGCATTTGCGCTCGATGATCCCTCGTTCCAGATCCTGCTGCGTCTGGCGGATCCGCTCCATGGTTCCCACATCTTTCACATACTCCGGCGAACGGTACCCATAAACCGCCTCGCCGCTTCGCACCATCGCTTGGATCACATCATTTTCCAGATTCCGCTTCACCGGTTCCGGAACATAGTCGAAAATCCGTCTGCCAAAGACAAAAATTCCCGCGTTGACGCAATTTTCATACCAGTAATCCCTTGTATTATGTTTGGAATCGAACCGGATCACCCGATCCTCCTCATCCAACACCAAAAGATCCGAATCATACGGATGGCCGTTGGGATGAACAAACAGAGTCGCCGCCGCCTTCTTTTCCCGGTGGAACTGCACCATCCGCTCAAAATCGATATCAAACATCAGGTCGCCGGACATCATGAGAAATTCCTCGTCCCCGATCCGATCTTTCAGATAGTAAAAAGAGCCTGCTGTCCCCAGGGGCTCTTTTTCTTCAAAATACCGGATCCTCACGCCGAAACGGCTTCCATTGCCAAAATAATCCCGGATCACGCTTCCCAGATGTCCGATCACCAGCAAAATATCCTGGATCCCGTTTCCCTTTAGCCGTTCGATCTGCCATAAAAGCAGCGGCTTTCCTGCCAGCTCCACCATCGGCTTCGGAATCTCATCCCTCGTAAGCTCCGCCAGCCTGGTTCCTTTGCCTCCGGCCATGATTACTGCCTGCATATCCCGCTATCTCCTTTTTCCAATTTTTCCCGCCATTTTCCATCTTTGATCTCGTTTCCAAATCTTATTTGGCTTCCTGGCAGCCTAAATCACATTCCGATTCTTATCCTTTACTTTAATATCCATCCTCGCCGCCGCGGCCTCCTGTTGCTGCTGCAGTCTGGGATCCTCGTCGATGACTCCCTCCGTGCTCTCCTTCATCAGCATGATCTTCGGCGTCATGATCATGAGTTTCAGATCCAGGAAAAAGGAATAATTCCGGATATAGGTCAGATCCAGCTTCAGCTTATCATAAGCGGTCGTATTATATTTCCCGTAGATTTGAGCGTAGCCCGTAAGACCTGCCTTTACCTTCAGCCGGTAAGGAAACTCCGGCAGCTCCTTTTCAATCTCCGCCGCCAGCTCCGGCCGCTCCGGTCTGGGGCCCACCATGGACATCTCGCCCTTTAAGACGTTGATCAGCTGCGGCAGCTCATCCAGCCTGGTAGCCCTAAGGAAACGCCCCACCGGCAGAATCCGGTCGTCATGCTCCGAAGCCAGCCTTGCGTGGCCGTCCTTCTCCGCGTCTTGGATCATCGTCCGGAACTTGTAAATCTCAAATTCCTTCCCATTCCGCGTCAACCGGATCTGCTTATAAAAAACAGGCCCCCGGTCCGTCGCCTTGATCAAAAACGCGATGATCAGGAAAAACGGGGAAGAAATAAGAAGCCCCAAGAAAGAACAGACAACATCCATCATCCGCTTTGCAAACAGCTGCTCGATCTTTAAGTCCTCATTCCGCGACAAAAGAAGCGGCGTATCAAAAAGATTCAGATCGTCCGAACTGCGGTTAATAATATCCGAGATCTTCGGCACTGTATAGGTTCGGATCCCTTGGCCAAAACACCGTTTCAGCAGCTGATTCCGCTCATGGGCCGGAATGTCCCCGATGATAATCGCGTCATACTGATCCGCCAGCCGCATGATCTCGTCCACGCCCTCTTCGTAATGGATGATGTTGCAGATCTGGTATTTGTCCTCTCTGGTGCTGATCTTCTGCATCAGGTGGAAGATCGGACGCTCTCCGTAAACCAACAGCATATGCCGCCTTGGGAACAGCCGGCTGTAAATAAACTGAAACGCGAACGCCCAGATCACAGCCACCATGATTTCCGTCACCAGGATCCCGCCCATCAGCGTAAGAGAATGGAACCGCTTATCGATCAACGCGATCTGAAGATATGTAATCACGTTCACAATTACAAGCGCCAGGATCTGGGAATAGATCACGTTCCATTTCTTATAAAATCCCACCTTAAAGCCGCCGTACATCTGCTCAAAAAAGATCAGCAGAACCGCGTACACAGCGATCATCAGCCAGTTTCCGCGCCGCCAGAAGGGGAATTCCAGGATCCGGTTGTAATACGTCACCCAGACAAACCCATAAATTCCCGCTTCCATCGCTACAATCGCAGCCGAGGACATAAACTTGATGATCCTCTTATACTGTGTGTAATCCTTCATAGTACTCAACCCTTGCCAAACACTTTTTCTTATATCAAGCGCTCACATCGCGCTTCTGGATACTGCTTAACCCCATATATAAAAGCTGGTAGATGATCGGCGTCGCGATCGGGATATTAATATTCACCACCGCCTGAACCGAGTAAGCGATCACCGCGAAGGTCACCGCCACAACCTCGGGCCGGTCCTTCATCCCGCGGCACAGCCGCACGATCGCTGAGCCAAGATACGTAACATAAGCCAGCAGTCCAACAATACCGATCGTCACCAGATAATGGAGGTATTCATTATGGGCGCTGTCATAAATCACACGCCTGCCCTCCATCCGCTTTCCATCATAATAATACTGCATTAAAAGCCGGAACGTATCCGGGCCGTAGCCAAACAGCTGCTGCAGAGGCGTTAAATTATTCATAAACAGATCAATTGAACGTCTCCAAACGTATCCCCGCGACGTCCCCCAAGCATCATTGAACACCACGTATGAGCGGATCATGTCATATCGGTCTGCATGGCCGGCAATATTGGCATCATAAAATACAAATGCCACCGCACCAATCACCAGCGCGATCACGCCGATCCAGATATAAACCAGCCATTTTCCCATACAGTCATCGGACACAGCTTGGGCAGTTCCTGCTGAACCTCCACTTTCAGAAACTGGCTTTTTTCTCAAAGTCCATACCGAAACCACTCCGGCAAGAAGCCACAATGCCAAAACAATCAACGGCAAAAAACTTAAATTAGCGATTAGATTAAATGCGCTGTCAATACCAATCACCGTATCTGCAAACGCCGCATTGATCCAATCAATACATTGAATTACGGAAAAAAAAGCTGCTGCAGAAATCAAATATCTCCGGACTCCTGTTTTTGTCTGGAATAAATACAGCGGCGAAAGTCCAAATAAAGCCGCCAAAGACAGATAGGCATTATCGCTGGTACCCATGATTAACGCGAACGAAGCAAGAACCATATTCCCGCAGTACCACAGCATCCGCTTCCAATTCGTCTCCTGCATAAACAAAAGCGCCGAGACCGTCAGAACGGCTCCGACATAAATGGTATATGTATTAATATTGCCAAGCGTGGAAGTATAAATCTCTCTCTGCTCCGGCACCATTCCTTCCTTAAATCCCAGAAGATCCATCTGGAAATAATCGGTAATACCAAAGAGGCAGACAAAAATACCTGCTGCTAAGAAAGCATCCAGATACCACCTGCGCATCCGGAAAAAGCGGGTCATCAAGAAATAGATCACCAAATAAATCGTCATCAGGAAAACTCCGTTATACCGGCCCGAAGTTCCCCAGAATGCCTCCCAGCGCCATTCCGAGCAAAGCAGCCAGGAAATCACGTTGCAGAGCCAAAATGCCAGCATCGCCCAATCCGTCACGCTTAAGCCTCTGATTCGTTCCTTCCATCTAAGATCAGAAAAAAACGCCTTCAGTCTTCCGGAAACAATCCCATATAAAAACATGATCACTGCCGCGCCGATCGCCAGCGCACAGTAGAATTGATATTTCGTCTCCAAAATATCAAAATAATAACGATGGTAAACCACCGGACAAAGGCAGAGTACCGCCAGGGTAAAGATTCCCATGATCAAAGCCGCGTTATCCTCAAACGTCCTGGCGCCCTCCATCCTTTTTTTTATCCGTTTCGACATGTATTTTTCTTCCTTTCA
>DVFQ01000021.1 GCA_018713185.1 Candidatus Copromonas avistercoris (nom. illeg.) | reverse complement strand
GTTAATGGTATAATATGTAGTTATGAATCGGGTATCCGTATAAGTTACCAACTGTTATAAATTAAGGCTCACAATTGATGGTGGATATTGGGAAGGAGTATCACAATTGATGAAGAAAAAAATTGCAGTAGCGATCGTTTTAATGATATCAATAGCAGCGGCTGCTTCTTCCGCCGCATTTGCGGGACAATGGCAGCCGAATGAAAACGGCTGGCGGTGGAAGAATGACGACGGCTCTTATCCGACCAATTCCTGGCAGTGGCTGGACGGAAACAATGATGGAACGGCAGAGTGCTATTACTTCGACGGAAGCAAAACTTATCACGATGTTATCATTACTTACGACGCAGGAAGCAATTCCATCCTTTACAATGATCCAGCTTCAGGCTATACGGCAACCTTCACATATTTCGGAGCGGGATTAAATGGCTGGACATCATTTGAGCTAGTAAGCTCGGAAGAAAAATCTTCTGTTTTCTTCTCTGCTCCCGGCGTTATGGAAGCCTATGGATGGGACGACTTTGAAAGCGTACAGAGAAAATAATTTTACTTTAAGAGGGGCTGTCGGACAGACAGCCTCTTTTTGCGTTCGGATGGATCCTGCAAGATGGATTCCGTTATCTAATTTTTCTTGTCTCCCAACATGATTTGTACTATAATAAAAAAGTGATGTTGGCTTCTGAGCCATAAAATGGAGCATGAAGCTCCGCGCTGATTCCAAGGAACGGCGGCTTGGAGGAGAACAGAAAAACGGCGGCATGATCGCCGAAAAAATAAGAACCGAAAATAGGATGAGGAGGGCATATGAAGCTGCTGACATATGAGGTGGACGGAAAAGAGCGTGTAGGCGTACTGAGTCGGGATGAAGCGTGGGTATGCCCGATTTCGGCGGCAGGGATGGATTACCGCACGATGAAAGAGTTGATCCGTGAATGCGGGCCGTCGGAGTTGGAGATGTTAAACTATATTTCGGGGAAGGATCCCAGCGAGATCAAAGGGGCGGTGCCGCTGGCGGATGTTCGCGTGCTGGCGCCGGTACCGGAGCCGGATCAGGATGTGATCTGTCTTGGAATCAATTATCTGTCTCATGCGAAAGAAGCGGCGAAATTTGAAAAGGAAGCCTTTGAAAAGCCGGAGCAGGCCATCTATTTTGCCAAGAGAGTCAACCGGGCTGTGGATCCGGAGGGCGGAATTTCTGCCCATCGCGATCTGACTTCGCAGCTGGACTATGAGGCGGAGCTGGCGGTTATTATTAAAAAGGATGCGTTCCGGATTTCCAGGGAACAGGTTCGGGATTATGTGTTTGGCTATACGGTCTTAAATGATGTCAGTGCCAGGGAGGTACAGACAGGCCATAAGCAATGGTATTTTGGAAAGAGCCTGGACGGGTTTACCCCGATGGGGCCATGGATCCTGACGGCCGATTCCGTTGAATTTCCGCCGAAGCTTGCGATTCAGTCAAGGGTGAATGGAGAGCTGCGTCAGGACTCTAATACGGAGCTTTTGATCCATGGAATTGAGGAAGTGATCTGCGAGCTTAGCAGCGGAATGACGTTAAAGTCTGGAACCATTATTGCCACCGGGACGCCGTCCGGAGTCGGCATGGGGTTTGATCCGCCGAGATTTCTTGTGCCCGGCGACGTGGTGGAATGCACGATCGAGGGCATTGGCACGTTAAAGAATACCGTTGTGGAATAGAATCAGTAAGGAAAGTTGCCATGAAGGGAACGGAAACCGGCGAGAAGCGGCGGCTGTTTTCTTCATGGTTTTATTTTGCGGGAAACCTGGAAGGAGATCATGAAGAAAATAAAAAAGGGAACGAATCTGGAAGGAAACCACGACGGAGACGAAAGAAGGAAACCAGAGAAAAAACAGTGATAAAAAACAGGGCAGAAAAGAAGGAGAATGAAATGGAAGAAATCCGAACAATGCTGGAAAAGGTTGCCGCGGGAGAGATGACGGTGGAGGACGCGGTGCTGGAATTAAAGAAAGAGCCGTTTACGGCGGCAGGCTTTGATGACCTTGGCTTTGCGAAGCTGGATACGCACCGCAAGCTGCGCCAGGGAGCGGCGGAGGTGATTTACGGCGCCGGAAAAACGGCGGAGCAGATCGCGGGGATCGTGGAGGCCATGAAAAAGCGCGGGCAGCAGGTGATCCTGATCACGCGCTTGGATAAAGAAAAAGCGGAGCGGACGGCGAGCCTTCTTGGGACGCCGCTCAGTGAAACGCCGTCTAACGGAACGCCGCTCAGTGAAACGCCGTCTAACGGGGCGCCGCTTAGTGAAACGCTGCTCCATGGGCCGCAGAACGAAGTCTTTCGTTATTTTTCGGACGCGCAGATCGGATTGTGCGGAGAGTTCCCCAAAAAGGACGGCGTGGGAACGATCGTTGTGGCTACCGGCGGAACCAGCGATATCCCGGTGGCGGAGGAAGCGGCCTTGACGGCGGAAGCGCTGGGGAATCAGGTGGAGCGGCTTTATGATGTGGGAGTCGCCGGCCTGCACCGGCTGATGGCCCATATGGATTCTATTATGAGCGCGCGGGTGATCATTGCCATTGCGGGTATGGAGGGCGCGCTGGCCAGTGTTATCGGCGGACTGGCGGACTGCCCGGTAATCGCGGTTCCAACAAGCATCGGATACGGGGCTTCATTTCATGGCGTATCGGCGCTCCTGTCCATGCTGAACTCCTGCGCCAGCGGGGTCAGCGTAGTGAATATCGATAACGGCTTTGGAGCGGGATACTTGGCCAGTATGATCAATCATCTTCATGATCCGGCCGGCGCCCCAAAGCATTAGAAGAGGATGTGCAGGAAGAGAAATTGGATGAAATAGAAGGAATTGAGCGAAATGGAACGGAGGGAATAGCTATGAGAACGATTTATCTGGACTGCGGTATGGGGGCGGCTGGAGATATGCTGACGGCGGCGCTTTTGGAGCTTTACCCGGATCGGGAGGGCTTTTTGAAAAAGATGAACAGCCTGGGACTTCCCGGCGTGCGTGTGGAAGCGGAGGAAGCGGTTAAGTGCGGCATTACGGGTACCCATGTAAAGGTAACGGTTTACGGCGAGGAGGAGGAAAGCGTGGACGCGCACGGGGAAGCTCATGAGCATGCCCACGGCGGCCACACCCATGGGGAAGATCATGAACACACCCATGACGACCATACTCACGGGGAGGCGCATATGCACGATGACCACACCCATGGAGAGGCGCATTCCCATGATCACCATCACCACCATCATCATGCCGACATGGCGGGAATCTCCCACATGATTTCCCATCTGGATCTGCCGGAGGCGGTAAAGGCTGATATGGTCCAGGTTTACGGCTTGATCGCCGAGGCGGAGGCGGCGGCCCATGGAAAACCGGTGGACCAGATCCATTTTCATGAGGTGGGGACGGCAGATGCGGTCGCCGATATTGCCGGAGTCTGTTTTTTGATGCATGAGCTGAGGCCGGATCAGGTGATCGCTTCGCCGGTCCATGTGGGAAGCGGCCATGTTCACTGCGCCCATGGGATCCTTCCGGTTCCGGCGCCCGCGACGGCCCATATCCTGCAGGGAATCCCCATGTACAGCGGGAGCGTGCGGGGGGAGCTTTGCACGCCGACGGGAGCGGCTCTTTTAAAGCATTTCGTGAAGGAGTTTAAAGAGATGCCGGTGATGACCGTCTCAAAGATCGGATACGGCATGGGAAAGAAGGACTTCGATCAGGCCAACTGCATCCGGGCGTTTCTGGGCGAGACGGCAGGAGAACGGTCAGAGGTGGCGGAGCTTTCCTGCAACCTGGACGACATGACGGCGGAGGAGCTGGGATTCGTTCAAGAGCTGCTTATGGAAAAAGGAGCTTTGGAGGTTTATACGATCCCTGTGGGGATGAAGAAGAACCGCCCGGGGACGCTTTTAAGCTGCATGTGCCGGCGGGAGGACGAGGAAGAGATGGTCCGCTTGATCTTCCGTCATACGACGACGCTGGGGATCCGGGAGCATATCAGCCGCCGTTTTACCTTAAAACGGGACATGATCCAGCATGAAACTTCCCAGGGGATTGTGCGGGAAAAGGTTTCCTCCGGATATGGGGTAACAAAGAGCAAGCTGGAATATGAGGATCTGGCGGATATCGCCAGGAAACAGGGGATTTCTCTGCGGGAGGCCAGAGAACGGGCAGAAATAGAGATGAAGCGGGAAGAAACAGAGTCGGAAAAAAGGAAGGAAAATGAAAACGGAGGGAGAGAACGATGATCCTGGAAACGGAACGGCTTTTCCTTCGGGAAATGACTTGGGAGGATTATCCGGCGATTTGCGAGATCCTGCAGGATGAGAAGACCATGTACGCCTATGAACACGCATTTTCTGATGAAGAGGCAAAGGCCTGGATTTCCCGCCAGATGGAACGGTACGAGAAGGAAGGGATTGGGCTTTGGGCCGTGGTCTTAAAAGAGACGGGAAAGGTAATCGGCCAATGCGGCCTGACCTGGCAGCCGGTGCCGGAGACCTACTCGGCCTCCGGGAAGGCGTTAGAGATCGGTTATCTGTTTAACCGCCGCTATTGGCATCGAGGCTATGCGCTGGAGGCGGCCGCCGGATGCAAAAAGTACGCGCTTGAGGTGTTAAAGGAACCGAAGATCTGCTCCATTATCCGGGACAATAATACCGCGTCCATTCATGTGGCGGAGCGCAACGGACTGAAACCAGCCGGAAACTTCGTGAAACATTACTATGGAATAGAGATGCCCCATATTATTTATTCCAACTGATCAAAATGCCGCAGAACCATCAAAACAGATGGCTTTGCGGCATTCTGCGTTCTAAATATTTTTTTGGTCACGCCTGCTTAGCGGATGTGCTTTGCTTGCAGTTACGCCTGCTTAGCGGCTGCGGCAGCGGTTCTCCGTTCCTTTAATTCGGCGCGCATCTTGCGGGCGAATTCCGGCGTGATCGGATAAAAATGAAGGATCAGGCCGGTAACGATAAGAAGGATGAACGGATAAATGATCTTAATGTTGATGATCATATCGATGACTTCCTGGCTGACGGAATCCGCGCTGTAGCCTACCGCGGCTAAAGCGACGCCGACGATGGTGGTAGAGAAGCTGGAGCAGAACTTCTTCATAAAGGTAATGGAAGCGTTGATGAAGCCTGCCTGGCTCCAAATTTATATTCCGTATAGTCGGTGCAGTCCGGGATCATGGACAGAGCCGCCACGTTGGCACAGACAAATCCGAAGCTGGAGAAGAAGCTGGAAATAACAACCTCCAGATTGCTCATGGATTCCCGGCGGATCATAAGCCAGATAGCCGGAAGTACGATCAGGGCCATGCCGTAGAGGACGGTTTTGATCTTTCCTACTTTTTTCAGAACAGCCGGCATCATCGGAATGAAAATGAGGCTGATCAACAGGGACACAATGGAAAAGATGGACTTTAACGCCACATTTTCCACGACGCAGCGCAGATAGTATAAGGAAATTGCGGAGCTGGTCGTGTTGACCAGGGTTACGGTTCCCAAAAGGAGCGCGGCGCAGATAACGGCGCGGTTTTTGGTGATCAGGTGAAGCTGGCTCTTTAAGTGTACTTTTTCCGGCGTCGGGAGCGAATTATAGTAATCGACCCGCTTTGCTCCGTTGGCCGCGCAAAGACCGGTGATCACCATAACGATACAGACGATCCCGACGCTGATGAGCCATCCGGTTTTGGGGTTGGCGGACCGCTGTACGATCGGCATGGTGATGATTCCGACAACAGCGCCCGCAATGAATCCGCCGTACTGACGGCAGGTGAGCATTAGGTTCCGTTCCTGAGGATCCCGGGTCATGGCGCTGTTTAAAGCCTGCCACGGCACGGTAAACTGAGTGTAGAAAACGGAATACAGCAGCAGGGCGATAATGTAATAAATCCACATACCGGTTTCGGGAAGACTCGGCACCGTAAACAGCATAACCATGATCACGGCCCATAACAGAACGCCCATGATCATATGGGGACGGTATTTTCCGAAGCGCTTGGTATTGGTGCGGTCGGCGATTCCGCCGATGATCGGGTCGTTGATGGCGTCCCAGATGATCAAGAGGGTATTTAAAACACCGACGGCGCCTACGTGGAGACCGGCCACATCGCTCATAAAGTTCATGGCATAGCTGGTCTTAAACTGGGAGGGCATGGTGCTGGCGACTCCGCCCAGTCCATAGGAGATCAGTTCGCCTTTTGACATCTTGCGGTCCTGGGCGCTGCCAGGAGACTGCGAAGTTTCTTTTTTCATAAGTACCTCCTTCTATCGATGGACCTTCGTATTGGCTTTTTGTTTAATCAATTTTCGGCTGAGCCTCGGGCGACAGCAGCGGCTGGTATCCCTCGGGGCCGGTTTTCCGCTTAAATTCTTCTGTGGCCTCTTGGATCAGCTCCGGCTGCTCCAAAAGATCGATGGCGGCGCCAGCCAGGACTTTTCCGGCGTAAAGAAGACCCTTGTGGGCGATGGAGCTCTTTCCCTGAGCGACCATCTGCCAGGTATGCTCTGGTGTTCCGCCGGCACAAGTTACGGCAACGATCTGAGAGGTGGGGCATACCCAACTGACATCGCCCACGTCGGAGGATCCGGAAACCGGTTTTTCCGACGGATGATAGGGAATAATAAAGCGATTGATGCTCTTTTTGTCATATTCCGCGCCGATCTGGCGGCCCTTTTCTCCCATAAGCCGCTCAAAACGGTCGGCTAAGAGCGTCCTTTGCGGCATCGTATCCTGGAGCGCCTTGGCGAAGGAATATTCTTCCTCCGAGTATTCCGGAAGCTCGACGGCTTTCATATTTTCGTAAAGCACCTTTTCCAGACAGCGGTTTACGAGGACATTGGAGCAGGCCTTTTCCAGCTCGATGGTCACTTCTACGCCGCACATCATAGCGGCGCCCTTCGCGATCTGATTCACCCGCTCATAGATTTCCTGAACTTGGCTGTTTTTCGGCGCCCGGATCAGGTAGACTGATTCGGCCTCCGCCTGTACGACGTTGGGGGGCGGTGCCGCCGGTGTTGGTGATCGCGTAGTGGATCCTGGCCTCCGGGATGATATGCTCTCTTAAGAACTGAACGCCCATGTTCATCAGCTCCAGCGCGTCGAGAGCGCTGCGTCCCAAATGGGGGCTGGTGCCCGCGTGGGCGCTGACGCCCTTAAAGGAATAGTGAACCCTTACGTTTGCCAGCGTGCTGAAGGACCAGACGCTGTTTAAGTTATTGGGATGCCAGGAAAGGGCGATGTCAACGCCGTCGAAAACGCCGGCTTTGGCCATAAACGCTTTTCCGGAGCCGCCTTCTTCTGCGGGGCATCCAAAGAAGATCACCGTTCCCGGCTTCCCGGAAGCTTCCAGATATTTCTTAACGGCGATCGCGGCAGCCAGGCTTCCGGTTCCGAGCAAGTTATGACCGCAGCCGTGGCCGTTTCCGCCTTCGGCAATCGGTTTTTTCTCCGTGATCCCCGCCTCCTGGCTCAGTCCGGAGAGGGCGTCAAATTCTCCGAGAAATCCGATGACCGGCTTTCCGCTTCCATAGCTTCCGCTGAATGCGGTTGGAATCCCGGCCAATCCGGACTGGACGGTAAAGCCTGCTTCGGTCAGGGCATTTTTTAAGATCGCGGAGGATTTTTCTTCATGGTAGTCCGTTTCCGGGTTGTCCCAGATGGAATCACTGGTATGAAACAGAAAATCCTGCTGGCTGTCCAGGTATTGGAATGCTTCTGTCTTGTTCATTCTCATGCTCCCTTCTATGCTCATATTTATTTTTTGACTGGTTTTGCCGCTGAGAAATAGAGGTTGTCCGCGGCGGTTTCTGAATTTGATGATAACAGGAATTGACAGCCGCCAGAAGATATGAAATAATTACAGGGGTGTATATTTTGTGGAATATAGATAAAAAGAAGGAAGCGAGAACGTGAAAATCGAACAGATTCAATATATTCTGGAAATATATAAGACAGGCTCCATATCCAAAGCCACTCAAAATTTTTATATGTCCCGGCCCAATTTGAGTAATTCCATCAGAAATTTGGAAAACGAAGTGGGCTTCGATATCCTGGAGCGGGGAACGGACGGCGTAACCTTTACGAAAAAGGGAGAGGCCTTCGTCCGCCACGGGATGATGATCATGAAAGAGATGGAACAGATTAAAGATCTGGCGGCGGAAAAGGAGCGTCTGCAGTTCGGGATCGTAAATCCCAACTGCCCTATGGTGGAATCCGCGTTTATCCTCCTGTGCAAAGAAGTGGATACGAAGAAGCTTTCCGGATACCAGCTTTCACTTTACCGGGAATACCAATATGAGAGCATGATCTTGCTGAACCAGAGGAAGGCGGATCTGGCGATCACGGTAAGCCGTGATTTAAGCGCGCCTTCTCTTTTGAGAGAAATGAAGGAGAGGGGCTTGGAATACCGGAAGATCAAGGATGTTCCGTGCAACGTCAACTTGTCTAAGAACCATCCGCTGGCCTATGATCCGGAATTTTCATTTTCCAAGCTGGCGGAGTATCCGTTCGTGGAATACGCCATAAAATCCGACCGTTCTTCGCCCTTTAATCGGATCGGAGAGGTCAGCTTTATTAATCTCTCTAAGATCATCCGCGTGGATTCCGGCCATATGAGGAGCCAGGTGATCTCCCGTACCAATGCTTATGGGATCGGGATCGCCATGCCGCCGGAATGGGCCGAGAATCATAAGCTTTGCTGTATTCCGATTCCGGGATTTACGCTGGAGCTGGGACTGATCCGCCGCGTGAATCAGCCGGTCTCTGTACCGGAACAGCGGTTTTTGGAGCTGTTCGAGGAAGAATTGGCGTTTTTGGGATGAAAATTAATGAAATGAAAGGGGATAAATATGACTTACGACAACAATTTATTTATGGAACATTTGAGAAAGATGATCCAGATTCCGACGGTATCCAACGCGGATCCGGAGAAAATGGACATAGAAGCGTTTCTCAAGCTTCACGCCTATCTGGAGGAGGCGTATCCGCTTGTGCATCAGAAGATGACGAGAGAAGTGATCGGGCGGGCCGGCCTTTTATATACCTGGAAAGGAAATGGAAAAAGCAGCCAGCTTCCGTTGATGATGACGGCTCATCAGGATGTTGTTCCAGAGGGGGACTGGTCGATGTGGAAGTATCCGCCCTTCTCCGGTGAGATTGCGGATGGATTTGTATGGGGAAGAGGTTCTACGGATTCCAAGTGCAATATCCAGGCATATATGGACGCGCTGGAGCTTTTGATCGCAGAGGGCTTTGAACCGGAATATGATCTTTATTTCGCTTTTGGATATAATGAAGAGATTATGGGCGGTCCGGAACCGGCGGCACAGCTGATCGCCGATGAACTGCGCAGACGGAATGTGCAGCTGGGCTGTTTGATCGATGAATGCGGAGGAATCCAGAAAACCGCCGACGGCAGTCAATATGGTTTTATTTTCACATGTGAAAAGGGATATGCGGATTTTGAATTTTCAAAAATCGACGGCGGCGGCCATTCAGCGACGCCTGGAAAACACAGCGCTTTAGGACGAATCGGAGAAGTCGCCTGCATTTTGGAAGCAAATCCCATGGAGCCGGTTTTGACGGAAGCGGCGGTGAAACAGCTGGAAGCGACGGTTCCCTTTATGAAAGATAAGCATTTAGCGGAACTTTGCAAAGATGTGCGGAAAAATTGGGCGGAGCTTCTTCCCCTTTTAGCGGAAGACCGGGGCTATAATGCGATGATCCGCACAACGACAGCGGTTACAATGGCGGGCGGAAGCGCCCAGGCGAATGTTATGCCGGAAAAGGCCTGGCTGATCGCCAATAACCGGCTGCTGCCGGGACAGACGTTAGACGATCTGTGGGCCCATTACAAAAAAATCCTTCCGGAAGATATTGACGTTCGCCTGGTCAAGGGAAGCA
>DVFQ01000020.1 GCA_018713185.1 Candidatus Copromonas avistercoris (nom. illeg.) | reverse complement strand
GGTACCTATCCAGATAAAGTGTTTCAAAAACTTTATTGGCATATGAATTACATCAATGCAGAATTGGACAAAAAGAACGAAAAACAAGATAGAAAATACCGGCTTACCTTATGAAGGGAATACAAGCAATTTTTTGAAACCACAAAAGATGTAGACCGGATTTTGCAGAATCTGATTCTGGCAAGTGGTCAGAAGATTATGCCAGAAAATACCCTCATTATTTTCGACGAGGTACAGGACTGCCCAAAGGTCATCAATTCCATGAAGTATTTTTGTGAGAATGCACGCAGTATCATATTGCCTGCGCCGGTTCTCTCCTGGGTATTGCCTTAGCAAAACCTTCTTCTTTCCCGGTAGGCAAGATCAATTTTATGCAGATTGACCCCATGACCTTCACCGAATTTCTATTGTCCAATAGGGATGAGAACTGGGCAAATTATCTGAATACAATAAGCACCATTGAGCCGATCCCCGACGCCTTCTTTAATCCTCTGTATGAAAAACTGAAGATGTACTATGTGACCGGAGGTACGCCGGAATCTGATAAGATGTGGACAGAGGCAAGGGATGTGGATGCCCGGCTTGTGCATAAAATCTGCCGCAGCACAGCTCCCGGCCTGCCTATCGCTGCTTATGATGACCTCTCTGCCTTTAAGATCTATCTGGTAGATATGGACCTGCTCCGCCGGCTGGCGCAGCTCGCGCCGACTGCCTTTGGCGAAGGCAATCTGTTATTTACCGAATTCAAGGGTGCATTAACCGAAAATTTTGTGTTTCAAACTTTGATTACATAGTTTGAAGCAACGCCTCGATACTGGACATAGACAAATCCTCCTTCTGGATAAGCAGTCAACTTACCCCGAGATAAAAAATTAATTGGACAATTTAAAGCCCCAAGTCTAACCGGCAAAAACCGGCCCGATATGGGGCTTTTGTCTTCAGTCTGTATCAATCGTATTTTTTTACGATTGGTTTTCCGCTCGTTTTCGGTTGTAAATTTTACCCCATCCGCCCCAGAACAGACTTCCCAATCATCCCTTCTTTCGGCTCCAATCCGAAATTTTCCAAAATGGTCGCGCCGATCACGCCGAAGGTATCCTGCTCTTCCATGGGGCCGCTTCCCGTAAAGGACGGGGACCAGGCCAGAAACGGAACCTTTTCCCGCGTATGATCAGTTCCCGTATAGGTGGGATCATTTCCATGATCCGCCGTGATGATCAGCAGATCCTCTTTCGTCAGCCGCGGCAGCAAAAGCCCCAGCTTCTCGTCGAACCGTTCCAGCTCCTCTCCATAGCCCACGGGATTTCTCCGGTGTCCCCACAACGCGTCAAAATCCACAAGATTCACAAAGCAAAGGCCGTTGAAATCCCGTCCGGCCAGTTCAATGGTCTGCTCCATCCCGTGAACGGAGCTTTTCGATTTAAAGGCCTCCGTAATTCCCATTCCGTCGAAAATATCGCGGATCTTTCCCACGGAAATCACATCAAACCCATTTTCTTTTAAAAGATCCAATGCCGTGGTGCCGGTGGGGGGAAGGGCATAATCATGACGGTTGCTGGTGCGGACAAATTCTCCCCGTTTTTTTCCAACATATGGTCTAGCGATCACCCGCCCGACGCGCCATTCCTCCTTCATGGTCAGCTCCCTGGCGATCTCGCAGCACCGATACAGCTCTTTAAGTCCAAAGGTTTCCTCGTTTCCGCAGATCTGCAGCACGGAATCGGCGGACGTATAAACGATCATATGGCCGGTGGCGATCTCCTCTTCCCCCAGCTCGTCTAAGATTTCCGTTCCGCTGGCGCTTTTATTTCCTATCACTTTATGGCCGGTCCGTTTTTCCAGCTCGGCGATCAGTTCCGGCGGAAATCCAGTATCCGTAAAGGTTTTAAACGGCTTCGCGGTATAAACGCCCATCATCTCCCAGTGTCCGGTCATGGTATCCTTTCCATTGCTGGTCTCTCTTAATTTCCCGTAATATCCCTCCGGGCGCTCCAAAGCCGCGATTCCTTTCAGCGGATGCAGATTCGCTAGCCCCAGCCGGACCAGGTTGGGGATCTGAAAATGCTCCATGTGCTCTGCGATATGTCCCAGCGTATCGACCCCAACATCGCCGAATTTTTCCGAGTCCGGCATTGGGCCGACGCCCAGGGAGTCAATCACGATTACAAAAACCCGTTTAAATCTGCCCATCCAGATCCGCCTCCTTTTTTGCCTGCTCCACAAGACGGCTGGTGCCCAGCCGGTCCGCGCCCAAGGACAAAAACTTTACCGCATCAGCAAATCCTGAAATGCCGCCTGCCGCTTTGATCTGTTTCTCGGGAGCCATATGGGCCTTCAGCAGCGCCACATCCTCAAAGGTTGCCCCCGCCGTGCCGAAACCAGTGGAAGTCTTGATAAAGTCGGCCCTGGATTCCGATACGATCCGGCACATGCGGATCTTCTCCTCCTCCGTCAGCAGACAGGTCTCGATGATCACTTTCAAGATCCGCTCTCCGCAGACCGCCTTAATCCGGTTGATCTCCTCCAGGATCCGCCCATCCTCCCTGGCTTTGATCCAGCCGATATTGGCCACCATATCAATTTCTCCCGCGCCGGCGCCCACCGCTCCCGCCGCTTCATACATTTTTACATCCGTTTCATTATAGCCGTTGGGGAAGCCGATCACCGTGCACACCGGCATCCGTCCCTCCAGGTATTCCGCGGCCTGTTTCACATAACAGGGCGGGATGCAGACCGACGCCGTCTGAAACCGGACCGCGTCGTCGCATAACGCCCCGATCTGCTCCCATGTGGCCTCCGGACGCAGAAGCGTATGATCGACCCTGCTTAAAACTTCTTTATATGTCATGGCATTTCTCCTCTCCCATTGATTCCGCTTTTCCGGCTCTCAAAACGAGTCCCCGTTCCCGCCGCTCTTTCCAGCGCTCGAAACGATTCCCCGCTCCCGCCGCTCTTTCCCATTCTCACTGCTATTTCCGGTTTACCTCTTCTCCCGCAAATCCCAAGGGAAGGATTTCTTCCAGCGTGTACTCCCGATATTCCAGATCCTTCTTTCCGAGGATCACCCGAAACGCTTTGGGATCGCAGAATTCCATCATGACCTGCCGGCATACGCCGCAAGGAGCGCAGAAGTCCTCCGGTTCCCGCTCCGACGGCCCGCCGACTACCGCGATTGCCAAAAAGGAGCGTTTCCCCTCACTGACCGCTTTAAAAAATGCCGTCCGTTCCGCGCAGCTTGTGGGCGTAAAAGCCGCGTTTTCGATATTGCAGCCGGTATAAACGGTCCCATCCTCACACAGCAGCGCCGCTCCTACCGCAAATCCGGAATAGGGGCAGTAAGAAAAATGTCTGGCTTCCAGCGCCAGTTCCACCAGTTTCGTTTTATCCATGATCATTCTTCTCCTTTCGGCTGATATTCCTTTCCATTTATTACCCATTTGTTACAAATTATTAAAAATTCTTGAACGGCCTTGAATCCGTTTTTTGCCTGTGTTATAATTTG
>DVFQ01000019.1 GCA_018713185.1 Candidatus Copromonas avistercoris (nom. illeg.) | reverse complement strand
GAATTGATCGCCGCGATCATGGCGGCCCCGGATTATAAGACCCGGTTTGAGGACGCGGTCACGCTTTTAAATTACGGATTCGGCCGGTGCCGGATGTACCGGGATGAAGAGCCGCCGGCGCTTTCCAAAATTCCGGTGGAAAACGGAGTGGAGGAATCCGTTGGAGCGGAATATGCCGGTATCTTTTCTTTTTTGGGCGTAAATGGGGAATCCTTTTCGGATATTGAGAAGGAACTGGAACTTCCCAAAGCCGTTGAAGCGCCGGTTAAGAAAGGAGATGTGCTGGGATATTTGACATACCGGATGGGCGGCGAGGAGCTGGGCCGCATCCAGATTTTGGCGTCCGGAGACGTAAAAGAGGCGGGATATCTGGATTATTTAAAACAGCTTTTGGAAGCGCTCCGCCTGGCATAGGGATGCAGTTTGGAATGCTTTTGGCCCCGCAGATTCCTGCGGGGCCGCCTTTTTGCAGGTTTTGTCACATTGCCGCTTGCTGCCAGACTGCCGCCCGGCGCTTGATTGCTCCGGCGATTGTCTAGGTTACTGGGCCGCCTTTTTTGCGAATTCCGTAGTGACAAGATCCTCGTAGGGAACCCGGCTTTCCAGTTCGCCTGCCTCTTCCAGGATGTTTTGCAGAAGATCGAAGCTTTCCTCTTCAAAAATCGTATCGCCCTTCCAGGTGTCCTGATCCTTGTACCGCTTTACGATTGTGGCGATGGTATCGACCTTTGTCTCTTTAAACTGCGGTTGGATGGTTTCGGCAATTTCTTCCGGCGTATGGGAATTGACGTAATCCAGTCCCTTTTGAATCGCATTGGTAAATTTTTGGATAATTTCCGGGTTTTGTTCCAAGTAGCTCTTTTTCGCGCAGTAGGCGGTATAGGGAACATAGCCGGAATCGGTTCCCAGAGAAGCCACCACATAGCCGGCGCCTTCTTCCTCCAGGCTGGTGGCGAAGGGCTCAAATTCGACGGTGTAATCAGAGTCGTCATTGGTGAAAGCGGCCGCCGTCAGCCCGAAGCTGATGCTTTGGTCGATGGTCAGATCGGTTTTGGGATCGATGCCGTTTTTCTTCAAGATATATTCAAAAACCATCTGGGGCATTCCCCCGGCCCGGCCGCCTAATACCTTCGTACCCAGCAGATTCTCCCACTTAAAGTCCGCCTCCGGCTTCCTTCCCACAAGAAAATTTCCTGCCCGCTGGGTCAGCTGGGCAAAGTTGACGCCGTAATCCTCAGCCCCCTCCGCATAGGTATAGATGGAGGCTTCGGACCCCATAAATCCGATATCGGCGTCGCCGGAAATCAAAGCGGTCATTACCTTATCGGCTCCGTTTCCGTTGATGAGTGTGAGGTCAATGCCCTCCTCCTCAAAATAGCCCAGCTCGATGGCCGCGTATTGGGGAGCGTAAAAAATGGAGTGGGCGACTTCATTTAAAGTTACGGGAATCTTCGATTCCGTTTCCTGTCCGCAGCCGGTGAGCGCTCCAAGGAGAAGGCCTCCGGCCAATAGACTGCATACGATTTTTTTCATAAGATCCTCCAGAATCAGTCCTCATAGGTCATAGTATGACGGAAAACGCTGTCCGGTGAAAAATGATCTGGAAAATACTGTATGGCGAAAAGGGAGAGGGAAGGAATAAGGATGAAACCGTAAAAATGGCCCTGTAGGGGAGGAGCGGCGAAACTAAGTGAAACCGGCTTGTAGGCGAAGCTAAGTGAAACCGGGACGCGGTTGACGGGAACTGGATTTCAGTATAGAATAGGAGCAGGCAAAGGAATGGGGCGGTACATCGATGGAGATTAGAAAAGGAATGGCCGTGTCGGGCGGGATTGCTGCCGGACGGCTTTTTTATTATCGGAGGAAACGGCAGACGGCGGACCGGTCGGAGCCGGCGGATGTGTCTTTGGAGCTTCTGCGTTTTCAAAACGCGCGGGAGCATGCCATAAAAGAATTACAGGATTTGTATGAACAGGCGGAAAAGAAAGCCGGAGCGGGCAGCGCGGCGATTTTCGCGGCCCATCAAATGCTGCTTGAGGATGAGGAATACGGGAATTTTGTCACTGGACGGATTGAAGGCGAACGGATGAACGCGGAGTTTGCCGCCGCGTCTGCCGGAGAATATTTTGAAAAGCAATTTTCAGAGCTGCTGGATGAGTATATGAGAGCCAGGGGGGCGGACGTTCGGGACGTGACGGACCGTCTGCTGCGGGCCCTTGCCAGGGAACAAAAAGAGCGGGCAGGAGAACCGGCGGTTTCCGAGCTGTTAAAGGAACCGGTAATTCTTGCCGCGGAGGAGCTTTTGCCCAGCGACACAGTGCAGTTTGACCGTTCAAAGCTCTTAGGCCTTGTGACGGAGCAGGGCTCTGTCAACTGCCATATGGCGATCCTTGCCAGATCCATGTCGCTTCCGGCTTTAACGGCGGTATCGGTGCCGGAGGATTGGGAGGGCCGATACGTGATCTTGGACGGAGAGGATGGGACCCTTTATGTGGACCCGGATCCGGAAACGGAAGTGTTTCTGCAAAAAAAGAGGGAGGAGCTGGAGCGCCGGCAGCAGGAGCTTCTTTCACTGATCGGACAGGAGGATATTACTGCGGACGGCCGCAGGATCCGGCTTTATGCCAATGTGGGAAACGGACAGGATATTGAGGACGCCATTCGCTGCCGGGCGGCGGGAGTCGGACTGTTCCGCAGCGAATTTTTATATCTGGGCCGGGAGGATTTTCCGGGGGAGGAGGAGCAGTTTTCGGCCTACCGCGACGCGGCTCTCCGGATGCAGGGAAAGGAAGTCATTATCCGGACTCTGGATATTGGAGCCGACAAGCAGGCCGCTTATTTTGGCCTCGGCGAGGAGGCGAACCCGGCGCTGGGATACCGGGCGGTCCGGATTTGCCTGACCCGGACGGATATTTTTAAGACCCAGCTTCGGGCGATCTATCGTGCCAGCGCTTACGGGACGGTTTCTATTATGTTCCCGATGATCGCGTCCTGCTGGGAGGTGAAGGAGGCGAAGCGGATCGCCGCCATGGTCCAGGAGGAGCTGAGGGCGGAAGAAATTCCGACAGGAAAGGTATCCCTTGGAATTATGATCGAAACGCCGGCGGCGGCTGTCATGAGCGACGTTCTGGCGAAGGAAGTGGATTTTTTTAGCATCGGCACCAACGACCTTCTGCAATATACGCTGGCCGTGGACCGGCAAAACGAGCGGCTGGAGCCTTTTTATGATCCCAGGCATCCGGCGGTCCTGCGTCTGATTGAGATGACGGTGAGAAACGCCCATGCCGCCGGCTGTACGGTAGGAATCTGCGGAGAAATGGGAGCGGATCCCCAGCTGACGGAAACATTTCTTAAAATGGGCGTTGACGAGCTTTCCGTTTCACCGTCGTCGCTGTTAAAAATAAGAAAGAAAATCAGAGAAACGGATCTTTCCGGGAAAGAATAATGGAAACGCGGGATTCCAGGGAATAGAACCGTGGGATTTCCGAAAAATAAAACCGCCGGTTGGCGGCGGAGAGGAATGGAGCCGATATGCAAAAACAGCCGTATGAAATAATTGTCCTGGATCTGGATGGGACGTTAACGAATCGGGAAAAAATCATCACGCCCAGGACGAAGGCGGCGATTATGGAGGCGCAGAGGCGGGGAAAGAGGGTCGTTTTAGCCTCCGGCCGGCCGACCATGGGAGTGACGCCCTTGGCAAAGGAGCTTTGCCTTGGGAATTATCATGGATTTATTTTATCTTTTAACGGCGGGACGATGATTGACTGCGCGTCGGGAGAGACGATTTTTTCCCGAATGCTCCCGGCAAAATCCAATCAGCGGATCATGGAGCTGGCAGATGAGAACCAGGTGGCCTTTTTAACCTATGAGGGGGAACGGCTGCTGACCAACGACGCGGAATGCCCTTATTGTATGCTGGAAAGTAAGATCAATCATGCTCCGTTGGTGGAAATTGAGAATATCCGTTCTTACCTGACCTTTGAGGTGCCGAAGTTTTTGTTTGTGGACGACGGCGGGTATTTAGCCATGGTAGAGCCGCGGGTGAAGGCGGCCCTGGGAAAGAATTTCAGCGTTTACCGGTCGGATCCGTATTTTTTGGAGATCCTGCCGAAAGGGATCGATAAAGCCCAGAGTCTGGAGCGGCTTCTGGGGCATCTGGGGATTTCCAAAGAGAGGATGATCGCCTGCGGGGACGGCTATAACGACCTGTCTATGATCCGCTACGCGGGGCTCGGGGTGGCGATGGAAAACGCGGTGCTTTCCCTGCGCAAGGAGGCGGACTATATCACATCATCCAACAATGACGACGGGGTGGCAGAGGTGATCGAAAAATTCATGCTTTAAAATTTACGCTTTTTCCCTAAAAGACTGGACTTAAAAACTTTAATGTGTTAAAATACTAAATAAATCTCAAGGGAAATGGGGAAAACGGTCATGAATAAAAAAATCAAAACAGAGGCGGTCGACCATTTGTTTGAGGCGATCCTGACCTTGAAAACTCCGGAAGAGTGCTATGCGTTTTTTGAAGATGTGTGTACGGTAAATGAGCTGCTGTCTCTTTCCCAGCGGTACGAAGTGGCGAAGATGCTGAGAGAGAAGAAAACGTATCTGGACATTGCGGAACGGACGGGAGCATCTACGGCGACCATCAGCCGCGTGAACCGTTCGCTGAACTATGGAAACGACGGGTACGATCTGGTATTTACGCGATTAGGCTATGAGGGGGAGGAGCCGGAAAAGAAGTAGGACAGAGGAATCCGGCAGAAAAATACTGGAAAGAAATAAGGAAGAACGAAGGGAAAAGGAAGATTAGAAAAGGAAAATAAAAAGGAGATGCAAAAGCTCCGGACGTGCCGCATGGCGCGGTCTGTCACAGGTTTTTGCATCTCTTTCCTTTTGAGAATCGTTACTTTTTTTTCGGCGGCTGCGTTTCCGCCCGGATCTGGTCGGTGAGCCGTTCGATCATCTGTTTTTTTAGGTAGACGTCAAAGGCCAGCTCGCAGACGAAGGCAAACAGCTGAAGCGCGTCTCGCTCCGGCGGCTCCGTATCGGTAAAAACGGTTTGGGCGGTCTTGAATTTCTCTCTTACATCCTCCTGGAGACGTTCCATCTGGCCATGTTCCATGGAAAAAATCTCCGAATACACGCGGGAAAGGGGAACCTTCGCCTCGCCGAAATGATGCTCCGTAATATAGGAAAGAACCGTTTCGATATCATTAAAATTCAGCAGGTTTTTAAAATAATAAATAAAAATCAGCAGAAGAATATGCTCCTGCGTATATTTTTTTCTTACAGGAGAAGGGAGCAGATTATTCTTCGCGTAATTGTTGATCATCGTTTTTGTAAGAACCTTATCCTCCGGATAGCGTTTTAAAGCTCCCAGGCGATCCTCCATAAACGTGGTAACCTGGTCCATGTACAAATCAATTTTC